>JAHBVV010000001.1:0-324392 GCA_019637335.1 Candidatus Hydrogenedentota bacterium | reverse complement strand
CGACGAGACCCCCGCGGATCCCCTGCGCGTACTGGAAGGCGGCCGTGACTGGATTAACTCGCTGGCCTTTCACCCCGATGGACAACGCCTCATCGCGGGTGATGCGCGCGGACATATCCTCGTCTGGGATTGGCGCACCGGCGCGCTGCTTCGGGATCAGCCGGTGCCAGAGTTTACCAACGGCCTCCGGTATGTCGCCATGCGCCCGGATGGGGAGCGCGTTGCAACTGCGGGCTGGGACATGGGCCAGGGCGTGCCGCTGCCGGTGTTCGAGTGGAACTGCGAAAGCTGGGAACGCGTCGGAGCGTACGCCGGGCAGCAAGACGTGGTGGACGCGATTGCCTACAGCCCGGACGGGCGGCTCCTGGCGACCGGAAACCGTGATGGAAGCGCCTGGGTCTGGGATACGGAGCGCGGCCACGTCTTACACCGATTCGACCCGGCGCTGGGATGGGCCCATGGCGCCGCGTTTTCGCCGGACGGCAAAACGCTGGCGACCTCGTACAACCAGTTCGCGGTGCTGCTCTGGGACCTGGAAACGGGCGCGATGATTCGCCGGTTTGAAGGATTGCTCGACCGCGCGCACAAGGTCGCCTTCAGCCCGGACGGTCGCCGGATCGCCAGCGGAGACCTGCAAACGGCCCGCATCTGGAACGTGGAAACCGGCGCCCCCGTGCTCAGCCTGAACCACGGCATTTACGACCTGGCGTTCAGCCCCGGCGGCCACACGCTCGCCACCGCCGGGGCCGATCTGCGCGTGAGGATCTGGGACGCGGCCCCGTGGCGGGCGGGAGAACCCTGATCCCGGCCCGCCACGGGCGCGCGTTGCAAACCGTCAGGCCTCCAGCGACCAGTCCCCGCGATAGCGCCGCGTGATCAGCCCGTTGAGCGCCGCGTTGTCTGTGATTTCTTCCTTTTTCGGATCCCACTTGAACGAGCCGCCGAGCATGCACGCAATCTTGCCGAGGTGGCCAATGGACGCCGAACGGTGCCCGGCGTTCACCGGCGCAATCGTCTCTTCGCGCGTCACAATGCAGTTCAGCCAGTCCGTCATGTGGTTTCTGCCCTCCCGAAACCGGAAATCGCGCGGCGAGAATTCCGTCGCCAGAATCTTCTCGTCGCTCGCCTCAATTCCGCTGCGATCAACCCAAAGCCAGCGGCCGCGGCTCCCGATGAACATCGTGCCCAGGCTGCCCGGTTTCGCCCAGGCATCCGGCATATCGCTGGCGTTCGCGACGGTCAGCGTCACGCCGCCGCGATAGTGGCAGTTGAACATATAGCGCGCGGGAGCGTCGTACAGGTTGTTCCGCTCCCGGATCGGATCCCAGCGGATACCCTCCACTTCGCGGGGACCGGTGTTGTCCCAGTCCATCGCCATGTGCGCGATGTCGCCGTGGTGCCCGATCCAGTCCATCATCTGCCCGCCGCCAAAGCCCATCCACCAGCGCCAGTCCCAGTGGCAGCGGTTCTCATGGTAGGGCGCCCACTCGGCCGGCCCGACGTACATCTCGTAGTCGAGCTCGGGCGGCGGCGCGGGGTAGGAATCGGCCCACAGCGCCTTGCCCTGGTCCGGCAGCGCCACATAGATCTGGTTGATGCGCCCGACGTAGCCGTTGCGCACCAGCTCGCACGCCTTCTTGAACTGATCGCCGGATCGCTGCATGCTCCCCACCTGGAAAACGCGCTTGTTCTCCCGCACCGCCTTCACCACCGCGCGGCCCTCGCCCAGCGACCACGTGAGCGGTTTCTCGCAGTAGATATCCTTGCCGCGGCGCGCCGCCTCCACGCACACCAGCGCGTGCCAGTGGTCCGGCGTCGCCACGATCACCGCGTCGATGTCCTCGCGCGCGAGCAGCTCGCGGTAGTCGTGGTGCACGGCGCAGGCCGTGTCCCCGTAATACTCGTCGACCCGCTGCTTCGCCTCCGCCAGGCGGGTATGGTCCACGTCGCACAGCGCCACGACCCGCGTGTTCTCGTGCTGGATTGCGTTCTTCATCAGGCCGCCCGCCTGGCTGCCCGTGCCCACCACGCCGATGTTAATGCGGTTGCTCGGGGCCGTGGCCCCATCCGCGCCCATCGCCGTGGATGGAATGATATAGGGCGCGGCGAGCACCGCGCCGCTTGCGGCCAGGAATTTTCTTCGCGAAAGCGTCATGCCTGTGGTTCCTTATTGTCCCCCGCGTCTCCGGTTCTCTCCCGCACCGCGTCGGTGCGCGCCCGATGATTATAGGGCCTTTTCCCCGGCCGGACAACGCGGCAAATCCAGGGCAACCGCATTTAAGCCCGATCAAGGTATTTGGGCGTAAACTTGAGTTGATTCGGAGCCTTGAATCAATGAAAGTGAGCGTGTTGGAGCGCCGGCATCTCTGCCGGCAAGGTCAGGGATTCGCCGCAGGCGAAATGCCAGCGCTCCAACACGCGCCCTTTCTTACATTTCAGGTGGTTCGTATGGCGCTCGGCTCGGACAGGAAGTTTAAATGCGATTGCCCTGGCGGCAAATCCTGCTGGCGCGCGCGCGGTGGGCTCTTGTATTATCCTCCCCAGGGAACCCGCCCGCGCCGGCCCGCCTTCAATTCACCCACCCCGGCGCGCGGATCCGGAGGAATGCGCCATGAAACGCCTGCTTGCCGCGCTTATCGCCGCCGCCACGATGGCCGGGGCCGCCGAACTCCCCGAGAAGACGGTCGTGCTCACCTTCGACGACGCCGTGAAGTCCCATGTGACCTTCGTCGCGCCGGCCCTGAAGGAGCGCGGCTTCGGCGCCACCTTCTACGTCACCCACCGCTGGATGGAGGACGGCGAAAACTTCCTGACCTGGGAGGACGTCGCCGCCATCCACGCAATGGGCTTCGAAATCGGCAACCACACCTGGACTCACCAGGGCTTCGCGAGCCCGGCGGAGGCGGCGCGGCTGGAGGGCGAGCTGGCCCTGGTGGAATACGCCCTGGCCAAAGTGGGCGTGCCGAAGCCCGTCACGTTCGCCTGGCCGGGCAACGCCTTCTGCATCGAGGGCGTGCGGGTGCTGGAAAAGCTCGGCTACCAGCTGGCCCGGCGCGGCATGCAGCCGGAAATGCCCTACGGCCGCATCGAGATCGGCCCGCGCTACGAGCCGGACCGGCACCACCGCCTGCTCATCCCCACCACCGGCGACGCCTACCCGGATTGGACCCTCGATCACTTCAAGAAGCTCGTGCATACCGGAAAGCCCGGCCAGCCGGTGATCCTCCAGTTTCACGGCGTGCCCGATGTGGCGCACCCCTGGGTGCACACGGATCCGGATCGCTTCATCGAGTTCATGGACTACCTGAAGGCCGAAGGCTTCAACACCATCGCCCTGCGCGACCTGATCCCCGCCGCCGACGCCCACCCGGAGGCAAAGGGCATGCCCGCCATGCGCTATCCGCTCCCGAAGGACGGTGTGTTGAAGCAGGCCCCGGAAGTCGAGGCGACCCGCAACGACCTGCGCTTCTGGGTCGAGAATATGCTCGTGCATCATGGCTACGCCATGGAAGAAGCCGCGGAAGTCGCCGGCTGGGAGGTCGCGGAGTTTGAGCAGATCGCCCGCGCCGTGACGTTTGACCCCGAAGCGCTGGAGCGCGCCGACGGACCGGGCCTGCGCGTACTGCCGTACCCCGGCGGGCGCCACCCGCGTATTGGCTTCCTCGAGGGCGCCGTCGCCCCGCAGCGCGGTACCAAGGCGAGCATCTTCCCGCCCTGGCCCAACGGCGGCTACGCGGTGCTCGACGTCCCGGAAGCCATCTGGCGCGGCGGCGACCTGATCTACCTGGCCCATACCCATATCCCGACCTACTGGGACGCGCGCAACGAGCGGATCTACAACATCGACTGGACCCGCACCGACACCGGCCTTACGCTGGAGCGCACCCTGCCGAACAACGTCAGCTTCGGCGCACGGCTCACGCCCGGGGAAACCACCGTGGACATCGACCTCTGGGTGCGCAACGGGACCGACGCCATCCTGGAAGGTCTCCGCGCGCAGGTCTGCCTCATGCTCAAGGAGCTCCGGGGCTTCGCGGCGCAGGCGAACGAAAACAAGACCTTCGAAGCGCCCGTGACCGCCGTCCGCAACGACGACGGAACGCGCTGGGTGATCATCGCCTTCACGCCCGTGGATCGCTGCTGGGGCAACGCGAAATGCCCCTGCGCCCACGCCGATCCGTCCTTCCCCGACGCCGCCCCGGGCGAGACCCAGACGGCGCGAGGGCGCATCTGGTTCCACGAGGGCGCCGGCGTCGAGACGCGGATTGCCGAGGCCCGAAGCTGGGCCGAAGGCGCCGAATAGCGGACGCGTTCCCGCTGGATGGGCCGGGCGCGCCGGATGGTCTTGCCGCGAACGTTCGCATGGGGTATCATTCTTTCAGGAGCACCATCATGAACGAAGAACGGCTTTTGGAACGGATCACGTGCGATCCCGATATCCTCTGCGGAAAGCCTGTGATCGCCGGGACGCGCCTGAGCGTGGAATTTATGCTCAATCTTCTGGCGCATGGCGCGACCACCGATGAGATCCTGGAGGAATACAGCGGGATTGCTCCGGAGGATGTGCGGGCGTGTATGTTCGTTGGGTCGCTCCGGAGAGCACATGACCGATGAGCAGCTTCGAAGGCGCAACCGCGGTGCTGGTTTTTCTGGTGCTCTCCGCCGGGCTCTTTGCGTGGTTGTTCCGCGAATCGCCGAAACGAAAGTCGAGATCAAGGCGCAGTTTTGCTCCCCTCCACGCGGACGGATCGGAACGGCGCGATCGATATCGGAACCGCGAATCCGAGTGCCCGGGTGATGTATCGGGGCCCAGCGCTGGAGATGGCGGAGACGATTAGGGATCCGGGCGCGGCCACCTCGAGCATTCCAGGGAAGCGCGCCATTCCGAACGGCGACAACGTGGGGCCGGCGGCCCGCCCGCCAGAACCACAAGAGCTCCCGGGTTTCCTCTCTGGCCCTGACTCGGCCCATCCGTTCCACCCCTACGCCGCCGGGCTCTCCCGCAGGAAGTCCTGCGTGTACAGGTCGGCGATCGAATTGACCACGAGATCGGGCTGGTAGCCGTAGCGCTTGAGGTCTTCCTCCCGCGTGCCGCCCGACAGCACGAGGATCGTCCGGTAGCCCATGTTCACGCCGCCGAGGATGTCGGTCTCCATGGTGTCCCCGATCATCGTGGTCTCGTCCGCGCTGAGGCCGAGCTCCTTGCGCGCGGCCCGCATCATGATCGGGCTGGGCTTGCCCACGCTGAAGGCCCTGACCCCCGTCGCGGCTTCCAGCATGGCCACCGTGGCGCCGCAGCCGGGGCGGATGCCGGTCGGGGTGGGGCAGCTCGGGTCGAGGTTGGTGGCGATCAGTTTCGCCCCGGCGTGCACGAAGTTCACCGCGTGTTCCAGCATCTCCAGGTTCATTGTCCGCCCCTCGCCCACCACCACGTAGTCCGGGTCGTGATCGACAATCGCGTAGCCGTGGTCGTGCAGGGCGTTGAGCAGGCCGCCCTCGCCGATGACGTAGGCGGTTCCGTTGGGCTTCTGCTGCGCCAGGAAACGCGCCGTCGCCATCGCGCAGGTGAAAATGTGGCGTTCGTCCACGTCGAAGTCCCGGCGGCGCAGCTTGATGGCCATGTCGCGCCGGGTGCGCTGGCTGTTGTTCGTCAGGAAGAGGAAGGGGATCTTTTTCGCGCGCATCGCCGCCACGAACTCCACCGCGCCCTGGATCATTTCATTGCCCCGGTAGATCACCCCGTCCATGTCAATCAGGAATCCCTGCTTCATACCGTTCCTTTCCCCGGCGGAGTCCTTCCGCCTGATTTCGTCTTTCGGCCTTGATGTTTGTCGGAGGAAGGATACCGCGGCACTGTGCGCGCGGGATTAGGCGGAAGTTAGAATTAATGGCGATTTTTTACCCGTAAGATGCGGCGCGCGGGAATAATTCCAGGCGCCCCGGCAGTCTGCGAGGAAGGACGGCCAAAGGGTTGCGTACATTGCCGCCGCGGCGCACCTTCGGCGCGCCCGCGGCAACGCCTGCATCCGCTTTCAACGGGCATGGCTGGCCTGGAGTAGAATCCCGGCGTCCCCAAAACCGGAATGCAATGGGGGCCGGGGTCTTTTCACAAGCGCAGCGATCGCGTGAAGTCTTGCGCTCCTCCCGTCCCGGTTGGAGTAGCCCGTGGTGGCTTTGTCATGCCGCGCGGCCGGGAAATACCCCGGCTCATGAAAAAGCGCGCTGCCCGCCGCGGGGTGGCGGCGGGCAGCGCGGTGGGTGATCTGCTTACGAATTAGACCGTTTCGGGTACGACGAAGGGTTCGCGGTAAACGCGGGTGAGGTGCGTATTGGCCTCGTCGTCGTTCTTGACCATCTCGGTCTCGGTGTCGATTTCCAGGACGCGATTGACGCGGGCCGCGGTAAGGGCGTAGTGCGACAGCGCGGAGGAGTAGTGGCCCTCGATGGGGGGCGCGGTGAGGTCCTCGTGGCGGCGGCTGCGGATGCAATCGACGAAGTTCTGGTAGTGATTCTGATCCGATCCGTCGAAGCGTTCCTTGACCAGTTCGCCGCTCTTGGGGCCGCGGTAGGCCTTGTAGCCCGTGTAACTCGGGAAGGTCATCCAGCCCTCGGAGCCGTAGAACAGGACGCCAAACGACATGCCGCCGCCCTCGTCGTTCGTGCACCAGGGGCGCACTTCGAGGGTCATCATCAGATCCCGGCCGTCCTTCCCCTTGAACATGTAGGAGGTCGAGGAGACGTCGAAGACCTCCTGGGCGTCGTCCCAGAGGAGCTTGCCGCCCATGGACGCGCAGCGGTAGGGCACATCGACGCCGAGGCCCCAGCGGGCGGCGTCGAGCTGGTGCACGCCCTGATTGCCGATATCGCCGTTGCCGTAGTCCCAGACCCAGTGCCAGTAGTAGGGGACGTAGATGCCCTCGCCCTTTTCATTGACCATGAACTGGCGTTCCTGCGCGGGGCCCTGCCAGAGGTTCCAGTCGAGTTCGGCGGGCGGCGAGCCGGGCTTGGCCTGGCCGATGCCCGGGCGCCACTTGTAGCACACGGCGCGGGCCATGTAGACGTCGCCGATGATACCGTTCCGCAGTTCCTCGATGCCCTCCTGGAAACCGGGGTTGCTCCGGAGCTGGGTGCCGTGCTGGACGATACGGTTGTACTTTTTTGCTGCTTCGACGACCTTGCGGCCCTCGAAGATGTTGTGCGTCATCGGCTTTTCGACGTAGACATCCTTCCCGGCCTGGCAGGCCCAGACGGTGGCGAGGGAGTGCCAGTGGTTGGGCGTGGCCATGGAGACGGCGTCGATGTCCTTGTCGTCGAGCACCCGGCGGATGTCCTGCTCCGTCTTGGGCTCTTTCTGGCCCTTGTCGGTGAAGAACTCCTTGACGCGGGGCGCGAAGAGGCGGGAATCCACCTCGCACAGCGTGGTGACCTCGGCCCCGTCCACCCCGGCGAAGCCGTCGAGGTGGGACCTGCCGCGGCCATTAATGCCCATGACAGCGACGCGGACGCGCTCGTTGGCGCCGGCCCAGGAGGTCTTGGACGTGCCGAGCAGGATGCCCGCGGCGGCCGCGCCCTTGACGAAATCTCTGCGTGACAGGTTACTCATGTGAAAATCCTCTTGACGTGGGGGTAAGCGTTGGAAAGCGTGTATTACCCCATGGTAGCCCAGGGGCGGGAAGTTCGTCAATGCCGTTTTTCGTCTTCTGGAGTAAGGCGTTCGCCGATTCGAGATGCCTTGCTTACACTGGATGCATTCGTCATTCCCGCGAAGGCGGGGATCCAGAGCGTTTGCGAGGTTAACGTTGCATGGTCTCTGGATACCCACTTACGGGGCTGTCGATATACTTAAGGCGCCCTACACTATGGAAGGAATGAGCAGAGCCGTCATCCCCGCGAACGCGGGGATCCAGCAACGCGATCGCACAAACCTCCGAATTCCACTGGATTCCCGCTTTCGGGGCTGTCGGTTTAAGTTCAGCCTAAAAATATGACAGATAACACCTTGACATATATGTATCTATATGGTATAATTGCTCATGATGCAAAACCCTTTCTGCGTTGGGAGCCAGCCATGAGTAAACGGGACATGCGTTTTGCCACGCCCAAGATGCCGCGGGGGCAGCACGTGCTTTTCCCGCAACGCCTCGATGAGGTGATTGCGGGGGATGCGCCGGTGCGTGTACTCGTTGCGCTTCTTGAGGAAGTGGATTGGTCCGCGTGGGAGAAGGCCTACACGGGCAAGGGCCAGCCGCCCATCCACCCGCGCTATCTGGCGGGGGCGATTCTGTGGGGGCTGCTGAACAGGATGCGCTCGTCGCGGGTACTGGAGCGGGCGTCCCACAAGGACCTGGACTTTATCTGGCTTCTGGAGGGGTTCACGCCGGACCATTCGACCTTCGCCGAATTCCGAACGCGACACGCGGAGGCTATCAAGGCGTTGCAGGTTCATTTTGCCAGGGCGCTGGTGAATCGGCGGGAGGAGGCGCTGCTGCATCTGATTATCGACGGCACCCGGCTTCGGGCGGACAGCGGCCGACAGGGCGCCCGGACGGCCCAGACCATTGAATACCTCATCGAGGAACTGGACCGGCGGATGGAGGCGTTGAAGCAGGGCGACGCGGAGACGGAGCAGCCCGCGCAAACGGCCGAAGTCGATGGGCTGGCGCCTCCGGAGGACGAAAAGGCGACGCTCGCGGCGCTTAACAAGGAAATCGCCCGGCTGGAGGCCAAGCGAGCCAAGTACCAAAAAGCCCTTGATATCGCCCAGGAGCGGGACGAACAGGCGCGCAAACACAACGGAAAGAACGCCAAGCCCGCGCGCGTTCCTGTGACTGACCCCGAATCGCAAATGCTGCCGAACAAGGAAGGCGGCTTCGGACCCAACTATACGCCTACGGCCACGGTGGAATCCCAAACGGGCGCCATTGTCCACGCCGACGTGCTTGTGAACTCGGACGAGGCCGGGGCCGTAATGCCCGCTGTCGCCGCAGCCGAAGCGCTGACGGGCGAAAAGGTGGGGGCGGTTCTGGCCGACTCGAATTTCGCCGCGGGCCCCGTCCTTGAAGCCCTCGCCGAAAACGGGACCGAAGCCTACATGCCCACCCGCTCGGCCTCGAAGTCGGGCAATCCGGCCCCCCGCCCCGACCCGTCCGTCCCCGTTGCCGAAGAGGACCGCAGCCGGCTGCCCCGGACCGGGGGACAATTTTCCCGCAGCGCCTTCGTCTATGACGCCCAAGCCGACGCCTACTACTGTCCCATGGGCGAAAAGCTCGACCCGTACAAACACGGGACATCCAAAAACGGTGCGCAAAGCACCTACTACACGACCACGGCCTGCGCCAACTGCCCGCTGGCCAGTGAATGCATCAAAGGCAAAGGGGGCGCGCGCAGTATTACCCGCGACGAACACGAAAACCTGCGCGAGGCCGCAGACCAGCGCATGGCCACCCCCGAAGGCAAAGAAATCTACAAGCAACGATCCCCCGGCATCGAAGGCGTCTTCGGGGTCGTCAAAGGCAACATGGGCATCCGGCGCTTCACCCTGCGGGGCCTCCAAAAGGTCCGAACCGAATGGAATTGGATATGTAGCGCCTACAACCTCAAGAAGCTGCTGGCCATGGAGGCGAGATCCGCTTCCGGCGGCCCAGGAAACGGAAATATTCCCCGTACGAGCGGCAAAATGCATGGAACTGGGCACAAAAGACTCCCATTCTGGGCCATATACGTTCGCAAGGCGCGGCGCACGACAACCTGGCGCCACCGAACGAGCCAATGGAAAACCATACTCACTACAACGGCGGCCTAAATCGACAGCCCCTTTCGCGGGAATGACGCTGTAGGGCAGCAGCACAAACTTGTGGGTTTTGAGGCGTCCGCACCAGTTAAATCGACGTCCCCTTTCGTGGGGATGACGGTTTACGATCACCGAAAGCCGCCACCGTCGCGTGGACGAGGGTGACTATTTCAGACGGCTAAAACATTACGTTTTTCGCAGTTTCGACGTACGATAAATCAGCCATTTCGCCGCAGGATCTCCTCCGCGAGGCGCTCGCGGAGGGCGGGGAGGGCTTCGGGGTTGCTTTTCCAACTGCCCCAGGTGGGGACGGCCTCGCGGACGATGGCGTCTACGGCGTCGCGGCCGCCGTGCTGTTCGAGGAGAACGAAGTACTCGTAGTCTTCCATCCCGTCGCGGAGGTTCTTGAGGCGGATGGAGGCGACGGGGCCTTCGATGCCGGCGCGGTCGCCGGGGTAGAAGAGGGCGCCTTCGCCGTTCCACCGGACGCGGAATCCGGGGTCGTCCCACGGGTCTCGCTCGGGCGAGCCGTAGTACACGATGGACCAGTAGAGGAGGCCGGTGATGCCGTAGCGGCGGTTGAGCCAGGGGGCGGCGCGGTAGGCGGTTACGGGGAAGTCGATCTGCCAGAAGGGCGGGTGGTCGTCTTTCACGTTTTCGTAGACGGGGTGGTAGGGCGGGGCGACCTGGGTTAGCGCGGTGTAGCTCCAGACGTGGTCGCCGGCCTGTTGGAGGCGTTTGGTGCTGGGCTCGTCCACGAACCCGAAGAGGGGGCACCAGATATCGATGGCGTCCTCCAGGGCGGGCCACGCCGGATCGTGGGTGTAGGTCTGCTCGACGACGAGGCGGCGGATGCCGGGGTGGGCCTCGCGCACCATGGCGCCGAGATCGACGACGCGCTGGTAGGCTTCGGGATCGTTGGGTTCATCGAGCATGTAGAGGTAGGCGCGATCGGCCCAGCCCTTGCCCTGGAGATATTCGTGCCAGGCGCGGTAGAAGCGTGCGGCTTTCTCGCGGTTGGCGCCGAGGGGATCGCCAAACGGGGCGCCGGGGATCTGGATGTTGGTGAGGTGGTGGCGATCGACAAAGGCGGTGATGGCGGCGTCCGCGGCTTCGTCAAAGCGGACGGTTCCGTCCTCCTCCGGCGCGGGGTGGAGGTGGCGCGGGAGCTCCGGGTTGATCCGGTGGGCGGCGAGGGCGGCGCTGTAGCGCTCTTCAAGCTGGATGAACGCGTCGCTGTGCGGGTCGAGGCCATGGTAGGCGGCCAGGCGGCCGAAACCGCCGAAGTGATTTTCGTGCGAGGGGCCGGCGGGCAGGGTAAAGTCCCAGACGGAGAGGGTGATCGGGAGTTCGGCGGCGGCGGCGTTGGCGGCGGTGACGCGGAGCGTGGCGGTGTATTGGCCGGGGGCGGCTCCTTCGGGGGTGTGCACGTCGAGCCAGAGGATCTCGTGGTGATCGGCCCAGAGATCGAAGGGGGCGCCGCCGTGGGTGGCGCCTTCCACGCGATCGCCGGTCCAGCGGCCGGCGGGAATCTTCTCGCCGGTGTACGGGTCGACCAGGGGCGCGAGGGGATCGGGGAGGAGGCCGGGGGCGACGGTGGCGCGCGGGGCGGAATGGCGCACGTTCACGAAGGCGGCGCGGTAGAGCGTGGTGGCTGTGGTGGGAAGTGTGTCGCCGGTTGCGCTGGTGAAGGGGGTAATGGCGGCGTCGACACGGCTGGCGTTTTCACCGCGCGCGGTGATGGCGATCTGGAGGGACTCGTATTCGTTGCGGGCGCTCTTGAGGGCGGCGTGCGCGGCGGCGGGGAGGGGGCCGGTCGGGCGCGCGCGGACGGTGGGTGGCAGCGGCGTGAGTTCGAGGCGGGCCTCGGCGTGCGCGGCGAGGCTGGCCAGGGCCAGCAGGGCGGCGAGGATCGGCGTTGTTCGGTGGCGCATGGGCGGGTCTCCGGTGGCGCTGTGTGATGGCGCGGGTTGTGTTGGCAGTATACGGCGGGCTGGCTGGGGTATCAATGGTGGCGCGGGTGGATTGGGGAGCGGGTGGCGGTGATGTGCTGTTGGTTGCGGTTGTTGCCGGGTAGTCCGTGGCGGATCGATGTTGTGGGGATACCCCGGCCGGGACGTACCCCCGCTGTGGAGCGATTGCCGTTTGGAAAACGGGCGCCTGGTTGACGCGGGGAGTGCGTTCCAGGATCGGGCGCAGGTGCGCGGGTACGTCCCTTGACGGCGGAATCACGTGGTACGGGCCGGATTATGGCTTGTCGAGGACTTCGCGGATTTTTTTTGTGAGCTGGGCGAAGCTGTAGGGTTTGTGGATGAATTCGACGCCTTCGGCGAGGATGCCGTGGCGGATGACGGTGTCGTCGGCGTAGCCGGACATGAAGAGCACTTTGAGATCGGGCGCGATAGCCTTCAGCTCGGTGACGAGCTGCGGCCCGCTGAGCCCGGGCATGACGACGTCGGTGAGGAGGAGGTCGACCTGGCCGGTGTTTTCGCGCATGAGCTCGATGGCGCGGCTGCCGCTTTCGGCGGCGAGGACGGTGTAGCCGGCGTGGGTGAGGATCATGTGGGTCACGGCGCGGAGGGCTTCTTCGTCTTCGGCGAGGAGGATGGTTTCGCTGCCCCGCGTGATGTGGGGGGCGGTTGCGGGGGCGCGCTCTTCGGTTGCGGGGGCGTCGATGCGGGGCAGGTAGATCTGGAATTCGGCTCCCTGGCCGGGGGCGCTGGTGACCCAGATGCCGCCGCCGCTCTGCTTGACGATGCCGTAGACGGTGGCGAGGCCGAGTCCGGTGCCCTTGCCCTGTTCCTTGGTGGTGAAGAAGGGCTCGAAGATCCGGTCGAGCGTGCGCTGGTCCATGCCCACGCCGTTGTCGCGCACGGTGAGGCAGACATAGTCGCCGGGGTCGGCTCCGGGGCGCTGCTGTGCGTCGCTTTCGCCGAGGGTTTGGTTGGTGGTGGCGATGGCGAGGCGCCCGCCCCGCGGCATGGCGTCCCGGGCGTTGATGGACAGGTTCATGAGGACTTGCTCGATCTGTCCGCGGTCGGCCATGACCGAGCCGAGTTCGGGGGCGAGGTTTACGTCGAGTTCGATGTCCTCGCCGATGACGCGCTGGAGCATTTTTTCGAGGTCGGAGACGATTCCGTTGATGTCGGTGACTTCGGAGCGCATGATCTGGCGGCGGCTGAACGCGAGGAGCTGGCGGGTGAGGTCGGCGGCGCGATCGGCGGCGTTTTTGATCTGGATGACTTCGTCGCGGAGGGGGTCGTCTTCTTCAAGGGTCTGGAGGGCGAATTCGGAGTAGCCGCCGATGACGCCGAGGAGGTTGTTGAAGTCGTGTGCGACGCCGCCGGCGAGGCGGCCAACGCTTTCCATCTTCTGGGCCTGCTGGTATTCCGACTCGAGGCGCTTTCTATCGGAAACGTCGATATTGGTGCCGATGATACGGGCGGGCGTTTCGGTGGCGGCGGGGTCGGACGAGGCCGCCATGAGAATCCACCGGTACTCGCCGTTGCCCTTGCGCAGGCGGAGCTCGCGCTGGAACCGCGCGCCGGGGTTGTTGGCGCAGGTTTCGAGATCCTCGCGCAGGGGGCCGGCGTCCTCGGGGTGGACTTGATCGAGCCAGTATTGGACGGTGAGCGTGTCGGGGTCGGGTTCGGCGTTGGCCGGCACGAGCCACTCGGCCGAGTAGGAGACGGCGCCCTCGCGCATATCGCATTCCCAGAGGACGATCTTGCCGGCCCTGACGGCGCGCTGGAGGCGGTCCTGGGCCTCGTGGAGGCGCTGTTCGGCGGCGAGCTTCTCGGTGACGTCCTCTTTGATGGCGACGAAGTGGGTGATGGCGCCGTGTTCGTCCCGTATGGGGGAAATGGTCTGGCTTTCGCTGTAGAGGCTCCCATCTTTCCGGCGGTTGAGTATGGTGCCGGACCAGACCTGGCCGGCCAGGATGGTGCTCCACAGTTCTTGGAAAAACGCGGTTTCGTGGCATCCGGAATCGAGAAGATCCTGGGGGTGTTTACCGATCGCCTCTTCGAGGGAATAGCCGGACATGGCGGTGAAGGCGGGATTGACCCAGGTGATGAGGCCGTCACGTTCGGTGATCAATACGCCGTTGCTTGCGGCGATCATGGCGGCGCTCTGGAGACGGAGGCGCTCCTCGGCCTGGCGGCGCTCCCACTCCTCCAGGGCGAGGGAGACGAGGTTTCCGAGGGCGATTACAAATGTTTTCTCGTTGGAGGTCCATTGCCGGATCGGGCCGACATGTTCGCAGCAGAGGACGCCGTGCAGCAGGCCGCCGAAGTGCACGGGCGCGTCGAGCATGGAGGTGATGCCGGTGGCGGGAAAATAGTCGCGGGCGAACTCGCGGGTGCGCGGGTCCCGCGCGGCGTCGCTCGCGGCGATAAGCCCGAAACCGCCGAGGGCGCGGAAGTAGGCGGGATAGTCGCTGGCGGCGAGGGTCGCGCCGCTCTCGTGCGTGGCGAGCACCTGGTCGTAGAGGTCCAGGCATTCAATACCGGAGCGATCCGCCACAAGACGCCAGATACTCGCGCGCGCGACGCCAAGGGTATGGGCGGCGGTTTCGGTGACCTGGCGCAGGGCGTAATGGAGATCGTCGCGGCTGATGGAGGCGGCGCTGGTAAGGGCGATCAGGGCGTTTCGCTGCTGGAGCAGCTGTTCCTCGCGCCGCCGCAGTTCTTCCTCGGCCTCCTTCTGGGGGGTAATGTCGAGGTGGGTCACGACGATGCGGTCGGGTCCGTCCCCGCCGAATCGGGCCATGCGGCAGCGGTACCATCGCGGTTCGCCGCCGCAGTGACCCTGGTATTCGTATGTGGACTCGGCCTCACGGCCGGCGATGACCTCTCGAAGCAGGGCGGCGCACTCCGGATGGCAGGACTCAGGGGCATTGAGGTAATTCCCGCCTTCCAGGGCGGCGGCGGGGTCGGGCCCATACTGTTCCTCGAATTCGCGCCAGGCGCGGTTGACGGCCTGGACGCCGCCGTGCGCGTCCAGCACGGCGATCCGGGGGCTGAGGGCGTCGAGCGCGGCCTGCGCGAACTGCCGGCTTTCCAGGAGGCGGGCTTCCGCCTGTTGGTGGGCTTCGCGCGCCCGGGCCTCCTCGATAGCGCGTTCGACGCAGGGGCCGAGGCGGGCGAGGTCGTCCCGGCGCACGAAATCGGCGATGCCGAGCTTAAGGTACTCGACGGCCTTCTCGGCGGGGAGATCGCCCGCGAGCAGGATGATGGGGAGATCGGGAAAGTGGCGCCGCACGGTGGCCCGGCAGGATTCGACGCCGCCACGTTCCTGGTGAAGACCGCATACGAGCGCGTCCCAGGGTTCGCTGGTGAGCGCCGCGAGTTGGCCGGGATCGGTTACGTGGCGACACTCGGCATTGTGGCCGGCGCGCGCAAGCGACTGGGTGATCGCCTGGAACTCGGCCGGATCGCCAATCACAGCGAGGATTTTCCAAGTGACGCCCAAGACCTCAAACTCCCGTGGCAGCGCCATTCGGCGCGCCCGAAGGGGGCGCGACGACGGCCCCAGTTTCCGGCGGGGCGATAGTCAGTCTGGCGGCGCCCCGGCTGCCCGTGGTTATTCACTTACTCACTATACTTGGATGAAACCGCCTCCCACAAAACTCGTAATTCTAAGCCGGAATGAAGCTGGCTTGAATCCTCGACGAAAGAATCCCGCGCCGCAACGGAAGTACGGACGAATGGGAGCGCGGGCGGCCCGCCCGCAACGCGCCGGAGGCGCGAGTCCGTTAAACAGCGGTAGTCCGGGTCCAATTGTGGCCCATCCGGTTTGAGCGTACGGGATTATTCATAGGCGCTTCTCCGTGCCCGAATTATCCGGAACCGTCGATGTAAGCCGGTTGGGGCCTCTGTTGGTGAAATCGTATCGACTGGCCTTTCGGCCCGAAGGGCCAGTGCAGCTCCCAGCCCCGGGCAACGCCCGGGGAATACGGGGACACCACCTTCCCCGCCCTGAAAGGGCAGCGCAGTGGTGAGCCGGTCCAGCGCTTCTGAATTTCAACTGCGCTGCCCTTTCAGGGCGTATAAGAAACCCACCGCTCAACCCCTGGGCGTTGCCCAGGGCTGAAAACTGCGTTGGCCCTTCGGGCCGAAAGAGTGCGTTGGCATCCAGTTCTGCTGCCGAAAATACGGCCTGCACCACAGACAAGGTTTAAGGAATCTCGTATCCGCTCATAGCGTCGCCGCTCGGAAATGAGAACCGAGTAATCTACCCTTAGCCGTCATCGTTGCCGAAGCACCTTCAAACCGGATGAGCCCCAATTGTCTCCCCGATCAAGTGTGCCGATATTGCAAACACGCCATGCCCCTCCGGTGCATGGCAGGCGGGGACGCCCTCCACGGCGCGTCTTCGACCTGCGCTCCCAGCCTTGCGCGCTCTCGTAGTAGTAGTAGTAGTAGTAGTAGTAGTAGTAGTAGTAGTAGTAGTAGTAGTAGTATCGCGGCATGACAAAAATGCGCTGGCGGCGCCGCGTGGGCGCATCTTATCGTCGATTGATCATGATACGCCGATTTGGCCGATTTCGCCAGCGAGATCCAGTGCGGATCAGGGGTTCGGCTGGGCGAGTTCGGGGAAGGCGCCGCGGAGATCGGCTTCGTAGACGCGGCCTTCCGGGTCGGAGGCGAGAACGATCCAGGGCGCATCCGGAGGAAAGGGGTGGCGCGGGCCGGTGACATTCTGGATGGCGCTCTGGTGCGCCGGGTCGGGGGCGATAACGGTTCGGGGCGGCTCGATGCGCCCGGGGACCTCCGGATTGACGCGGGAAAAGACGATTCTTGCGTTGTGCGGGAAGGGCAGGGCGCGGTCGCTGTCGCCGTAGCCGGTGAGGATGGCGGGGCAGTCCGCGCTGGCGACGGCGATGGGGCGGCTGGGGCGCGTTGTGGCGGTGCGGACGGCGTAGGGCCAGGAGCGCCAGGCGCCGCCGGCGATACGTTCGTGGAGCGTGAATTGGGGTTGGCCGTCCGTATCGATTTCGTTCTTGGTCGCGGCCCAGAGCGTTCCGCCAGGGGCGAGAACGGTGTTGATGTGGTCGTCGGCGGCCTTGCCGCCTATTTGAATGGCGATTTCCGGCTCCCAGTCCTCCGGCCGGGCGCCGTCGTTGTGGGCCCGCTTGAGGAAGGCCTCGCGGCGCTGGTCGGACCAGAGCACGCCGATCTGGTTGTCCGGCAGAGGCGTCACGGCGGCGATGTCGTCGGGATCGACGCCTTCGGCGAGGACAATGGGATCCGACCAGGCCGTGGCGTCCGGGGGCGCGGCCCACACGCAGACCTTGACGCCCGCGACCGCCGCAACCCACCAGGCGCCGGCGGCGTCGCGGGCGATTGTGGCGGTTTCGATGGCGTCCTCCGGAGAAGGCGGACTGAGTTCCGCGAGGACCCGCGCTTCCCAATGGCCGGTCCCGGATTCGCTTTGGCGGACGAGGCGGAATACAGAGATGGCGCCATTGGACTTGGTGAGGCCGGTCACGGCGGCGGCGGTGATGCCGTCTTCTCCCGGCCATACATCGGCGCGGCCGGGGGCTCCCTGGAGCGCGCGGGCGACTTCGGAATGCTCGCGCCAGCCGGCGTCCGTCCGCCGCCAGAGCGAGGGGCCGGTGGCGCGGGGTAGCAGCGCCCACCAGCATCCGTCCATGTACCAGAGTTTCGACTGGGGCTTGTCGGCGGTGGGGCTGGCGTAGTCAAGTTGGAAGGCGGGGTTGGCCGCCGGGGCGAACGCCTCCGCGGGCGCGGGCTGGGCAAAGGCGGGCGCGGCCAGGAGCACGGCCAGGCGGATGACGAGCGCTGTTGTGGCGCGATTTTTCGTTGGCATTGGGTGACTCCCGTGGTGAGGGTGCGTGTACGCGGAGCATAGTAACACCGGTGGCGTGGCTGGGGGCAGTCCTTCGCCGCCACGATTTCCCCGATTTTTCATCCCGGCCCTGTTATGGTAGACTTCCAAAAGGCTGTGTGGTTGAAGTTCCACGCTGGCGCGGGCGTTCCCCGCACCGGCACGCAGAGGCAGGCTGCCAGATGGGCAAATCCTGGACACACGCGGCGCTCGCGCCGCTATTCCTATGCACCGCCGCGACCGCGGCGGTGGCCGGGCAAGCCCTGCCCGATTCCCCCGACTACTTCGAGCAGCACATCCGCCCCATTCTCGCCGCCAACTGCGTCCAGTGCCACGGCCCGGAACGCCAGAAGAACGGCCTGCGTCTCGACTCCCGTCAGGCGATGCTTCAGGGCGGCGACACCGGGCCCGCGCTTGTCCCCGGCGATACCCAGGCCAGCCTCCTCGTCCGCGCTATTCATTACGACGGCCTGGAGATGCCTCCGGACCTGCCCCTCGCGAAAGCCGATATCGCCCACCTCGAAGCCTGGGTCGCCGCCGGCGCCCCCTGGCCGGAGCACGCCGCCGAGATCCGGGACACCGCCGGCGAGATCACGGAGGCCGACCGCGCCTGGTGGGCCTTCCAGCCTGTAACCCGGCCACCCGTCCCCGAGGTCTCCGGCGACGCCTGGTCGGCCAATCCCATCGACCGGTTCATCTACCGTGCCCAGCGCCGGGCCAACATTCGGCCCGCCCCCGAGGCGGACCGGACCACCCTCATTCGCCGCCTCTACTTCGACCTCCTCGGCCTGCCGCCCACGACGGAGGAAATTGACCAGTTCGTGCGCGATACAGAGCCCGACGCCTGGGCCCGCCTCGTGGATCGCCTCCTCGACGATCCCCGCTACGGCGAACACTGGGCGCGATTCTGGCTCGACCTCGTACGCTACGCCGAGTCGGACGGCTGGAACCAGGATCGGTACCGCGATCAGGTCTGGCGCTACCGCGACTACGTAGTGAACGCGTTCAACGCCGACAAGCCCTACACCGAATTCGTCCTCGAACAGCTCGCCGGCGACGAAGTGGCGCCCGGCGATCCCGACGCCACTACCGCCACCGGATACCTCCGGCTCGGCATCTACGAGTACAACCAGCGCAATGCCCGGGACCACTGGGACTCCATCATGAACGAGGTCACCGACGTCACCGGAAACGTCTTCCTCGGCCTCTCCATGGCGTGCAGCCGCTGCCACGACCACAAGTTCGACCCCATCCCGCAGACCGACTACTTCAGCCTGCGCGCCTTTTTCGAGCCCATCGTCTGGAAGGACGACGTCCCCGCCGTCACCCCGGATCGCCAGGTCGAATGGAAGCGGGAACTTTCCGCCTGGGAAGAGGCCACGGCGTTCATGCGCGCCGAGATCGATGCGCTGACCCGCCCCTACTACGAAAAGCACGCCGAGAAGGTCTCGGACATGTTCCCCCTCGATATCCAGGCCTGCTACCAGAAGGACCCCGCGCAGCGCGACTCCTGGGAGGCGCAGATGGCGTACCTGGTGGCGCGGCAGTGCATCGAGGAAGGGGGCGGCCCCCTACGCGCGATGTCCACGGAGGACAAGGAAAAACTCGCCGCTCTGGAAGCGGCCCTGAAAGAGTGCGGCCCGCCTCCGCCGGCCCCGCTGCCCGCCGTCATGGCCGTCGCCGATCACCAGGGCCCCCTCGCGCCCACCATCATGCCCGACGATCCGGATCGCACGCCCATTCCGCCACGCTTCCTCACCGTACTCGAAGGACTGCCCGTGGAACCGGTCGTCACCCCCGGAGCCGAAGGCAGCTCCGGACGCCGCAGCGCCCTCGCCCGCTGGATCGGCCACCCGGAAAACCCGCTTACCACGCGCGTAATTGTTAACCGGATCTGGCAACAGCATTTCGGCGAGGGCATCGTCCCCTCCGCAAGCGACTTCGGGCACCTGGGCCAGCCGCCCACGCACCCCGAACTGCTGGACTGGCTCACCGCGGAATTTGTGGAGAACGGCTGGCGCTTCAAGCACCTTCACCGCCTCATCCTGAACTCCGCCGCCTGGCGCCAGTCCGCCTACCACCCCGAAGCCGTCGCCAACCAGATGAAGGACCCCGGCGAGCTCCTCCTGTGGCGCGCGCGTGTCCGACGCCTCGGCGCCGAGGAAATCCGCGACGCCATGCTCGTCGCCAGCGGCGAGCTCGACGCCAAAACCGGCGGCCCGAGCGTGGATGTCAAGGCGCCCCGCCGCGGCCTCTACGTAAAGCGCCTGCGCAACACCCTCGAGCCCATGCTCGCCATCTTCGACACCGCCGACGGCCTAACCAGCACCGCCCAGCGCAACGCCACGACCACACCCACCCAGGCGCTCATGCTCATCAACGGCGAATACACGATCGATCGCGCAAAAAAATTCGCCGCCCGGATAAGAAAAACCACAGAAGGCGCGCCCGAGGACACGCTGGCCCTGGCCTTCCGCACCGCCTGGGGTCGCCCACCGACCGCGGCGGAACGCCAACGCGCCCTCGACTACGTCACCGCCGCCGATGGCGCCCTGGAGCCCCAGAAGCTGCTGGATCTTTGTCATGTGCTGCTCAATTCGAACGCGTTCATGTATGTCGACTGAACCGAAACACCCACGCGCGTTTGCGCAAGCCGAAGTAACTCGCTTCGACAACGGAAGTAGCTCAAAGGTCGCAAGCAAACCCGGGACGGCCCCGACCAACGCCGTCCCGAAAGCCCAAAGGATGTACCCGTGACCTCACGAATCTGCCGCGACAACGGCCTGCCGCACCACGAGCGCGTCCACTCCCGCCGGGACTTCCTCCAGCGCACCGGCGCGGGCTTCGGCGCGCTCGCCCTCGGCTGGCTCCTCAACCGCGACGCCGCGGCCACGCTCGCCGTCCCCCTGGCCCACCACCGGCCCCGCGCGAAGAGCGTCATCTTCCTCTTCATGGAAGGCGGCCCCAGCCACCTCGACCTGCTCGACCCCAAGCCCCTGCTGAACAAGCTCGCCGGCAAGCCCCTGCCGCCCAGTTTTGTCGAGCCCATCACCGCCATGGGCGAAAAGGGTTCGCCACTGCTGCCCGCGCCCCGCACCTGGACCCAGCACGGACAGAGCGGGCTCTGGGCCTCCGAGTGGATTCCCCACATCGGCTCCTGCATGGACGACATCGCCGTCATCCGCTCCTGCTGGACCAATGGCATCAACCACTCCGGCGGCGTATGCCAGATGAACACCTGCACCAACATCGCCGGGCGCCCCTCCCTCGGCGCCTGGGTCAATTACGGTCTCGGCTCCGCCAACGAGAACCTCCCGTCCTTCGTCGTCCTCTGCGACAATAAAGGGCGGCCCGTCAACGGCCCCCGCAACTGGGGCAGCGGCTTTATTCCCGCTTCCCACCAGGGCGTGCGCATCGACGGCGCCAGTGACGAGCCCATCGCCAATCTCCACGCGCCCGCCGATCAAACGCCGGAACGCCAGGCCGAGAAACTCGCGCTTTTGGACGCGTTCAACCGCGAGCACGCCGGCGCGCGCCCCCAGCAATCCGAACTCGAAGCCCGCATCCGAAGCTACGAACTCGCCTTCCGCATGCAGGCCGAAGCCCCCGCCGCGGTCGACATCAACCGGGAGCCCGCCCATATCCAGGAGCTCTACGGCATCGGCGAGAAGGAGACCGACACCTTCGGGCGCAACTGCCTCCTCGCGCGGCGCCTCGTCGAACGCGGCGTCCGATTCGTACAGCTCTACAGCGGCACCGGCAGCAAGTGGGATTCCCACGACAAGATCGAGCCCGAACACGCCGCCCTCTGCCGCTCCATGGACAAGCCCGTCGCCGGCCTGCTGAAGGACCTCAAGCAGCGCGGCCTGCTGGACGAGACGCTCGTCGTGTGGGGCGGTGAATTCGGCCGCACCCCCATGAGCGAAAAAGGCGACGGGCGCGACCACAACCCCACCGGCTTCTCCATGTGGATGGCCGGCGGCGGCGTCCAGGGCGGCCAGGTCATCGGCACCACCGACGACCTCGGCCTCTACGCCACCGAAGACAAAATGCACGTCCACGACATCCACGCCAGCATCCTCCACCTCCTCGGCCTCGACAACATGAAGCTCACCTACAACAACCGCGGCCGCCTCGAACGCCCCACCATCAACGAGGGCCACTTTAACCCGAAGCTTATTGGGGCATGAACGCTCATTACTGGCAGCCGACCTTCGTATTTGACGAAGAGCCCGATTGGAAGCGTCTTGGCGAATTGCATCCGGACGTATATATCTGCGGGTTCAGCCACCGGGAGGGACATTATTGGTACTCGCTGATGGGGATCAATGACCTGCCTCCGGAGTACCGGGACCTGGAAATCCCCTGGAGTTGGCCGGACAATTTCGAGGCGCCGGATACGCTGATCATCCCACAGGACTGCGCGGATTTCATAGAAAAGGCGGGGAAGGCGGGCTTAATTGCGCGTGCCGTGCTAACAGGGCAACTCAAGTTGGGCGTGGCGGTCTCCCTGCTGGCAGGGGTTCGAACGTTCGTTTTCGAAGCCGCGGAAGATCGTGACTCGATGAATATGGCCTGTGTGCTCAACAGGGGCGCTGTCGAGGGATTCGGCGCGGCCAGCGGCAATCTTGAACTCTGGTGGGAAGAGGCGAACATCGCCGTCCGATGGTTGCCAGCTGCCGATTCCATGGACCCCGAGTTGGATAGGCAACATCTTGAACGGCTCAGAGCACTGCCCTTCGTCAGGGTTGAAACAGCAGGCGGCGACGAGACGAAAGCAACAGACTGGCCGCGCTCTGTTTGGCCCGAGACATGGGCCGATGCTGGTGAGCTGATGGGTATAGGCCTGAACCCGCCCTCGTTCGATTGGGACAAAAACTGGCGGGATTGCTACTGGAAGCCAGCCCCAAATGAACCCAGCGCCTTGTCGGAGTTGTTTTGGCGGAGTTTCGGATGCCGTTTCTCCGGGACATGGCTGGGCAAGGTTCTCACATCGCGCAAGAACCCGTCCCCCAAGTTGCGATGACGAAATCTGACTGCCCCTCCGTGTTCCTCTGTCAACCCGCCCACGATGATCGCACTTGGGAATTCATCGTCCTCAGCTTTCCGCTACTCAAAGCCAGCTCCCAAATTAACTGTTTCGATCCAGGAACGGATTCTCGATCATCAGTCCCTCAATCCGCTGCCCATGCTGCATGTCCTCGGTCAGGAGGCGCGAGCAACCAGCCTCCAGAGCTGCGGCAATGATCAGAGCGTCGTAGAAGCCATAGTTATAGCGGTCTTGAATATCGATGGCCTTGGCATAAAGGCCAATGCTCGAACCGACGTGCAAGAGCGGGGCCAACACCGCTTCCAGGTAGTCGTGAATCTCTTTGGGCTCGAGTTGTATTTCTGCCTTCCGGGTAAAGGTATTCAAGCACTCCTGCACAACCTGAAAACTGATGCAGGCGCCGCCAGATGCAATCCCCTCTCCAATGATTCGGTCCGCAATCGGCGATTTTGCCTCATCCAATGCCTCGATTTGGTAGACGAACAAATTGGTATCGAGAAAAACATCAGCGGGCATTCATCTCATCCCGCGTCAACTTGCGCCCAACGCGAACCTTGCCACGAAGCGCGGTCATGACTTCGCTATAGCGCTTCACGCGCGTTTCTCGACCCGCATAATCGGTAAGCCACAATTGAATCTTCTCGTCCAACGTGGTGTGCTCCAGGCGCGCCCGCGCCTCTGCCGCCTCAATAAGGCGTTCATCCGCGTGTACCGTGATGGATTTCATTGCTCGTCGGCCTCCATGGGGAGTGTCTGCCCTTTAGTTTACATGGAAACTCACCACTCGGGCGAGCGGGAATCCGCACGGGATTGGTGTGAGAATACCAGACGCGCCTGATAGCGCCGCCCCACTATTGGCCCGCTCCCTATGCGCCCGGGCCGCCTAGATTTCGGTCCCGGCTTCCGGCAGGCGCTCCAGGATGCCCAGGTCGAACAGGCGCCGCACGAGCTTGGGCTCCAGCCGGATTTTTGTGGCTTCGCGGATGGATTCGATCGTCTCGGGTGTGGGGCCGCCGTCGAAGTAGCGCAGCAGCGGCACGAGGGCGTCGGGCGCCTCGAAGGGCTCGGCGCAGGTGAGGGCCTGGATGGTGGTGCGCCCGCCGGCCTGCCGGAGCACGTTGAACGGGACCGCGCGCAGGCGGGATGGGGGCTCCGTCGCGCGAAGTTCCGCGGCGCGTTTGTCCAGCTCGAGGCGGTACAGCCGGGCCTCCTGGCCCGCGATGGCGACGGCCTCTTCCGGATCGAGCGCTTCCACACGCTCCGCGCAGGCCCGGTAGAAGGCCTCCCGCGTCCCCGGCCAGAAGCGCCACGCGTCCGGCGCAATGAGGACGGCGTTCCGGTCGCCCGCGCGCCTTGCGCCCGCGCTGAACACGCGATCCGGCGCGTCGATCAGCTCCAGAATCGCCCACCACGCCAGCGCGTTCTCCAGCTGGCCGAGCAGGCCCCGCATCGTCTGCCAGAACTGGTAGCCCGTGAGGCCCTTAACGTGCTTGCAGAAGAAGGTCGAGCAGACGCCATTCCGCTGTTGCCAGATGCCGCAGCGCGGGCCCTCGGGGGCGTCGCGGTCGATGGCGTAGGGGCAGAGGAGGTCGGGATCGCGCCCGAAGCCCTGTTTGTGGTGCTGATCGTAGAGCGTGATTAGCTTCGGGCCGGGCTGGATTCCGTGCAGCGTGGCCTGGAAACGTGTATCGGCGCCGGTGACGAAGGCGCGCAGCGCGCCGGCCCCGGGGTTGTCCTCCGCCAGGGCGCGCCCGGCCAGGAAATTCGGGATGTCGGGGAAATAGGTGCAGCATTTGAGGCCGCGATCATAGTAGCCCAGGTCCTCGCCGCCGCAGGACGCATCGGGCGCGGCCATGGCGCAGTCGTGGCAAGTCGCGTTGCGCTCGCGCGGGATACCCGCCGGCAGCCACGCCCGCACCCAGCGCTGGTAGAGCGCGGACAACTGTTCAAATTCGGGACTGCTCTCCACATCCGACATCGGCCCAAGCCTCCCGGCGCCACCGCGCCCTGCCCGCACGCTACACGCCCGCGCCGGCCCGATGCAAGCGCCGCGGGCCGGTACGCCGCGCGAGACGAGCGGTCGCATCACAATTGCCCGGCGAATCGCCCTTGATCCCGCCGCCGTCTATTTGCTACTATACAGGAAGTTAGCACAACTAACGCGGGGTGGAGCAGTCTGGTAGCTCGTTGGGCTCATAACCCAAAGGTCGTCGGTTCGAATCCGGCCCCCGCTACCAATAATCAAATCAGGGACTTGCGCAGATGCGCGGGTCCCTTTTTTTGTGTCTGGAGACGGTCTTGTAGCCATCGTTGTGCGCGATCCGGGCCAAACGGGCCGAAACCCTCGAATACCAATTCACATGCGCGCGGCGACCAGCCAAGGCGCATCAAGGGCACCCCTCAAGTCCCAAGTGCGCAATCTACCAACGCTATCCGCGCGAAGGCTTAGGCAACACCCACTTCAGGGCAATCGCATTTAAACTTCCAACTCGAGCCGAGCACCACATGAACCACCTTCAATGTTAAAAAGGGCGCGTGTTGGAGCGCTGGCATTTCGCCTGCGGCGTATCCCTGACCTTGCCGGCACAGATGCCGGCGCTCCAAAACGCTCACTATCGTTGATTCAAGGTTCCAAATCGACTCAAGTTTACGCCCATATACCGAGATCGAGTTTAAATGCGATTGCCCTGAACGCCACTTGTCCCCCCACAATCCCGTTGCTACTATGGGGTACATTGCGAACAGCCACCCACGGGGGAGACGCGCCAATGCCACCCATAACCGAGCCCGAGCTGGACATAGGAATGCTGTCCAGCCATCTCTGGGAGTCGGCCAATATCCTCCGGGGGCCGGTGGATGCGGCGGACTTCAAGACCTACATTCTCCCATTGTTGTTCTTCATGCGGGTGTCGGATGTCTACGACGAGGTGTATGCGGCGGCCCTGCTCGAATCCGAAAGCAATGTCTTATCCCCCAACCTCAACGCTTTATCCGGCAACCTCGACGCCTTATCCCCTAACCTCGGCGCCTTATCCCCCAACCTCGGCGCCTTATCCCCCAACCTCGGCCCAGGCACGGATGTTGCACAAGAGGAACATCGCCAGACACTTCTCGATGCGCTCAGCGCTCGCTCAGAAACTTATGCAGCTTTCGGCATGTGGCGTCGTAGGCTCTTTCTTCCTCTTCGGTGTGGAGGTGGCGGCAGTAGGGGCCTCCGTCGGGGCCGACTGCGTCGCGGAGCTGGTTTTGCGGGGGCTCGCCGTAGTCGTTGTGCGCGCTTACGTTGCGGATGATCTCGCCTCCGAGGAGCCAGAGGTTGTCCAGGTGGCGCTTTACCGTGCTGCTCGCGAGTTTGGAGTCGACGAGGGATTCCGCGAACGGGCGCATGGCCTCGAGGAGGCCTTCGCCGTAGACCCTATCTTTTTCGAGGCCCATCCAGCGCTCGGGCCATTCGGGGAAGTCGGGGCAGATGCTGGCCAGGGTTCGCTGTTTCATACGCCGGGAATGCCTCCATATTGTCCCCAGAAGCTGCGCTTGCGCTTGTGGTTTTCCACGATCCGTTGCACGTATTCGCGGTGGCCTGGAAATTCGCCCCAGCCGGTGATCGCGGGGGCGAGGGCGTCGAGGCGTTTGAGGTATCGGACGCCGTGGTGGTAGTCGTTGGAGGCGCCGCGCGCGAGAACGGCATCGGTGAGCGCCCGGTAGCAGAGGGTGGCGGCGAGGGGATGGCCGCCGTTTTCGAGTGCTTCGGCCATGGGGGCCAGGTCGTGGTGTCCCGCGCGGATCAGCTGATCGGCGTGCTTCAAGACGTATTTCGCCGCGTCATCCAGGCAGCCGGTTTCGATGAGGAAGGCGGCGTCCGCGCAGGAGAGGCGGGGTTCCTCGAGAATCGCTTTTCGCTCCTCGCGCAGGACGGTGTTGCGCCGCCTCGGGCCGATCGCGCGGAGGAGTTGTTCGAAGGTGTCGGCGGCGCGCCGCCGCCGGAAGATGCGCCACGCGACCTCCTCCCAGGCCGCGCGGTTCTTCTGGCGCTCGTGGATGGTATAAAGCAGTTCGTCTTTCTCCGGGCGATAGGCCTCGCCCACATCGGCCGATTTCACGAGCCGCAGGGCCGCGCCCGCATCGCCGGTTTCCAGATAGATCCTGGCCACGTCGAGCGGCAACGCGCCGCCGAAGTCGGGCCCGGCGGCGCGGGTCGCCTTCTCGTACAGGGGGGCATCGCCCAGCTGGCGGGCCAGCGTTTGCACCCCGACGAAGCACTTCCGGCGCCGGTAGTCCGCGCTGTGATTGCCGGATGGAAGCTCCTCCGCCATCATCCAGAGGCGTTCGGCCATGGCCCGGAGCGAATCCTCCGGGAACATGTCTCGCGCGCTCTCGAGCAGGTCCTCCCGCAGGCCGTAGTCGTCGCCCGCGAGCAGTTCAATGACGCGTTCCGCGAGCCAGGCCTTGTCGTTGCACTGCTGGCCGAAGGCGATGAACGCATGTGTGGCGTCCATGGAATACACGGCGCCAATTTGGCCGTCCGAGTCGTCGGCGCATTCGATGGCATCGCGGTCCGCCTCGAAGAACTCGGCGAGGAGCTCGATCCCCTCTTCCGGGCTCGCGGCGGATTCGACGATGGTCTCGACGACGCCTTCGAGTTCCAAGGCGAACGCGTGGGAGGCCCGCCAGTCGTAATATTGATCGCCGCTTTTCAGATCCGCGATGGCGCGCTTCGCCCGATGGCGTTTTTCATCCGGTGTGTTCAGCAGCCGCTCAATGACATCCTCCGCGGTCTCCGGGCGCGCGGCGATCTTTACCAGGGCGTCGACAAGGCGTTCCCTGTCCAACCCGAGCAGTTTCTCCCGGTAACCGTCCATCGATTCACCCTCCGTGTTGTGCGTTGCCGTTGTCCGGCCCGTGGCCGCCTTTTGCACGGCGGCGCTTGAGAGTATGTCGGCCGGCGCGCCCTGGCCGCAAGCCAAAACGTTATGCTTCATGCTTCTATAGATGAACTTGCCGTAGAGCGCCGGAAAGAAGATGCCGCTCGAAGCCGAACGTCCTCCACCCGCCGCCCGCGGGTCTGCGACCCGTGGGCGGCGGGATCGCGCTGCACGTCGGGATCGAATCCTGCGTACCGCTGCGAGTCCCGATTGCGCGCATGGCGCGGTGCGGCGTGGAAATTTGCTGGCGCTGGCGGGTAGAGTGCGGGTAGGCGGCGGATCGGGCGTCACGGGGACTCCCCGCCGCCGCGCCTTGTATGAATGAGAGGTTTATCGTGCAGTACTCCCGCCTTGCCGTATCCGCGCTGTTATTCGCCCTGGCTATCGCCGCCGCCACCGTGGAGCCCGCCTTTTCGGGCATGAGCTACCTGGACAATGGCGAAATCAGAATAGGCGTCGACCTCGACATTGGGGGGGCGATCACGTATCTCTCGGAATCGGGCAGCGACGAGAACATGATCAACAGCCACGACTGGGGCCGGCAGATCCAGATGTCGTTCTATTCGGGACCGGTTCCGTATATCCCGCCGAGCGGGAAGCAGCCGGCGAAGAACTGGACCTTTATCGGCTGGAATCCGATCCAGTCGGGGGACGCGTTCGACAACCCGTCGAAGGTGATCGCGCACACGAACAGCGGGACGGAGCTGTACGTGAAGTGCATCCCGATGCACTGGCCGCTGGACAACGAGCCGGGGGAGTGCACGTTTGAGACGTGGCTCACGCTGGAGGGGAACACGGTGCGGGCGCGCTCGCGGATCAACAATGCGCGCGGCGACGAGACGCAGTATCCGGCGCGGGGCCAGGAACTGCCGGCGGTCTACACGAACGGGACGTATTACCGCCTCTTCACGTACGATGGCGACGCGCCGTTTACCGGGGCGCCGGTGCGGCGGATCGAGAAGGTGTGGGACACGCGGATTCCCCCGGCGGAGGCGCCGGGCGGCCCGTGGGACAACTGGTACGCGACGGAGAATTGGTCGGCGCTCGTGCGGGAGGACGGTTTCGGCGTGGGCGTCTGGACGCCGAACACGTATACGTACACGGGCGGATTTGCGGGGGTTCCGGGGAGCGGCGGCCCAAAGGACGGGCCTACGGGCTATATCTCGCCGACGCGCCGCGAGATCCTGGACCACAACATTGAATACACGTACACGTACACGCTGATCGTGGGGCAGCTGGAGGAAATCCGCAAGTACGTGTACGAAAACACCCCGGGCCACGCCCTGCCGGACTATACCTTCGCGCGGGACCGGGAGAGCTGGACGCTGGCGGATGCGCGCGACGCGGGCTGGCCGCTGGACGGCGCCTGGCGCGTTACGCTGGCGGGCGAGAACCCCCGGCTTATCGGTCCGGACGGTTTCTGGAAGGCGAGCGATCTGCCGGCGATCCAGATCCGGGCCGCCTTTGACACGGGGGGCACGTCGGCCACGCTGCGCTGGCGCGGCTTCCAGGGCGAGGGCGGCGGTGCGGTTGCGTTTGACGTGATCCCCGATGGCGAGCCGCGGACGTATACCGTGGATCTGGCGGGCGCGACGGGCTACGGCGGGATCGTGACGCAGTTTACGATTGCGCCGGAGACGGACGGCGCCGAAGGGCGGTCGGTCACCCTGTGGCGCGTCGGCGCGCCGGAGTGAGTGGCCGCGTTTATTCCCGTAACACTTTAGCGGTATGAAATAGGCCCCGATCTTTCTTGTCATGCCGCGGTATTACGAGGAGCGTGCGGAAGGCTGGGAGCGCAGGCGTCCCCGCCTGCAATGCACCGGAGGTGCATGGTTTGTTTGCACTACCTGGGGTTTGGCCAGGGAGACGATCGTACTCGGATTACCGCCGCTTATCAGATTCGCGCCTGCGGCGCGGTGCGGGCGGGCCGCCCGCGCTCCCATTGGTCGGCGCCTCCGTTGCGGCGCGGATTTGTGTCGTCGAGAAATAGAGCTACCTTCATTCCGCTAGAGTGTTGCCTTTCCCTACACCGCAGGTCCGGTGGGCTTGCCTTTGTCGTCGTAGTGGTAGAAGCCCTGGCCGGTTTTGATGCCGAGGTGGCCGTCGCGGACGAGCTTTTTGAGGAGCTCGGGAGGGCGCAGGGCCTCGCAGCGGTCGATCTCGTGGATATGCGTGAAGGCCAGGAGGCAGACGTCGAGGCCGGCCATGTCGGCCTTGGCGAGGGGCCCCTGGAGCATGCCATAGCCGGTGGTGAGGCCCTTGTCGACGTCGGCGACGGAGCAGACGCCCTGCTCGACGAGGCGAATGGCTTCGCAGGTCATGGCGCCGAAGACGCGGTTCATAATGAAGCCGGGCACATCCTTTTTCACGTGGACGATGAACTTGCCGAAGCCCTCGCACACGTCGCGGATAAGCATGAGCGTGGCGGCGCTGGTCTGGGGGGCGGGGATGAGTTCGAGGAGCGGGTTGAGCGGGACGGGAAAGAAGAAGTGGGCGCCGGCCACGCGGTCCGGGCGGCGGGTGGCTTCGGCGAGGAAATGAATGGGGATGGTGGAGGTGTTGGAGGCCAGGCAGGCTTCGGGCTTGCAGATGCGGTCGAGATCGGCGAAGACCTCGCGCTTGAGCTCGACGATCTCGGGTACGGATTCGAAGACGAGATCGGCGTCGGCTGCGAGTTCGAGGCGGGTTCCGGTGGTGATGCGCTTGAGGGCAGCGTCGGGGCTGCTGATGAGCACTTCTTTTTCGCGCAGCTTCCGGAGGGACCAGTCCATGTGGCCCAGAGCGCGGGTGATGGCGTCCTCGGACGTGTCCACCAGCGTGACGGTGTGGCCGTGGGTGGCGGCGAGCTGGGCGATGCCGGAACCCATGAATCCGGCGCCGACGACGGCGATGTGTTTTGGGTTCATGACGCTCCTCAGGGGAATTTAGAATGGTGAATAGTGAATAGTGAATAGTGAATTGAAACCGAGAACTTCCGGTGGCGCTTACTTTTCAGGCCGAATTGTTCTTCCTGGTGTTGATCACGATAGCAACCAGTATACTCACAATCTCGTTGGCCTCCGCAGTCATCTCCGCCAACTGCTTTTCTGAGCAGAGGTGCGCCGCCTGTAGGAGCCGGAGCCAGTAGAGCGTTTCACGGGCCTCCTTCAAGGCGATGGACATCTTTGAGAGGAAGTCTGCGCGGCTCTGACTACCCTGGGCTTCCTCCACGTTGGCGCCGATCGACGTCCCGGCACGGAGCAATTGCTTCGCGAGCGTACCCGAGACGCCGGGTTTACTGTCCAGAAACGTTGCCAGCTCTACTACACGAACGGCGAAATTAAACGTGCGCGTTGTTATGTGCTCGGCCGTTTCCATTGCTTCACCCACTTTTCTCTCTTCTCTCTTCCCTATTCTCTATTCCCTATTCCCTATTCTCTATTCTCTATTCTCTATTCACCCTTCACCCTTCACCCTTCACCCTTCACCCTTCACCCTTCACCCTTCACCCTTCACCATTCACCCTTCACCATTCACCATTCACCATTCACCATTCACCATTCACCATTCACCATTCACCATTCAAACGACGGCCCCGCCGTCCACGGTCAGGATGGCGCCGGTGGTGAAGCTGGCGGCGTCGGACATGAGGTAGACGGCGGCGCCGGCCATTTCCTCGGGCTGCGCGTGGCGTCCGAGCGGGGTCTTGCCGACCTGGCGATCGCGGATTTCCGGGGTGTCGATGAGGACCTTGGCGAATTTGGTCTCGGTGAGGCCGGGGCAGATGCAGTTGCAGCGGACGCCCGCGCCGCCGAGCTCTTTGGCGATGGTCTTGGTCATCATGATGACGGCGGCCTTGGTCATGGAGTAGATGGCCATCATGGGCGATGGGCTGATGCCCTCGATCGAGGCGATGTTGAGGATGGAGCCGCCGCCGGCCTTAATCATGAGGCGCGCTGCGCGCTGCGCCATCAGGAAGTACCCCTTGACGTTCACGTCAAAGGTTTTGTCGAAAGCGGCCTCGGGGGCCTCCACGAAGGGGCCGAAGTAGGGGTTGGTGGCGGCGTTGTTCACGAGGCCGTCGAGGCGTCCGTATTCCGCCTCGATCCATTCGAAGAGCGCGTCCACCTGCGCGAGGTCGCCGGTGTGGCAGGCGCGGGCGACGGCCTGGCCGCCTTCCTCGACGATAGCGCGGGCGACGGCCTCGCAGCCTTCCTGCTTCCGGGACGCGACGATGACGGTGGCGCCGCGCCGGGCGAATTCGCGCGCGAAGGCCTCGCCGATGCCGCGGCTTGCGCCGTTGATGAGGATGATCTTGCCGGTGAGTTCAAACGAGGTCATGGGAGCCTTTCCGGGAGTTTGGGTCGCCGTGGTGATTGGCCCCCATTGTGACAAGCGGGCGCGGCCAAACGCCAGCCCGCCAGGGCAATCGCATTCAGACGCCTCTTACGGGCCCATCGCTTTATGAACCACAGGAACCTCAAAAAACGGCTGTGTTGTAGCGCTGGCATTTCGCGTGTGGCGAATCCTGGTCCTTGCCGGCACAGATGCCGGCGCTCCAACACGCTCACTTTCCTTGAACCAGGGTCTCGAACCGAAGCGATATTACGTCCATTTGCGGCGATTGAAATCAAATCCGATAGCCCTGCGAGCCCGGCGGATTCTTCAGGCGATGCCGTATTGCCGCCGGATTTGCTGGCATTCGTCCAGCAGGCCGCCGGCGAAGGCCTTGTTGGTGAGTGCGAGGAGGCCGGCGGCGGTGACGATGAAATCGCCCGCCTCCTTGTCGCCCGCGTCGAGGCGTTGCTTAAGTTTGCGGAGCACCGCGGCGTGGAAGGCCGCGGGATCGGCGCTGGCCTGGATGGCGGGCGCGACGCCGAACTGGTGCTCCACCATGAAATCGATGAAGCGATCCAGCGCGGGGCGGTAGTCGGGTTTGTGCGCCAGGGCGTCGCCGTAGTGGCCGATGGCGGCGATGGGATCCTGATCGGCCTCCGCGAGCAGGCCGAGGTGGTAGGCGCTGGCGTAGCTGCCCGTGCCGGCGACATCCTCGCGGACAGCGCCGCAGCGCATGGCCTCGGTGTAGCCGGCTCGGGCGCGCTCCACGTCGCCGAGCATGAGGGCGATATAGCCGCAGACGTGGTAGAAGTCCGCCCGGCGCGTGCCGGCGTGGCCCAGGTTGATGTGATCGGACAGCAGGGCCTCGGCGGCGTCCAGGCGATCGGTATTGGCGTAGGCGTAGGCCAGGCTGGTGACGAGCGTGGTGAGCATCTCGCGCGCGGCGGGGGTCCCCTGGCGTCCCCGGGGGGCCTCGCCGGAAAAATCGATCAGGGCGAGGGCGCGCTCGAAGGCCTGCGCGGCCTCGGCGTAGCGCTTCAGGGCGTAGAGGGTCTTTCCGAGCTGGTAGTGGTAGTATTCGTTTTCCGGGTCGGCGGCGGTGGCCCGTTCGAGCAGGGGCAGGTTGCGCAGGCCCTTGTGATCGGGATCATGGAGGGCGCAGTCGTAGCCCGAGTGGGCCACCACGACGCCCGTGTCGGCGACGCCGGGGTGGGCGCCGGAAACGGGGGCCAGCTGCTCGTGGATGATCCCCCGGTAGGTGTAGCGCGCCTTGGGGAAGAAGCGCTCCACGTGGCCGGAGACCACGGCGTGATCGGGACCACTCCCCGTCGGGCTACGGTGCTGGATGGCGCCGGTAACGCCATCCGGCTGATACTGGACGAACTCCTCCAGGAGCGCGCGGGCGGCGTCGGGGTTCTCGATCACTTCGTCGGCGTCGAGCGAGAGGATCCAGGGGCCGGCGGCCAGGGCGATCGCGCGGTTGCGGGCCGCGGCGAAGTCGTCCTCCCAGGGGATTTCGTGGCAGTGCGGGGTGTATTCCCGGGCCACGGCGAGGGTGTCGTCGGTGGAGCCGGTGTCCGCCACGATAATCTCGTCGACGACGCGCCGCACGGCTTCCAGGCAGGCGGGCAGGCGGCGGGCCTCGTTTTTCACAATAAGAACGGCGCTGATGGCTGGCATGGCGTGGCTGGGGTCCTGGCGCTGCGCGGCGGGGCGGGCCGCCCGAAAAAAACACCCCCGCGGGCGCGTTCGCCCGCGGGGATGCGGCTTGAAATTACAGGGTTTCGGGGTCGAATTCGAAGGTGAAGGCATCCTCGCCTTCGAGCTTGCAGCGCGTCAGCCACTCGCCCTGGGGCGACACGACCCCGCTCGGCGCGTTGGCGGGACCGTTCTTGCTGGCCGCGTTCACCGCGAAGATGTAGCAGCCGCTTTCCCGCGCGCGGAGCAGCAGGTTGGCGTTGTGGTATTCCGCGTAGGCGGGATCCGAGCCGGAGTTGGCGCTGAAGAAGATAACGCGGGCGCCCTTCTGGCCGAGCTGGTAGGACAGGCGGCGGTCCGGGTAGGGGCCAAAGCCGGGGGCGACCCAGAGGTCATTGCCGATGAGGCAGCCGAAGTCGAGGCCGTTGTACTCGAAGACCCGCAACTCGTCCCCGGGGCGGCACCACTCGCGGTCCTTCTCCGTGGGTACGAGCTTCTCCTGCGTGCCGAGCACGGCGCCGTCGTCGGAGAAGATGCGGGATTGAATGAAGGCGTGGCCGTCGGTGCGGGCGCCGGTGCCGACAATCGCGGTCACGTAGGACTGGCGGCAGGCGGTGGCGATCTGCTGCCAGGCCTCGAGGGTTCGCGAGTCGCTGAAATCGTTGTTGTAGCCGGTGAGGCTCATTTCCGGAAACAGGATGAAGTCGCAGTCGCTGCGGCCGATCGTGTCCAGGATTCTGGGCAGGTTTTCGCTTTTCTTCTTTTCCACCGCCATCTGCACCCCAGTTACCCGAATCGTTGCCATATGCCCTACCTCCAGTCACGCTTACGTGTTTACTGCCCGCGCCCCAAATGAAGCGCGGGCGCCAAAACTGCTCTCAACCCGATCCTAACATACGCGCGGAGATCCGGTCACCCGAAAATGCCGGGACGTGTCGCCATGCCGAGGAGATCGCGGACAGGACGAAGGTGCGCCGGGGCCTGGTTACGGTGTGGACGCGGCGGTGTGTCGCTTGCCGTTGACGGTTTCGAGCAGGCTGAGGGCTTCCGCTGGCGTGGCGCATTGGATGAGGCTGGCCACGTGTCCGGGATTCACGGCGAGGCTTGCGATGGAGGCGAGGGCGTCGAGGTAGCGGGTGGAGGCGTCGGGGGGCGCGACCACGAGAAAAACGAGGTGACAGGGCCTTCCGTCGAGGGATTCGAAGTCGAATCCGTTGCGGGAGATGGCGAGGGCGATGGAGAGGGTGGAGACGTGGCTGGTGCGCGCGTGGGGTATGGCGATGCCGCCGCCTACGCCTGTGCTGCTCCGGTGCTCGCGATCGAGCACGGCGGCGAGCACGGGGGGGCGCGCGCCGGGGGGTGTGGGCAGGCGCCCGACGAGATCTTCGAGCACCTGCCATTTGGTCATGTCCGCGACGCCGATCCAGATCGCGTTTTCTGTGAGGGTCTTGTGCAGTTCCATTCGATGCGCTCCCTTGTTCCGGCGCCGTCAGTCGTAACAGCGCAGCAGTTCCTCGGCGGCGGGTCCCTTCACGACGAGCACGGGACACGGGGCGGTCCAGAGGATCATCTCAAATTCATTGCCGAAGGCGTCCCGCACGCTCAGGGGGATCGCGATGTCGCCGAGGACAATGATGCTCGCCTTGATGTGTATGGCTTCGTCCACCACCTCGCGGTGGGGGATTCCGCGGCGCAGTCGCCCGGTGAGGTCCACGTTATGTTGCCGGGCGATGCGTTCGGCGGCCCGCAGGTACTTCCGGCCGTCCTCTTCGAGATCGCGGCTCAGGTCGCCGACTTCCTCGTCGAGAAAGATTTTTGCGCGGCTGAGATCGCCGAGCAGCTTTTCATCCACCACATAGACCGCGTGCAGTTGGGCGCCGCAGGCCTCCGCGAGGGCAACGGCATATCGGGTGGCGGTGGCGTTTTCGTCGGCCGCATCCACGTGGAGCAGAATGCGCTCCAGCGGGCGAATCGGGGGTATCATCATCCATCTCCCAGCGCTTCGAGCCGCTCCTTGATACGTTTGAGCGCAAACAGCGCGTCCCGGTCCGATTCCTCGAGGGCGTCCTCGACATAGCGCCTGGACGCTTCGTAGTCCGGTATAAGTATTTTTTCCAGGGCGTTGACGCGCCGGATGGTCTTCTGAATTTCGCGGGCGAGCCGCAATACGGAGATGCGGGTCTCGGCCAGCTCGGCGAGCAGGTGCAGGGCGGTCTTGAATCGGGCGGCGGCCTCATCGGTCCAGGCGGAAGACTGCACGGGGCCGTAGTACGGCGGACTGTCCTGTACCGCCAGGGAGACGGCCGGCACCGACACGCCCATGACGTGGCGTTCCCGGAGTGTTACGCCGGCCAGGGCGCCCACCGCGCTGGCGGCGGTCGCTCCCGCCGAAACGCCACTTGCGAGGAGGGCCTCCCGGAGGGCCGCGTGGGCCCGGGCAAGTTCGGCGTCGGCCTTGGCCTGGGCGTCGATGGCGCGGGCGGTGAAGCGCTTGAGCTCCATGACGAGTATCTCGCGCTTTTGTTCCAGCAGTTCGTAGCCTTCCCGCGCAAAGGCCAGATCCGACTTGATCCGGGCGAGATTCGTGCGCGTCGGCGCGACTTCGTAGCGGGCCATGTCACCTCCCGTAATACTTGCGGATTTCTTCCTCGGTGATCCGGTGCAGCTCCTCGCGTGGCAGGATCGAGAGCACGTTCCAGCCGAGATCCAGCGTCTCGGCGACGCTGCGATTCTCATCGGGTCGCTGGCTGAGGAATCGGCGCTCAAAGGCCTCGCCGAATTCGAGGTAGGTGTGATCCAGGGGTGTCAATTCCTCCTCGCCGATGACGGAGGCGAGGGCGCGGATGTCCTTGACCTGTGCGTAGGCGGCGAAGAGCTGGCTGGCGAGGTGGGCATGGTCGCCGCGCGTCATGCCGTCGCCGATACCGTCCTTCATCAGGCGCGAAAGGGACGGGAGCCCGGCAATGGGGGGGTAAATCCCGCGCTGATCCAGTTCGCGGTCGAGCACGATCTGGCCCTCCGTGATATAGCCGGAGAGGTCCGGAACGGGGTGGGAGATGTCGTCGTTGGGCATACTGACGACCGGGACCTGTGTAATGGAGCCGGAACGCCCGATGATCATGCCGGCGCGCTCGTAGATGGAGGCGAGGTCGCTGTACAGGTAGCCGGGATAGCCCTTTCGGCTTGGAATCTCGTTTCGCTGGGTGGAGATTTCCCGAAGCGCTTCGCAGTAGTTGGTCATGTCCGTCAGGATGACGAGCACGTGCATGCCCAGGTCGAAGGCCAGGTACTCGGCGATGGTGAGGGCCGCCCTCGGGGTGATAAGGCGTTCGACCGACGGCGCATCGGCCATGCTGAGCAAGGCGACCACCCGCTCCATCGCGCCGGATTCTTCAAAGTTGCGGACATAGTACATCGCCTCGTCGCGCTTGATGCCCATGCCGGCAAATACGACGGCAAAGTCCACGTCTTCGTCCACTACCCGGGCCTGGCGCGCGATCTGCGCGACGGTCTGACGGTGCGGCAGGCCGCTCCCGGAGAAGATGGGCAGTTTCTGACCGCGCACGAGGGTGTTCATGCCGTCAATGGCGGACAGGCCGGTCTGGATGAACTTTCTCGGGTAATCACGCGCCGTGGGGTTGACGGGCATCCCGTTCACATCGCGCGGCTCGCCGATGGGATCCGGCCCGCTGTCAATCGGGCGTCCGAGGCCGTCGAATACGCGCCCCAGCAGGTCCCGGGAGACTTCGACGGTGAGCGGTTCCCCCCGAAAGCGCACGCGCGTGTCGCCGAGTTTCAGGCGCTCGGTGCCCTCGAAGACCTGGACCACCGCGGCGCCGCCGGATACTTCCAGCGTCATGCCCATACGGGAACCGCCCTGCCCGTCGACGATTTCGACGAGTTCGTTGTAACCGGCGGGGTGGATCCCCCGGATCGCCAGGATCGGCCCGGAGACCTCCTCGATACCCCGATACTCGCGCCCGTCGAGCAGCTTCAGTATGGCGGGATCAGGCGCGCGCGGCGTTGATTTCATGGAGCGACTCCTCGACGCGCCGGCCGATCGCCTCCAACTTCTCCAAATCCTCGTTGGCGCATTCGTATTTCATTTGCATGATGTCGCGCACCACCGGCGCGCGCCGCACTTCGGCCAGCAGGGCTCCGTTCTTGATGGCGTCGGCGGCCAGCCGGTAGTAGGTAAGAATAATCTTCAGCATCCGGTACTGTTTGCCCGCTTCACAGAACGCGTCCACCTTGTCGTAGGCGTTCTGCTGGAGAAAGGCATTTTTGAACATGGCGGCGGCATCGAGAATGAGGCGCTGGCTGTCCGGGAGGACATCCGCCCCGACGAGCTTCACCACGCGCTGCAAACGCTCTTCGCGCTGCATGATCGCGATGGCTTCCGCGCGCAAGCTCCGCCATTCCCCGTGGGTTTCCTCGTCCCACCAGGCGGCCACGTCCTCCGTGTACTCGCTGTAGCTCTCCAGCCAGCTTACCGCCGGATAGTGGCGGGCGTTGGCGAGTTGCCGGTCCAGCGCCCAGAGGGTCCGCACGAAGCGCTTCGTGTGCCGGGTAACCGGCTCGGAGAAGTCCCCTCCCGGCGGCGAGACGGCGCCGATGGTGGTGATGGACGCCTCCGCGCCCGCGAGGGTGTGGACCGCGCCGGCCCGCTCGTAGAACTCCGCCAGGCGGCTGGGCAGGTAGGCGGGGAAGCCCTCGTCGGCCGGCATTTCCTCCATGCGGCCGGAGAGTTCGCGCAGGGCCTCGGCCCACCGCGAGGTGGAATCCGCCATGACCGCAATGTGATAGCCCATATCGCGGTAGTACTCGGCGATGGTGATGCCGGTGTAGATGCTCGCCTCGCGCGCGGCCACGGGCATGTTGGAGGTATTGGCGACGAGGATCGTGCGCTCCATGAGCGGCCGCCCGGTGCGGGGATCCACCAATTTGGGGAAATCCGTCAGCACGCCCGTCATTTCATTGCCGCGCTCCCCGCAGCCGATGTAGACGACGATATCCGCGTCGCACCATTTCGCGAGGGCGTGCTGGAGCATGGTCTTGCCGGTCCCGAAGCCCCCGGGAACCACGACCGTCCCGCCGCGGGCCACCGGAAAGAGGGTGTCGAGGACGCGCTGCCCCGTCACGAGGGGCTGTGTATCCGGGAGGCGGTCGCGGTAGGGCCGCCCGCGGCGCACGGGCCATTTCTGGCGCATCCCGCAGGCGATTTCGCCTTCCGGCCCGCGGACTTTGGCAACTTCGTCGTCCACCGTGTAGGCGCCGGGGGGCGCGATCCAGACGAGTTCCCCGGAGACGGATAGCGGAAGCATAATCCGGTGTTCAATGAGGGGGGTTTCGCGCACGACGCCAATGATCATGCCGCCCGAGGCTGCGCATGGCGCCGCCACCGCCGGTGTAAAGTCCCAGCGGCGTTCGCGATCGAGTGCGGGCGCATGGACACCCCGGGACACGAAATCGCCCGTCTGCTGACGAAGCACGTCGAGGGGACGCTGTACGCCGTCGTAGATGCCGCCGATCAGCCCAGGTCCCAATTCCACCGACAGGGGTTCGCCGCTGCCGTATACCAGTGCGCCCGGGCGCAGGCCCGTGGTGTCCTCGTAGACCTGGATCCATGCCCGGTCCGTCTTGATGCGCACGACCTCGCCCACCAGCCGCTCCGCGCCGACATAGACGAGTTCCATCATCTCCACGTCGGTGGCGCCGGCGGCTTCCACAACCGGGCCAATGACCCGGTGTACTCGTCCCAGTACGCGTTCACTCATGGCCGCTCTCGATTTCCCGCAGAATGGCCCTGCGCAGGTTCCGGCGTTCGCGCTCCAGGCGGCGCATGTAGGTGTTGTCGTACACGATGCGTCCCTCCGGGTCCGACGCGATGCATCCGCCGTCCGTGATGGCGCTGTCGAATTCCAGTTCCAGGTCCACGTCCCCGCCGCCACGGGCGCGCACGGCGGCCTTCACCCGCGCCGCAAAGGCCTCGTCGACCAGGGCCCGGTCGCGCTCCGCCAGCTTCAGATGCACCCGCACCCCGCCCGCGCCGAGCGCAGCCTCCGCCGCCAGGGCAGCGAGGCTTTCGCGATAGCGATCCGGGTCACTCGGTATAGTCCGCAAGTCCGCCTCGATACGCGCCAGGGTGGCGGACACGTGCTCTTCGCGCGCCCAGAGCAACATGCGGCGCGCTTCCACCGCGGCGGTGGCCAGTTCGCGCGTGCGAAACCGCCCGGCCTCCTCCTCCGCGGCCCCCAGGATCCGCTTCCTGATTTCCTCCACTTCTTCCCGCACGCGCTGGCGCTCCGCCTCGGCTTCCGCGCGGGCGGCCTCCAGGATATGCGCCACTTCGGCATCCGCGGCGTCGAGGATGCTGCGGACGATCTCCGAATCGGGTTTTTGCGCCGTTTGGTCGCTCATAGCTGAATTCCCACGGCCCTGCGGACGACATCTTCGATGGGCGGCCGATCCGCGCGGGGTCCGGATGCGTCGGGAATTTCGAGGAGCAGAGGAAATCCCGTGCCGTACAGATGGCGCTCCACCGTTTCGCGAACCTGCGCGGCCACGCCCTCGGTAATAAACAGAATTCCCGTGTCCCGGCGATCGAGGACCGATTTCAGGGCTTCCAGGGCCGACGCGCGGTCCGCGGCGACCGTGCCGTTGATTCCCGCGAGCCGGAATCCGAGCACGGATTCCGGGTCGCCAATGATGTGCAGGCGCATGGCTCATACCTTGCCGAGAATCATGATCGCGATGATCAGGCCGTAGATGGCGATACCTTCCGCCAGGCCCACGAAAATCAGGGCGCGCCCGGCGAGCTGTGGCTTTTCGGCGAGGGCCGCCACGGCCGCGGCGCCCACATAGGCCACGGCGACGCCCGCGCCGATGCAGGAGGCGCCGGTCACCAGGGCGGCGGACAGGAAGGCCCATTTCGCCATCTCGGGGTTGACCTGTACGGCGCCCGTGTCCGTCTGGGCCGCCACGGTGGCCGTGATGAGGATCGGCGCGGCGAAGGTCACTAGCAGCAGCAACAACGCGGCGCGGCGCGGCGCGGGCAATCTCTCGATAAACATGGTGCAAACCTTTCCGTTTAACCTGGCGCCGAAGGCTATGAAAAGCCGACGGGGTCGAACCTGGTCCCGGTTTCCTTGAAGAATTTCCCAAAAAACTCGTAGTACTCGAGGCGCAGGGCCTGAATTACGACGACCAGCCCTTCCAGCAGAATAATGACGGCATTGCCCAGCAGCAGGACGAGTATGGAGAGGGGGCCGCCGAACGCGCTCCCGGAAAGGGTGTCCGCAATTCCGAATACCGCGAGGAAAAGCGCGGCATGGGCCAGGCCAAAGGCGGCGACCCGGATGAAGGACACGGTGTTTGCGACAAAGCCCATCAGCACCTCCAGGATTTCCACCGCGCCTTCCATGACGTATACGCCCAGGCCCTCCGGGAAGGCCCGATCCTGGCGGCCCAGCAGCCGCAGCACGGGACCGCGGGCGAAAAGCAGGGCGAGGGGCGCCACCAGGAGCACGGCCAGAATCGGGCTGGACACCGGGGCGCTCTCGAAGGAGGCGCGGACCACCAGCCCCACGCCCGCCCAATAGGCGACGACCGCGAGAGGACCGGAAGCGTCGAAAAACTCGCGCACAAAGGCGCGCCGCCGAATGGCGTTAACGATATTGAGCGCCAGGCCGAGGCTGATGAATACGACGCCAAAGGCGATGGCGGCGCCAAAGAGGGCCGCGATATTGTCCAACGGACGCAGCCAGAGCGCTGGAATGAGCCCCTCCAGCCCGAAGACGCTGCCATAGAGCACGCCAAAGACGATGGACGACAGCCCGCAGTAGATGGTGAGCCGGGCCGCATCCGAGAAGCGCGGAAGCCGGGCGTGTAGCGCTGCGCCCGCGGCCAGCAGCACGAGGCCGTGGCCCACATCCCCGAACATCATCCCGAACATGATCAGAAAGGTGATTGCCACGAAGAGCGTCGGGTCCACCATGTGATAGGCGGGGATGCCGAAGCCCTCGGTAAGCGCGCGGAATGGCTTGAGGAAGGCCGGCAACTCCATCAGCACCGGCACATCGAGCGATTCCGGCGCCTCCACGGATTCCGCCGGGATGACCTCGACGACGGCGCGGCCCCCGGTTCGATCCCGCACCGCCTGAACGAATTCCGCGGAGCGGCTGTGGGGCGTCCAGCCGGAAAAGAGGCAGGTGCGGTCCGTGCCCTTGCAGAAGGATTCGACGCGCAGCAAAACAAGGGCGGCATGGATGCCGGTGGCCAGTTCCCGCAATTCCGGCATGACCGCGGCGCGAACCTCGTGAATCTCCCGCTGTAGCCCCGCCATTTCGTCCGCCGCGGCGTCCCGCTCCCGCTCCAGCGTGCGGAGCGATTCGGCGGAGACCTGGGCCAGGTCGGGCGGGCCGGGGGCCGGCTCGAATCCGGCATCGCGCAGGGCGTCTTCAAGGGTACGGGCGTCGCGGCGCAACACGATACACAGCACGCGCTGGCGATCGGCTTCCTGACGGTACGGCAGCACCACGGACGGAATCCCCGACAACGCCATCGCGAGGGCGGGCAGGCGATCCGCCGGGAGTGCGCCGACGGCGGTATGGAGAAACGAGGAATGAACGAGTTCGCCCAGGGGCACGCCCGGTGGCAGCAGGAGCGCCATCTGGTTGGACAGCGAAGCGAGTTTGTTCAGGCGGCCGGCGAGTTCCTCGCGGCGCTCCAGCAGCGGGGCCACCCGCGCCGATACCTGGTCCAGCCGGCGATCAATGTCCTCCAGGGGCAGCGGCTCGGCCGTGCCCTCGCGTTCCGGAGTCGCGACCGCCTCGAGGCGCTCGCCCAGGCGCTGGACGCTCCGGTGGCGCTTTGCGTACTCGTCGGCCGAGCGCTCGCTGCCGAGGGACGCCAATTGGGCCGCCCAGGCATGGGTTTCTTCCACGAGCGCCGGGTGCAGGATGCGAAGGCTGGCGGTGGAGCGCAGGATGGCGTCGAGGTCATCCTTCAGGGCGACCACACTGACCCGGTCCATTCTCTCCGCGATGAACACCGCCATCATTTCACCCCGCGAATGCGGCTCATGAGGTCGTGATCCGGTACCCCGATGCGCCTTCCGGCAAAAACGCAACACAAATTGGCCAGTTCCGTACGGAGGAGGCGGTGAAACGCGAATACGCCGGCGATGGTGAATGGGTAGCCGCTCAGATCGGCCCGCGCGCGGGCGATGACCATTTCGGCCAGCGCGCGCTCCAGCAGGGCGGCGCGCTCGGCGGGCGGCCCCCGGAACGCGCCCGCTTCTCCGTATTGCCCCAGCACGTCGGAGGCGGCGCCGGTGATCCGGGCGTAGTCCGCGCCCGGGATTCCAAATTGCCGGGATAGCGGAGAGGGTCCGGGAATCAGCAATTCACCCGCTTGCTCCGCTGGAATCTGGTGGTATGCCTGGAGCCGGTTCAGCCACGATAGATTCAGCGCGTCGATTTCGTCGCTGACGAGGCGGATGCCCCGGCGCGCATCGGCGCCGCCCAGGGCGCTTGTGGCGGCGAGAAGGCGCCCGTAGTAGTCGCGCTCGAGGGCCAGCTCCGGGTAGACGATGGCCCCGGTTTGCCGGTAGCGCGGGGCGCTGTCGCGCAATGGGGCGCCATACGGGGTGGTCCGCAGCACCTGTGCGATGCCTTCCAGCGAATCCGCCGAAGCCAGCGCCACGGCGGCAATGTTGTTGAGGAACAGGGGGAAGCCGAGCAGGGATTCGAAATGCGCGTCCCGGCCATGCCAGAGCCGGAGGATGAACTGGAGGTGATCGAGCTCCCAGCGGGCGAGCAGCAATTCGCCCACCCCGAGCGCGGGGCCATGCAGCCGCCGGATGGCCCGGTGTTGCCAGACGGCGGTGACCTCGCGAAGGCGGCGCTCGATGGTCAAGGCGTCGGGAGCCGTATCGTCTTGCAGCCACGCGCCATACGCGGTCCGCCGCAGGGCGTTCCACGATTCCTGGACGGTGGGGCCGCGCGCGAGCGCCGCGTACTCCTCACGCGTCAGGAGGTCCGGAAGAATGGCATGCGCGACGGCGTTGGCCTCGGCGTATCGCCCCAGGGCAATCATGGGGCCAGCCCGGCAATCGTTTCGGCGGCGCGTTGCACCACATCGCCGGAAACCTCTTTCGGACCGGTCTCGTTGACGCGCCGCCGGGTTTCGTCCAAGAGGCGTTTGCGCTCGGCCCGGGCATCGTTACGGCCCGCGTTGACCAATGCGGCGGCTTCGCGGCGCGCGTTCTCGCGGGCCGCTTCCAACGCTGGTTCCCGGGCGGCCCGCGCCTGGGCGAGGAGAGCCCTGGCCTCATCGCGGGCCTCGGAAAGCCGCCGCCGCGCTTCGGCTTCCGCGTCTAGAATGGCGTCGATGTGTTGCCGGAACATGGGAAAACAACATTCCCCGTGGGCGCGCCGCGCCTGCTGTACGTCAAAGCCGGCAGCAACCCGAGCGCCCAGAATGGTGGGATTTGCCCGCCGGACCGGTGTAGGTCACCGGATTGGATCCGGCAAGCTCAATCCCTCCTTATTGTAACAGATAAGCGTTCGCGCGTCCATGGCCCGAATGGTTCACCTGCCTGAAAACCGCGCTGTACGGAGCCGGGCGCGCGTCGTCCACGCGGGAAGGGGGATCGGGGGCCACAAAGAGCACAGGGCAGCCTCGGGCCGCAACCAATTTTGAACCGCGGTAACACGTTAGTGGAATGAAGCACCCACCGCCTTGGAGGCGATTCTCGGTCAAGACCGGCGTGAATAGCAGGATCGTGGACATTTCCGCCTCGGCGGACCTTCGGCACGTCCGCGGCAACGGGAGCTCGGGAAACAAATTGACGTAAGTGGTTTGGAATAGAATCCCGGCGTCCCCAGGAGCGGAAAGAATTGGGGACCCGTGCCACTTCACATACACATCGATCACGAGATGTCATGCGCTGGTCCTGCCGCGGAATGTCCGCGATCCTTTGCCGCGCTTCCTCGTACATTAACGGTCCGTTCGTGCTGTTTCCGCGCGTTTCTGCTTCAGGCGGCTAAAATGTTACGAACACAGAAGTTCTGATTGAACCGCGAATCAACGCGAATGGACACGAATGAAGAGAAGAAAGGACTGTCTCGCTTTGGGAGTCCGAGGCTGTATTCCCGACTTCCTTGGGCCGTTCGAAGGCGGCGCTCGCGCTGTCTCCGCCTGGAAGGCCAAGCCACGTTGGCGGGTGTTGATCCACGACGGCTCTGTCGGAATTGGCCGGGAATTGTTGTCCGCCAATCGGGAAGTTAATGGAGCGTGGTGCGGGTTCCTTGGACCAGCCTCTGGCCGCGATCAATGAAATGATATTGAACCGGTCGGAGGCGGCTGGTCCCGACTCCATTTCCAGCCCGGCCAGCCCCTGACCCGCTCCCCCGCTTTCGGGTGAATTTTGCTGCGCTGAAATCGTCTATAGGCTATACGTTTGCCTGATCCCGGGTGTATCTGGGATACTTTGGACAATTCAGGCGGACGCCGCGCGGTGTCTGCCGCCGGGTGCAGCAACGACGATGAGGTGTGAATAATGATTATTGTGAAACGATGGATCGCGGGCGCCATGGCCTGCTGCCTGTTCTTGAGCATGGCGGGATGCCAGACCTATGGCGAGGGCGCCGGCGCGGGCGCCGCGGTGGGCGCCGTGGCTGGCGGCATCATTGGGCACCAGTCCGGTCGGGCGCTGGAGGGCGCGGTGATTGGCGCGGCGCTGGGCGGCCTGGTGGGCCTGATTGCGCACGACATCAAGGTGCAGCGGGCTAAGAGCCGTCAGGAAACCGTGGCGCAGTACAAGTATGAACCGACCCAGGGCGAGGTGTTGTCACTGGAGGAGAATTTCGTGTCGCCGCAGGTGACGGCGCCGGGCGGCAATATCACGGCCTCGCTGCAATACGCGCTGATCGGCGCGTCGGACGGCACCGAGGTGACGGAGACGCGGCGGCTGCTCCGGGGTGAGAAGGTAATCGCGGATCTGTCGTCAAGGAAGTTCACGCGGCAGGACGGCACGTGGCTGACGACGCAGGAGTTTGTCCTGCCGAGCAACCTCCAGCCGGGAGAATACTCGCTGGTGCAGCGCGTGGAGACCGCGCAGTCGTCCATCTTCGGGACGGCGGCTTTCACCGTGCGGTAGCCGGATAATCGATTGGTTGGGACGCGCCCCGCGAGTGTTCGCGGGGCGCGTTTGTGTTTCCTGGGGATTTCTCGGGCGCGAATGGGCGTGCTCCTTTCCGCGCCTTCACGAAAAAGCGTGTTACAGGATCGCGGACTCCTGTCCGCGGCAACGGGAGCGCGAGGCTGTCTCCAGAAACGGCACCCCAAACCTTCCCATTGATCTCGCCCCCCCGGCGCGGTTGACAGCCCCGCGCGGGATTCCCTACGCTGACACCCGTTCCAATTTGATTTCCGCCACCCAACAGGATGTCCTCCCATGATCCGTCTCCGCACGCTCACGGCCACGCTCGCCCTCCTGCTCGCGCTCGCGACCAACGCCGAGCCGCGCCACCTCTACCTCACCTGGTCCGGCGCGCCGGAGTCCACCATCGACATCAACCTCGTCATGGACCGCGTGTCGGAGCCGGTCTACGTCTACTACGACACCGAGCCGCGCCACGAGGACCGAAGCGCCTACCGGAGTGTCGTCGAAGCCACCTATATCCAGACGCAGATGGAACTCGCCGATGGCTGGCGCCTTTATGTCGCGCCCCTGGCCGGCCTGGCGCCGGGCGCCACCTATTCCTTCATCGCCGGCGAAGAGACCAACGGCTTCTCGCGCGAGCTCAAATTCCGCACCCTTCCCGGCGGCGCCGCCCCCCTGCGCTTCGTCAACGGCGGCGACATGGGCGCCGACGGCCGCGCGCGAACCATCCAGCGCATCGCCGGAAGCAAGGACCCCGACTTCGCCGTGCTCGGCGGCGATCTCGCCTACGCCAACGGCATGCTCGGCGCCGGAGGCCTCTGGGACGCGTGGCTGAAGAACTGGTCGGACTACATGCGGCGCACCGACGGCTGCCTCGTCCCGATCCTGACCGCCATCGGCAACCACGAGGTCAACAAGTTCGCCTCGGTCGACCCGCTGGTCCGCTCGCCCTGGTACCTCTCGCTCTTCGGCCGCCAGGGGGAACAGGTCTATTTCAGCCGCCAGGTCGGGGACAACATGGTGTTCTTCATGCTCGACACCGACCACCTGAACGCGGTCGACGGCCCGCAGCTCGAATGGCTCAAGGCCGAACTGGAAAAGTACAAGCACGTGCCCCACAAGTTCGCGGTGTATCACGTGCCGCTCTACCCGGCCTTCGGCAAGTTCGAGGGCGCGGTCGCCGCGCGCGCGCGCGAGGTCTGGGGGCCGCTATTCGACCAGTACGGCGTCCGCGTCGCCTTCGAACACCATGACCACGTCGCAAAGCGTTCCAAGCCCATCAAGAACGGCCAGGTGGCCGAAAGCGGCACCGTCTACGTCGGCGACGGGGCCATGGGCCGCGAGAGCCGCGACGTGGGCCGCGAACTTCGCTGGTACAACGCCATGGAAGAGAGCACCGTGCATTTCTGGCTTGTGGATGTGACGCCCGACCGCGTCGATCTCCAGGCCATCGATCGCTCGGATACCGTTTTCGACGCCGTCTCGCTGCCGTAGCCGGAGACCCGACGTGAACGCGCTTCTTTCATGCCTCATTGCGCTCCTGCTCGCCCCGGGCGACGAAGCGCCGCCGCGCCTCGAAATCCAGGCCCAGGAGGCCCGCCAGGGCGTCGCCGTGGACGCGGACCACATCTACGCCATCGACAACACCACCATCGGAAAGTACGACAAGGTCACCGGAAAACGCGTCGCCCTCTGGACCGCCGGACCGGACACCCCGCTGAAGCATCTCAACAGCGGCATCGTGCGCGATGGCCAACTCATATGCGCGCACTCGAATTACCCCGATATCCCCATGGCCAGCAGCGTCGAGATCTGGGACGCGGAAACTCTCGAACACATCGCGTCCCACAGCCTCGGCGTCCTCTATGGCTCCCTCACCTGGCTGGACTGGTTCGATGGCCACTGGTGGGCGGGCTTCGCCCACTACGCGGGCAGGGGCGGCGAGCCGGGCAAGGGGCCGGAGCACACGGTTGTCGTCAAGATGGATGCGGAGTTTCGCCCGCTGCGCTCCTACCTGCTGCCGAAGGAAGTGGTGGATCGCCTCGCGCCCGCAAGCGCCTCGGGCGGGGCCTGGACGGACGACGGCCGCCTCCTCATCTCCGGGCACGATCGCCCCGAGCTCCACGTGCTGGAACTCCCGCGGGCTGGATCCACGCTCCAGCTCATCAAGACCGTTCCCTTCGCCAACGAAGGCCAGGCCATCGCCGTGGACCACACGGGAACCGGGCTGATCTACGGGATCGTCCGAAAAACGCGGACCATCGTCGCGGCCCCCGCCCCCGAGTAGTTGGCCATAAGACGTAAGCGGGATGAAGCTGGCCTGACGCCGTTACGACGCAAACCCGATTTCCGCGGATGACCACGAGAATATTCTACAGCGGTAAACGCCGGAAGGTCCGTCACAAGGAGCTCGAGAACCTCTACTGGCAAGGCGGCGCGCGCCGCCTCCCCCTGCGCTTCTTCGTCGTCGCTCCTACCCCGTCGCAAGCGAAAAAGCAGCAAGCGCTACTAGCGCCAGCCGGCTTACCTGCTTTGTACCGATATGGTTCACGCCGCCCAACGACTACTCCAGATCGTAACAGTTTAGCCGTCTGAAGCAAAGAAGAATTTCAACCACGAATGCACACAGGGCAGCCGCTGGCCGCAACCGAAGAAGGGATCACCACGAAGGTCGCAGGGCAGCCTTGGGCCGCAACCAAAGAAATGGTCACCACGAAGGGCACGAAGGGCACGAAGGGCACGAAGAGAAACAGAGAAGGGCTTTGACCGCAGAGAGCGCAGAGGATGGCTCTTGTACGCAGATGAAGTAGGTGGTTGAATGAGGGTGCGTTTTTGACCACGAATGGACACCAATGCACACGAATGCGCCTCGAGCGGCCACTGGCCGCGATCAGGATTTTTGACCACGGATGACACGGATGACACGGATAGAAATTCGTTCCGGTCGTTGAGGCGTGCCGGCGGCTGCGTGCTGTTTCCAAGGTGGCCTGTTCGGATTGTTCAGCATCGGAATTGTAGCGGGGTTGATTGGTTGGCGGGCTGCTTCTTCTCGTTTGGTTCGGGTGTCGCTTCAATCCGTGTCATCGGAGTAATCCGTGGGCAAGAAAAGAATTTCGACCACGAAATTCACGGAACGGCCGGGAAATTCTCTCCGGAGTTTCCGCTTCGCAAATACGTTTACACCCAATATTCATGGGGCGTTTGAGCGCAAGAACTTGCAGAAAGAACAGGTAGTTGACGGATATTAGTACGAATGACACGAATAAGAGAGACGAATGACCCGGCTCGAAGATTCGTAACACATTAGCGGAATGAAGCGCCCCCCGACAGGAGAGCGTGAATCGAAGGATCGTGGAGATTTCCGCCGCGGCGGACCTTCGGCCTGTCCGCGGCAAATGTAGGATAGCCGTCCCGGCTGTCCACCGCGCCAACGGCGCGCAAGGATCGCGGATCACTTCTTATAGTAGCCACGTTGATTATCCACAGCCGACAGCAGGTCCCCATTGAAATCCGGGTTTGGGGGCGCGGGGATTTCTATTCCAGGCCAGCCATGCCCGTTGAAAGCCGAAGCAGGCGTTGCCGCAGGCAAGAATGCCCGCGATCCTTTAGCCGTGCTTCCTCTCAAATTGCCGGAGTGCCTGGGAGCAGACATGCTCGCTACTTCAGACGGCTAAAGTGCTACCCCAGATCTACTTCGACCGCTGGCCGATCGAAGTCAACCACAGAGAAGAGAAAGAGACCCCTGGCGTCGGCCAGGCCCAGCTCTGGAACCCAAACTCCGTACCCAAACAGCCCCCGCTGGCCGTCGCCGCGTACAGCGCGCTGCTACTGGCCGCCCTCCAGGCCTTTGGGCCCGAGCGAAATGGCGCATACGCACTCCCCCCACGCTGGAGAAAGCACGCGACACGCCCATCGTGCCCCGACCTAATAACATTGCTGCGCAAAGAAATGGACGAACAGCCCCAATTGCTGCAACCACTCGGCATATTCACGTCAAGAACAACAATGGCAAGCGCCGCAGCTGCGTGAAAAGGTAGCAACTCCAGGCACAGGCGGGACGGCTGCTGTGCCACTTTCCTTTTCAGGTGGTTTTGCGGTGACGCCGGTAGTTGCTATTGCGTGAGCTCTTTGAGCATGGCGAGGTAGGCGTTTACGCCGTCGGGGTCGGTGCGGCTGAAGAGCATGCCGGGCATCGCGACGCGCTTTTCGACCGGGTCGCCGTTGATTGCCTTGAGCGCGTTGTTCACGGCGAGCGCGCCGATATCGAAGGGCTTCTGGCCCGTCACCGCCTGGAGGACGTTGTCACTGGAAAGGAGGAAGGCCCCGATCTGTTCGCTCATGTCGGTGCCGAATACGTAGACGTGGCGCGCGGGATTCTTCATGTTGGCGGCCCGGGCGGCGTTTACGGAGCCCACGGTGCCGCCCTCGTTGGCGGACCAGACGATGTCGATGTCGGGGTTCGCCGTCAGGATGTTTTCGACGAGGGCCGTGGCTTCGGGGGCGAGCCAGGCGTCCTGCGCGGTGACGATTTCGACGCCGGGCAGTTTCGTGACTTCATCGCGGAAACCCTGGACGCGCTGGCTGCCGGGCTCGGGCATGTGCGCGATGAACTGCACGATTGCGATTTTGGCCTTTCCGCCGAGCTGCTCCTCGATGAAGGCGCGGGCGAATTCGCCGGTGACGCGTCCGAGCTCGACCTGGTCGCTCCGGACGGTGCTGGCGGGGAAATCCGCCTCGACGAAGCTGTCGAACACGACGACGGGGATTCCGCGGCCGGCGGCGCGCTTGAGGGCGGATATGGAGCTCTGGGCGCTCAGCGGGGCCACGACCAGCGCATCGACGCGGTTCGCCAGGTAGGTGTCGATCAGGGAGATTTCTTTGTCGAGCGCGTTGAAGCTGTTGTTGACGCTGATCGCCGCGCCGGCCTTCGCGGCGGCGTCGCGCATGCCGAATTCCACGAGCCGGAAATACTGGTCCTCCTGAAACACGATAGCGCCGATGCGGATCTGGCCATCGTCCGCTTTCTCGCGGGGCGCGCAGCCCCCGGCCGCGATCGCGGCGAGTACGGCCAATGCCAAGGTGCGGAATCCATACCGCGTTTTCTGTGCCCATGCCCTGATCATGCGATGCTCTCCTTCCCGGTTTTCGGTGTGGCGTCCCGATTGGGCCACGCCCGATACTATACGCCCCGCGCGAAGCATGCGCCAACGCGCGCGGCGGTCAGCTACCGCTCTCCTGCACGCGCATATTCTCGCGGAGCTGGCGCAGCGGCTCGAAGGCGTGCTCGATCAGGGTGCGGCGGCCCACCTGGATACGCGCCTCGCCGCGCATGCCCATGCGGAGGGGGCGCGCGGCTCCGGCCAATCCGATTTCCAGCCGCTCCGGGGCCACGTGGGCAATAAAGCGCTCCTCGCCCTGCGCGAGAATGGCGGCCGGGCTGAGCCACGCGAGTTCGCCGTCGACGACGCCGTAGCGCTGGTAGGGAAAGGCCTCGAAGAGCAGCTTCACGGGCTGGCCCTCGCGCAGGCGGGCCATGCCGCGTTCCTCGAGGTAGAGGTGCGCCCGCGGCGGCGCGTTTCCCGGCGCAATCTGGCACAACTCCTGGCCCACGCCCACCACGTCGCCGGCGCGTTTGCGCGCCACGGAAACAATCGCGCCGTCGTAGGGCGCGGTGATGTGCGCCAGATCGCCGGAGGCCTGTTTCAACTGGCTTGCGATCCCGTCGGCGCGCACGCGGAGTTTTGCTTCCTCGTTCTCCATGCGCTCGCGCGCCTGCTGGTATTCGGCGTCGAGCCGGGACAGCGCGAGCTGCGCCATCTTATACTCTTCCTCGGCCAGAGCGGCGTCGCGCTCGGCGCCGGCGAAACCGAGCTGGTGGTTCAGCACGTCCAGGGAGGACGCCAGACCCTCGGCCTGGAGGCGCTTGATGCGCGAGTTTACGTCCTCGTAGGCGTCCAGATAGCGCTTGCGGAAGGCGGTCTCCTGCGCGCGCTGGGCGATCTCGGCCTCCTGTATTTCGCGGTTGATCGCGTAGGTGTTCTCCGCCGATACCCGCTCCTGGGCGGTGGCCGCCAGGTCCTTCTCCAGGCCGCGCAACTCCGCCGCCAGCTCCTGCACGCGCGGCGACCGGATTACAAACAGGATGTCGCCCTGGCGCACTTCCGCGCCCGTGGCCGCGTGCACCACTTCGATGACGCCGTCAAACGGCGACTGGATCGGGTCGGACCCTGATTCCGGAAGCAGCACAAAGGGCGCGGAGACCGTTTCCGGGAATTCGAGGAGGATTGCGGCGGCCGCGATCACGCCGGACAGCGCCAGTAACATCGCGGCGATGGTGCGCGCCGCGCGAAACGGCATTTCGTAGGGAAAGAGTTCGGTGACGCGGCCGGCCTTCGGGGTTTGCAGGGTGTTGCTCATGTTCCAAACCCCATCTGCTGGCCGTGCAGGTAGAAATAGAGGCCCTTGCGCGCCAGCAGCTCGTCGTGCGTGCCCATTTCCACCACCTCGCCCTTTTCCAGCACCACGATCACATCCGCATTGCGCACGGTGCTCAGGCGGTGCGCGATGACGATCGCGGTCCGGTTCTGCAGGATGCGGTCCAGGTTTTCCTGGATCGCGCGCTCGGATTCGCTGTCGAGCGCGCTGGTGGCCTCGTCGAAAATCAGGATCGGCGGATTATTGTAGATTGCGCGGGCAATGGCGACCCGCTGCCGCTGGCCGCCGGAAATGGCGATGCCGGTTTCACCGATGCGGGTCTCGTAGCCCAGCGGGAATCGCGCGATGAAATCGTGGGCGTTGGCGGTGTTCGCGGCCCAGGCCGCGCGGTGCACGTCCGGCTCGGGATCGCCCAGCGCGATGTTTTCGAGGATCGTTCCGTCGAACACATAGTTGTCCTGCAGGACGAGCCCGACGTGCTGGCGCAGGTCGCGGTAGTTCAGGGTCTTCATGTCCACGCCATCGAAGAGCACGGTCCCCGCCGTGGGCTCGAGGAGGCCCGAGAGCAGCTTGACCAGCGTCGTCTTCCCCGAGCCGCTGCGCCCCACCACCGCCACGGTCTTGCCCGCCGGAATGTCGAGCGTGATGTTGTTGAGGATGAGCGGGCTGCCCTCGCCGCCGTAGTGAAACTGGACCCCGCGCAGTTCGATGCGCCCTTCCAGCGAACTGACAGGCTGGAGGCGGCTGCGGTCCTTGCCCTGTTCCGGTTCGAACTCGAAGATATCGTTGATGCGGTTCATGAGCACGCCGGACATCTGGAACTCGTCCCACAGCCCGAGGACCGTGAGGATCGGGGTGTAGGTCATCGCCACGAGCGCGTTGAAGGCGACGAAGGCGCCGATCGTAATCTCGCCGCGCATGACGAGGTGCGCGCCGGCCCAGAGGAAAAGCACCGTGGAGAGGTAGCTCACGGCCTGGATCGCGCTTTCGTAGAACATGATGGTGAAGTTGCTCTTGAACTGGGTCCGCGCGAGCCCCAGGAACTCGTTCAGCATGCGGTCTCGGAACTGTTGTTCGCCCGCGCTGGCCTTGACCGCCTCAATACCCCGGATCGCGTCGATCTGGTGGGACTGGTAGCGGCCGAAGCTCTCTTCAATGCGGTTGAACAGGGGGCGGAGCACGCGCCGCGAGAAAACCATGAGCCCCACGTAAAACGGGACGGTGACGAGGAAAACCAAGAGCAGGGAGACGCTGTAGGCGGCCATCAGCCCCAGGTACGCCGCAAGTTGCACCGCGGAAAGGAGGCCCTTGAGCCCGCTGTGGACGATGAACTCGCGCACCTGCCGCGCCCCGGCCAGGCGGCGCTGTATGTCGCCGATGCGCCGGTTGTTGAAGTAGCTCATGGGCAGCGCGAGCATGCTGCGGGTCAGATGATCGAGGATGGAGGCGTCGATGTGGACCGCCGCGAAGCTGAGCATGAAGCGCTGGAGCAGGTTCGCCCCGAGCATGAACACGAGCGCCACGATCATGGCGCCGACCATGATGTGCAGCGTATCGAGGTCGCGGTCGACCACGACGCGGTCCACGATGACCTGCGTGAACACGGGCAGCAGCAACTGGAGCCCGCTGGTGACCACGGCGAGCAGCAGGATCTGGGCGAGGGTCCAGCGGAAGGGCTTGACGAAGGCCATCGCCCAAGCCCAAGTGCGCTGGCCTTCCGGGGCATCCTCAAAGGCGGGGGTGTAGTCAAAGAGGGCGGCGTAGCCGCTCCACTTCGCCAGAAACTCCGCCCGCTTGACGCGCTCGGGGCCGGACGCCGGATTCACAATGTGGACGTGGCGCTTCCCGACTTTCGCCACCACGATCCAGTGGTTGCCCTCCCAGTGCGCGATGGCGGGCAGGGAAAGGTTGTCCAGATCCGCCGGACCCGCCTTCACCGCGCGCGCGGCCAGCCCGAGTTCGCCCGCGGCGCCCACGATCGACTTCAGGCTCGTGCCGTCCAGGGCGGTGTGCGCCAGCTGGCGGATGCGCGGCAGGCTGACCCGGCGCCCAAAGTAGCGGCAGACCATCGCCAGGCACGCGGCGCCGCAGTCCATTTCGTCGACTTGTTTGATGAAGGGCACGCGGCGGCCCCAGCGGCCTCGACGTCCCCGGGACGGTACGACCGCCGCGGCGGGTTCCGCGGCGCTGGCGTCGATCTGCAGCGGCTGGCGCGACGCATCCGCCGGCAGCAACTCCTGCGAGAAATCGAGCGGGACCCGGGCCTCCTCGCGATAGGAGTAGGCCGCCATGCGCGCTTCGATGGCGTCCCGGAACTCCGGGTATTCGTCCATCAGCGCGAGCAGGTCGGCGCGGCTCATCCGCAGCAGGCGGCAATCGCTCACGGTTTCCGCCGTGGCGGCGCGGGGCACGCCCTGGATCGCGGAAATCTCGCCGAAGTAATCGCCCGCGCGGCAGAAGGCCAGGCTGCGCCGCTCGCCCTTCTCCAGGCGGTAGATGTGGACGCGCCCGTGCTCGATAATGAAAAAGTCGTGGGTGTCTTCGCCCTGGCGGATGATCGCTTCGCCCCGCGCAAAGGACATGGGCATGAGGCGCTCCAGAAAGGCCTGGAGCGCGGCCGCCGGGAGCTTGCCGAAGCTCGACGTCTCCCGGAGGAAATTGTGCACCTTCAGGTAGCGGATCCGGAGTTGCTGGTAGTGCCGCAACTCGGGATCCTCCGCCAGGATCTGGTGGAAGTCGTCCCGGCTCAGCCGGTACAGGCGCACGTCGCTGCTGCACCGGACGCTCGCCGTGCGCGTGCCCTCCTCCAGGAGCGCCATCTCGCCGAAGGCGTCTCCCGCGCGCAATACGTTGAGCGGGATATCCTCGCCATGGTCGCCGCGCTTGAACACGCGGGCGCGCCCTTCCACCAGAATGAAGTAGGCGTCGCCGGGATCGCCCTCGCGCACGATGACTTCGCCGAAGTGGTAGTGCTCCTCGCGGCAACACGCGATCACGCGTTCACGCGCGCGGGCCGGAAGCAGTTCGAGCAGGCTCAGGCGTTCGATGATTTGCCGGTGGTCGTCGTTCACGGGCTCACCCCCGGGGACCAGGCCACGTGGCGCTGGATCAGCGGCTGTACGGCCTCGGACACGACCGCGCCGGCGACGATGGAACGGATCCGGGGGTCATCGAGGCTGGGCTCGGTCTTGCCGCGCACGCGGCACACGGTATAGACCCCCGATTGCGAGAAAATCGGGAGGAGCGTATCCGGCGGCGCCGACAGCGCGTGTGCACGGACGCCGACCGGGAGATCGCCGAGCATAGCGCGCCCGCTCTGGTAGCTCCCACCCGCCACCGAACATACCGCGCTCATGGGCTCGCCATCCTCGGTGATGCACAGCAGGGCCTCGCGCGCGGCGGCTTCCGTCGGAAAGGAGGCGGTTTCTATGTCGGCCACGAACAGGGACTCCCAGCGCGCGCGCAGGGCCGCGTCGAGGCGCGCCGGGGTCTGCTGGCGCTCCGCGAACCGGAGAAACCCGGCCTCCATCGCCACGAGTTCGTCGAACCAGGTTGCGGGGAGGTCGAGGCGATCGCTCCACACGCGGAGCGCATCCGGCGCCAGGCCCGGCGACGACGCCGGGTCAAACAGCGACCCGGGCACGTCGGTCGCGCCGCCCTCGCAACGGACCGCGGCGCGCGCGGCCAGGGGGTGAAGCCAGGACGCCGCCTGGCCGCCGAAAACCGCGTCGGGCCACAGCACGCCGGCCAGGCGCGATTCGTCCGCCGCCGCCGGGGCCTCGTCGCCAATCTGCGCGCGGAGCGCTTCCCGCTCGAGGTAGCCCGTAAACGCCTCCACCTCGACGCCCCAGGCGGCCATCCACTGTTCGGTCGCCTGGACGGTCCGAAGGCCCCGCGATCGGCGAAACGACTCCGAGGCGGCCTGGAGGGCTTTGTCGGGAGCTTCTATGGCGCGTGCGGCGGCGGAGTCGAGGCAGGCCAGCCGGTGGCGCGACGATTCCAGCAGCGTCGGAAGGTGGCCCCAGAAGGCCGCCGCCGACAAAACGTGTGGCGGCGTGACGCACAGTTCGCCCGCCGTGAATAGCACGGTGCTGCTCACGCGGCGCTTCCTCTCGTATCCGTTCGCGAAGCCAGCGGTTTCATGGCGTACGCTCGATCCCTGCAAGTTTCCCCGGCGCATCGCGTGGTTAAACCGGTCTTCGCACCGTCCGCGTCCACCCCTTCCAGTATGGGAAGTGTACACGAGCGCCCCGCGCATTCCCAATCACCCCGAGGCGGGCCGGCGAAGGGCGTATGTGGGTCGGCGGGGAACGCGGGAGAAGCCACGGAATGTAGTGCCCGCGAGCCTTTGGGCCTTGGGCGCTCGCGCAGGAATGCCTGGGTCCCGGTTCGGACCCGACGCTGGATCAGGCGGGAACGTCAGCGTCTCTGCTGGTTTCCGGAATCGTTTGCGGGTTCGGGGTTCCCGGATCGGGGTTGCGCCCGGCGTCGGTCTCGCGCGCCGGACGCCCCACGTGCAGTTCGCTGCGGGCGGCGGCTAGCTGGACCTGCCGGTGGCGTTCCGCGCGGCGTGCGGCGCGATCGGGCGTGAGGGCATCGGCGCACCGGGGGCAACACACGCCTTCCCGGTAGCGGGGCGATTGCTGGTCCGCGGGCGATACGGGCATGCGGCAGCCGCGGCACAATACGTAGTCGCCGGGGGTCAGATCGTGGCCGACGCTGACCCGCTCGTCGAAGACGAAGCACTGCCCTTCCCAGCGGGATTCTTCCGCGGGCACAGTTTCCAGGTACTTCAGAATGCCGCCTTTCAGATGGTAGACCGATTCGAAGCCGCGCTGGCGCAGGAGCGCGGTGGCCTTTTCACAGCGGATCCCGCCGGTGCAGTACATGGCGACCTTCTTGTGCACCGCCGGATCGAGATGGGCGTCGACATAGGCTGGAAACTCCCGAAACGAGGCGGTGTGCGGGTCAATCGCCCCCCGAAAGGCGCCGATCGCGCACTCGTAGTGATTGCGCGTATCTATCAGGACGACCTCGGGATCGCTGAGGAGCGCGTTCCAGTCCTCTGGATCGACATAATCGCCCGCCTGGGTCGCGGGGTCGATATTGGGGAGGCCCAGGGTGACGATTTCCGGTTTGAGTCGGACTTTCATGCGGTGGAACGGGGTCTCCCGGTGCAGGGACTCCTTATGCTCCAATTTGGAAAGGCGCGGATCCGATCGCAACCAGGCCAGGACCGCGTCGATGCCCGTGCGCGTCCCGGCAACCGTTCCGTTGATCCCCTCGCGGGCGAGGAGAAGCGTTCCCTTAACCCCCTGGCAGCGGCATACTTGCAGCAGCGGCTCCTGGAGCGTTTCAACGTTGTCGAGCCGGGCGAAATGGTAGAGGGCGGCAACGACAACCGGGGGGTCGGGATGTGGATTACTCATGGCGGGACCTCGAATATAAGCCAGTTTTCGGGGGTAAGTATGCCATGGCGCAGCGGTCGGTGTCCCGTTCGGACGCGCCGCTGTCGTTATATCCGTAACGGCCTCTCCCGCGCCGGGCAACAGGGCGCGCGTTTTTTTCGGGACAGGGCTGGTCAATCAGGCTGAATTCTTCTATACTGAGACTGGAATTGGATCCTCAAGCGCAGACATCGGAGGACGTAATGATGGAAAAGGCGTATTTCGGGGCGGGCTGTTTCTGGGGGGTGGAGGCCACCTATCGCCAGGTTCCGGGGGTGGCGGATGTGGTCGTGGGCTACATGGGCGGCCACATGGAGAACCCAACGTACGACGATGTGTGCAAGGGCAAGACGGGCCATGCGGAAGTGGTGGAGGTTAGCTTCGATCCGGCGCAGGTTTCCTTCGAGAAACTGCTGGACGTATTCTGGAAGTGTCACAACCCCACGACGCTTAACCGGCAGGGCCCCGACATCGGGACGCAGTATCGCAGCGTGATTTTTTGTCTCGATGGCCGGCAGCAGCGCGCCGCCGAGGCCGCGAAGGAGTCGCTGAACAATCTGGGCGCCTTCCGAAGCCCGATTGTCACCGAAGTGACGGCGGCGGGGACGTTTTACCGGGCCGAAGAGTATCACCAGCGTTACCTGGAGAAGCGGGGCCTCGCGCACTGCCAGGTGGGCTGAGTATCGCCAACTACCCGCGCGCGCCTGTCCCGACACGGGCGCGCGCGTTTTTTTTGGCGGCGGCGCGACGGCGTCAACTTTGCGGTACCGGGCGGCGTTTTCCTGAAGGATGGGCCAGCGCGCGCCGGCCCGGTTTGGCGGCATGAACTCCCTGGAGCAACGCGCGCCATTTACAATTGAATCGCTTTGCCCGCGCGCCCATTACTCGAATACCCCAAGGCGGGAATCGAAACCCCAATTGGGACATGAATCGGGCGTGAAACCTTTTCCGAGCTCCCCGGTATTCAGTAGTTAGCAGCAGTTGAAGCCGGGTCGGCGCTGAAAACAAAGGACTTAGCGCGATTGACCAAACTTGGCACAGCGATTGCGTTATAGCGTGTTAGAAGGCGAAAGTCAGGAACGAGTGAATAAAACAGACTGAACTTCGTCGGTATGCATGAACAATTGAATATACAGGACGCTCCCAAAGAGGTTCCCAATGCGTCGAATGTCTCCCCAATGTGCCGGCTCCCCGATTGCCCCACACCAACCGGCACAATGCGGTTCTCTCCCAAAATCAATGCCGCAGCATTCGGCGTGGTCTCCCCCGGGCCACTCCTCCCTCCCCTTATGCCCGGGGGAGACCCTCTCCTCTTTCCTATAGATCTTGGACAAGCTTCTTCCTTCCCTGTCCCACAACGAGGCCCCGGCCGCTGCCAACCAGCGGCCTGGGTCTTTTTGTGTTTGTGGCGGTTTGCGCGTACGGGCGTGCTAATGGACGGATTTTCGGCGCGCGATCTATTTCTGGAGTCCCCAGTACGAGCCGGTATGGGCCTGTGTGGGTGAGGTATTCCCGCCCGAAGGGCCAGTGAAGCTCCCAGCCCCGGGCAACGCCGAGGGAAAACGGGAGCACCTGTTACTTCGCCCTGATGGGGCAGGGCAGCGAATTGAGCGCATGCAGCCACTTTGAAGTCGAACTGCGTTGCCCTTTCAGGGCGTTGCCGCGAGATCCGCGTTGCCCAGGGCTGAACACTGCGTTGGCCCTTCGGGCCGGAAGTGTGCGCCGACTCATCTGCGTCATGGAGTCTGTGCGCGATTACCACTCGCGCTTCTACTTCTTCTCTTCGTGGACTTCGCGCCCTTCGTGGTGATCCCCTTTTGGGCTGCGGCTGGAGGCTCTCCTGCGTTTGTGGCGGAGGGATAAAAGTTCCACCCCGCCGGAAAATGCTGCCAGCGCCGCGGCGCGGCTTTGGGGCCGGGGCCCCCGCAACCTGTTGAAAAACCTTGATCTGGGGGTTGTGGGATGTGCTGGCCCCGTTCTTGCTTTCCCTTCCAACCAGATGCAGCGCCAACCACCAGGGATGCAACGATGCGCTTGGAAGGAATCGATATTCTCGGCCCCGGCCGCCCGGACATCACCGGCAGCGCGACGCGGGCCACCCCGATCCCCCTGGCCGCGCGCCCGTTTCCCAACGTCGATCCCGAGCCCACGGTATCCAGCCCGACGCCCGCGCGGCACACGGTGCGGAACGGTGAAAACCTCACCCGGATCGTGCGCCAATTTCTGGAGGCGGGCGGCCAGCGGCCGGCCAATGCCGAAGTTTATGCCGGTGTGGTGACGGTGGCCCGTGCGAACAACCTGTCCAATCCGGATCTCATACATCCGGGCCAATTGATCGATTTGAGCGCGCTGGCAACGCCGGCTCCGCCGGAGCCGCCCTTCGGCGGGTTTCCCGTGGCCTCGGCGAGCATGCCGTCCGCAGTGGTCCCGCAAGCGTCCGTTCCGGCGTCCGCTCCGCCGCATCAGCTCACCGATCCCCTGATCGGCGCGCTTCCGGGCGGGGGACCGGTCCGCGTGAGCGCGTCCGCGATCGCTTCGCTTTCGCCGGCGAATGCGGACCGGTCAACCACGCCGGACGACATTGCGCCGCTGGGCGGTCCGGGCCGCGGGCGAGGCGACGCCGTGCTGGCGCTGCAACGGCTGCTGAACAACACGTCGAACGCGCTTCAGCTGCTTCGCGGGATCGTGCATCCCGATCGGCGGGCCATTGAAGCGGCCCCGGGTCCGTGGGCGTCGCTGGTGGCGGGATCGGCGCGCCTCAGCTCGGAATACGGCATGCGCAAGGATCCCTTTACCGGGCGGATGGCCTTTCATGACGGCATCGACCTTGCGGTGAAGCGCGGGACGCCGATCACGGCGGCGCGATCGGGTGTGGTGTCCTTCAGCGGCTGGAAAAGCGGCTATGGCAACACGGTCATCATCCGGCACGAGGACGGCCTCGAGACGCTCTATGCGCACGCCTCGAAGACGCGGGTGGAAGTGGGGGAACGCGTCGCCGAGGGGGCGCATATCGCCGACAGCGGGTCGAGCGGGCGATCCACGGGGCCGCACCTGCACTTTGAAGTTCGCCGCCACGGCCGCGCGGTGGATCCGATGCCGTACCTGGAGACTGCGCCGCTCCGGGTGGCCCAGAACGGCAACTGAATCGACTTTCTCTGGCGCAAACAGGGCACGAAAAAACCCCGGAACGCATCGCGCGATCCGGGGTTTTGCCGTTTCATGCGGCGGGCCTATTTCGGCCCCAGGTTCTTGAAGAGGTAGACGCCTTCCTTGCCGGGGGCGAGGATGTCGTTCCATCCATTGCCGTCCACATCGGCCACCCAGAAGTAGATGCCGGTTCCGCTTGCGGTTTCGGGCGGACCGTAGTCGATCACGTGGCGCTCCGGCTTTCCCTCCTTCAGCGGGTAGTAATACAGCCCGACGGGATCATCCGCGCCCGGATCCGCGCCGTTGTGCGCGCGGTAGCGCTTGCCGGTGATCAGTTCGGGGACGCCATCGTTGTCCAGGTCCGCCAGTTGCAAGTCGTGAAACTGGGAGCGGTCGGTCTCGATATCGTGTTTAATCCATTCGCGGCCGTTGCCGTTATCACGCTGCTCGTACCAGGCCAGGCCGTAGTCGTGCCCCTGGCCCACGATGAGGTCGTTTCTGCCGTCGCCATTGACGTCATACACCAGAATCGGGACGCCGGCCTGGCCGAGATCGAGGCCTCCATGGTAGGTCCAGGGCTGTTCGAACGGCTTTTCCGGCGCTTCAAGCCACCCGTGGGTCATGATGAGGTCGCCCCGCCCGTCGCCATTGATATCGCCAAAGCCCAGGCCGTGGCCCTGTTTTTCGGCATAGACGTCGACGCGGCGGAATTTGCCCGCGCCCTTCCCCTCGTCGTCGCGCTCCAGAATGAAGATCACGACGCCATCGTTCGGCAGGTTGGGAACCGCCTCCACGTGGCCGTCGCCATCGATATCCCAGAAGCAGCCGCGCTCCACATTCCCCACCTCCGCAATATCGTGGGTGGTCCATTCGACCGGCTCGCCCTTCGGGTTCTCGCGCCAGCTCATTTTCTTGCCAAACCAGCCGCCGGTGACGATGTCGAGGTAGCCGTCTCCGTTGACGTCCATGGGGTAATTGGAAAAGTCGTCGTAGTAGGTGGACTGCTCGAGGATCGTGGCGATCTTGTGGGAGGCGGTGAAGTCGGGACCGGGGCGCCAGTATTCGCCGGAAACCGCATCGACGATCCCGTCGTTGTTTACGTCAAAGAGCGCGCCGGATTCGTACGTGCCGGTCCCGATTCGCTGTTTCTCAAAGCGAAGCTCGGCGGCTTGCGCCGAGGCCGCGGCCATGGAGGCCAGGGCCAGCGCGCCGAGGCCGAGGTGGAGGAACTGCTTCATGATCTTCTCCCGATAGGTGGTACAGGGACTGCGTCGCGGCGCGCGCATGGGGGCGCGCCGTATCCGCCATGATCTTGCAGATCCGGGCGCCGTGTCAAATGGAAGGCAGGCCGCGGGGTGTTGGGGCTGGGGTTTTGGGGGTACAGCCACCGGCTGGGTTGGGGGTGGTTGCTCCGGGGGGTGGGCTTGTTTGCCAGCCGGATGCAGTGCGCTGGCTTGCTTGGCAGCCTTATGCAGTGCGCTTTTTGGGGGTACAGCCACCGGCTGGGTTGTCGCATCCTTGCCATACGTTGAGCACTTTGGCCAGCCGGATGCGGTCCCCTGGTACAGCCACCGGCTGGGTTGTGGGTGGTTGCTCCGGAGGTGGGGTTGCTTGCCAGCCGGATGCAGTCCGCTTTTTTGGGGTACAGCCACCGGCTGGGTTGGGGGTGGTTGCTCCGGAGGTTGGCTTGCTTGCCAGGTGGATGCAGTCCGCTTTTTTGGGGTACAGCCACCGGCTGGTTCGGAGGTGGTTGCTCCGGGGGGTGGGCTTGTTTGCCAGCCGGATGCAGTCCCCTGGGTTGCTTGCCAGCCGGATGCAGTCCCCTTTTTGGGGATTGGGGAAGAATCTCGCGTGCTGGCGCCATTATTTTCCGGGATTTTGACATGTTTAGCTTGATAACCGTAGAATACGAAGATCTATGGCTTCGAACACCCCAATTCAACTGACCGTTCTGGGAGGCGGCGGGGAGGTGGGAGCGAACTGCTTTCAACTGACCCTGAACCACCAGCATATTCTTCTTGACAGCGGCACCCATCCGAAGAAGGACGGGAAGCAGGCGCTGCCGGCGTTTTCGCTGTTGGGCCGGGCTCCGGAAGCGCTTTTGCTGTCGCACGGCCACCAGGATCACTGCGGTTCGATTCCGTACCTGCTTCGGGAGTATCCGGGTGTCAGCGTGCATGCGACGCATCCGACGGTGCGGATCACGGAGCGGATGCTACACAACAGCGTTTCGGTGATGGGGTTGCTGGCGCGGGAGCGGGGGGTGGCGGATTACCCGCTGTACGAGCACGAAGACGTGGATTACGCGATGGAGCGTTTTGAGGGGCACGACTTCGAGGAGCCGTTCCGTCTTCCGCTGGGCACGCCGGTGGAGGCGCGATTCCGCCGCGCGGGCCATGTGCTTGGTGCGGCGAGCACGGTAATCAAGGCGCCGGGGCACACGATTTATTACACGGGCGACATCTGCGAGACGCCGCAGGAGCTGATCGACGGCTTTTCGCCGCTGGACGACCTGGAGCCGGTGGATTCGCTGATTATTGAGGCGACGCACGGGGCGAGCGGCATCGCGGGGGTGCACACGTATCAGGAGGAGGTGTACAGCATGGGCGCCGCGATCGCGGACGTGCTGGAGGGGGGCGGCGTGGTGCTGATTCCGAGTTTTGCGCTCGGGCGTACGCAGGAGGTGCTGAATTTCGTCGCGCGGCTTCAGGAGGAGGGGAAGATTCCGGAGGTCCCGATCTACGCTTCGGGTCTGGGCCGGGCGGTGTACGAGCTGTACGATCGCTTTACCGATTATCTTCTTCCGAACGCGGTATTGCGCCCGCTGAACGATTTTGCGCGCATCGGCAATGTGTGGAAGCCGGGTGTGGTGGAGAAGCTGGTGTCGGAGCCGGCGATCATTGTGGCGACTTCGGGTATGATGCTGGAGAACACGCCATCGGCGCTGATTGCGGAGGAGATGGTGAAATCGACGCACCACGGGATATTCTTCGTGGGGTATCTGGACCACGAGACGCTGGGGTACAAGCTGCTGCATTCGACGCCGGGGGATCAGCTTGCGTTCGGGTTGCAGCGCCCCCGCCAGGAGGTCCGGCTGGAGAACATCCGGCGCTTTTCCTTCAGCGGACACGCGCCCCGGGAGACCTTGCGCCGGGTGATCGAGAAGATCCGGCCCCGGAATGTGGTTTTCGTGCACGGGGATCCGGAGGCGATCGCGTGGATGAAGGAGCATGCGGCTCCGGGCTGCCAGGTATTCGCCCCGACGATAGGCGAGACCCTCACGCTGGAGGCGTGAGGGCATGGCGCGCCGGAGCCGGCTCGCCCGGGCCGTTGTCGCCGGCGCGACGCGGGCGTTTATCGCGGTTACTTCCCGCACCCCCCTTAAGCTGAACCGGGCGATTGCGGTTTGTGGCGGGCGGGCGCTGGCGCGTTGCGTGCCGCGGGTTTACCGGGTGGCGCGGGCGAACCTGGAGCTGGCGTATGGGGATTCCCTGAGCGGGCCGGAGAAGCATCGAATCCTTCGCGGCTGCGTGGATAACCTGGCGCTGGTGGCCGCGGAGTTTGGCCACCTGCAATCGCTTGCCCGGGAGCAGGGCGCGGGGCGCGCGCTCACGGTGGAGGGGGCGGAGTTTATCGAGCGCGGGCGGGGCTACCTGTGTATCGGGGCGCATCTGGGCAACTGGGAGTTGATGGCTCCGTGCATGGCGGCGTCGGGCTACCCGGTGGCGGAGGTGGTTCGCCCGTTTGACGATCCGGGGGTGGATCGGGTAATCGACGGGATCCGGACGGCGGGCGGGATCGTCACAATTCCGAAGGACCGGGCGGGGGGGGAGATTCTGAACCGGCTGAAGGCGGGGTATCTGGTGGGCATTCTGGCGGATCAGAGCCCGCGGGACAATGGGGTTCCGGTGACGTTTTTCGGGGCTCCGTGCTGGGCGACGGTGGGGCCGGTGATGATTGCGGTGCGGGCGAAGGTTCCGGTGGTGCCGGTGGCGCTTGTGCGGCGGGCGGACGGCGGGTATGTGTTGCGTTTTTACCCGCCGATCACGATGTCGCGCACGGGGGACTTGAGGGCGGATCTTCGTGAGAATACCCAGAAGTGCCAGGATGCGATTGAGGCGATGGTGCGGGAGTATCCGGCGCAGTGGCTGTGGCTGCACCGGCGCTGGAAGGAACGTCCGCGGCTTGCCCGGGAGTGGGCGGCGCGGGAGAAGCGGGACCGCTGAGTATGGCGGCTTGTAGAGAGAGGATGGCGCGATGCCGCGGATAGGCGAGATCGATTTGTGCGCGGCCCCGTGCGCCGCGATTGCGATTCAGGAGGCGGTTGCGCCGGAGGCGATTCGCGCGGCGGCGGGCGAGCACCGGGTATTGGTGGAGCTGCGGCTGGACGCGCTGGGGGAGCACGACCCGTTGGCGCTGGCGGCCTTTGCGGCGCGGTACGCGGGGTTTCCGCGGCTGGTCACGCTGCGGCACGCGGACGAGGGCGGGGGCTGGCGCGGGGGCGAGGCGGCGCGTGTGGCGTGTTATGAGGCTGTGCTGGCCCATTGTGAGGCGGTGGACGTGGAGATTTGCGCGGGGGAGGCCATTCGCGCGGTGGCTCCGGCGGCGCGGTCGGCGGGGCGGCTGGTGATCGGGTCGTTTCATGACTTCGGGGAGACGCCGGACGATGACCGGCTGGCGTCGATTTATGCGCTGGGCCGGGAGCGTGGGGCGGATGTGGTGAAGGTTGCGGCGCGGTGCAATACGTTGGATGATTTGCGGCGGCTGGCCGCGTTTACGCTGGCGCACCGGGCGGAGGGGGTGATTGTGGTGGGGATGGGCGCGTATGGCCTGCCGTCGCGGGTTTTCTTTCCGGCGCTGGGTTCGCTGGTGACGTATACGTTCCTGGGCGCCCCGACGGCGCCCGGGCAGTTGAATTGCGGGGACACACTGAAGTATCTTGATGCTTTCGATCCCCGATTGGCCTGAACCCGCAGGGCGGGGGCGCCATGATCCCGTTTGTTCTTTTCAGGAGGCAGTATGCAACGCGCATTGATAATTCAATCCAACGGTTCCGGCAAGCACGATCTGGAAGACATGCTGAAGGATGGCTGGAAGGTTGTGTCGGTTACGGCCAATAATGGCCAGAGCTACAATGACTTTTTGATCATTCTGGAGGATGGGAAGTAGGCCGAGGGCGAGAAGGCGCTTCCTGGAGACTTCGTGTACGCCGTCCCGGGCGGGTGGGTAATCCGTCCGGGGCGGCTTTTTTTGTGTGGGGTGGGTGACACCGCGGAGCGCGCCGAGGGACCGTTGTCCGCGATCAGGAATTGTGACGGCGGATTACACAGGGCAGCCTCGGTCCGCAACAAGGATATTGAACCACGAATGCACACGAATAGACACGAATAAGAAACCGAGATTCAATTCATGAAGCCGGCCTTTACCCAGGCCCGCAGCCAGGCATCCAAGCAACAAGAAACCTGATTGGCCGCGGAGAACTTAGATCAACCCGCCACCTGTGTGCCGGTACCGGCTGCCGGTTTCTACCCCTTGTCTGTGGCATTCTGTGCAAATCTGCGGGAGAATTCCTCTCTTCGTAATTCTTTAGCGGAATGAAGCTGGCTTGATTCCTCGACGACACAATCCCGCGCAGCAACGGAAGTGTGGACGAATGGGAGCGCGGGCGGCCCGCCCGCACCGCGCCGAAGGCGCGAATCTAAACTGTGGAAGTCCGGGTCCAATCGTCTCCCCGATCAAGTGTGCCCAAATCGCAAATACGCCATGCACCTCCGGTGCATTGCAGGCAGGGACGCCTGCGCTCCCAGCCTTGCGCGCTCTCGTCGTAGGATCGCGGCATGACAAGAATGGGCTGGCGCTACTTCATACGGCTAAAGTATTACCTCTCTTCAAAGGCTTAAAGGCGGACCTGTTATCGTTTCATTTGAGTCTTCGAACCGGGTCAATACTCTCTCTTATTCGTGTGAATTCGTGTTCATTCGTGGTTAAAAATCTTCATTGCTCCAGACGGCTAAACTGTTACGTTTCTTCTTCTTCTTGCTACACAAGCAAGAATATGACGGATAGTAGTCGTACGGATAGAAAATGATTCCGGCTGTTGAGGCGTGCCGGGGGCGGGCTGTTCGGGCTCATGCGGAGCGCCGCTCCGAGCCTCACGGCCCCGGCAGGCGCGCCTCGAACTTGGCGATCCGGCCCACGCGGAAGTCCACGCCGCTGATCGCGCCGTCCGGGCCCGTCTGGAAGCTCAGCGTGCCGTCGACGGCCTCCAGGACGAACTCGGAATCGGACTGCGCATATATCCGGCGCTCCGGCTTGTCGCGGACGGTCGCGTAGAGCTGGCCGCCGTCGCGGCGTATGACGATGAACGGCGTCTCTTTCTTCTCCTCGCCCTCGTCGTAGGATTCGTAGGCGCCGACAAAGCGGTCGAGCTGTTCCGGCGTCAGCGCGACTTTCGCCTCGCGCGTCTTCATGGGGATCTTCTTCACGTGATCCGGCTCGGCCAGCGGGCGGATCCAGATGTTCCGGAAACGCACCGGGCTGTCGTGATCCTGAAGCCGGATCGGCAACGCGTCCGCATGCGCCTCGTAGGGCTTCTGCTGGAGCCAGCTGGTCGGCCCCGTGAGTTTCACATTGTCCTGCACCAGTACGCCATTGTGAAACACGGTCATCCGCGCGGGGCGCCGGAGGCTGCCGTCCGGTTTGAAGCGCGGCGCGCGGAACACAATGTCGTACTTCTGCCATTCGCCCGGCGGGCGCGTCGCGTTGACCAGAGGCGGGTGCTGCCCGTAGACGGACCCGGCGTAGCCGTCGGAATAGGTCCGGTTGTCGTAGGTGTCCAGCACCTGAACCTCGTACTTGTCCATGAAGAATACGCCGCTGTTGCCGCGATCCTGATCGATCTTGCCGGCCGGGTCCGCCGGGGACGCCCATTCGATATGCAGCTGGCAGTCGCCGAAGTCGCGCCGCGTGTAGATGTTGCCCGCGCCCTCGACGCACTGAAAATAGCCATCTTGCACGAGCCAGCCCGGCGCCGCGCCGTCCTCCGTGCGCCATTCCGACAGATCGCCGCCATCGAAGAGCACGATGGCGTCGGACGGCGGCCCGCCGTCCGTCCCGGGCGTGACCGCCGGCGCGGGCGCGCGGTCCATGTCGTGGATCAGGTAGCCCGAATTCGTTTCGGCGCCTTGTGCGGCGGCGGCCGCGATCGCGGGTATCAGGAACAGCGTAAAAAGCGTGGTCATGCGCATTATGCGTTCTCCAGGTTCAAGCGAAGCGGCCCGCGGGCCGATGCGTTCCGGTTCAAGCCCAGTCACGCATTGTGACACACCCGCCCCCGCCCCGCCAATGCCCGGGGGGGACTGGATCCCGCGACTAAAGTAGGATAGCCGTCCCGGCTGTCCAGGGCGGCGAAGCCGCCCGTGCCGGCAGGGATGCCAGCGCTCCAGCGGGGCGCCGTATGCTGGGAACCGGTCACGCCAGGGCGCAGGGGGGAATCGGGACACAGCTCATTCCGCCGCCGCGGACTCTCGGTTGTCTGCGTCAAAAGTAGGATAGCCGTCCTGGCTGTCCAAGGCGGCGAAGCCGCCCGTGCCAGCTGTCCAAAACGGCGCCCCTGCGATTCGTCGGTTCATCGGGGTTCATGTGGCGCCGCCGCGGACCGCGCCGATGATTCGCTCCATGTGGGCAAGGTAGTCTTTCAGCACCTTCCGGCCTTCCTTGGTAATGCGGTATTCCGTCCGCGGCACCCGGCCCTCGAAGCCCTTGGCGCACTCGATGTAGTTCGCTTCCTCCAGCTTTCGGGCGTGGACGCTCAGGTTGCCATCGGAAGTGTCCAGGAGCCTTTTCAGCTCCATAAAGGTGAGCTTGTCGTTCACCGCAAGTGCGCTGATGATGGCGAGGCGTGTCCGCTCGTGGATCAGCCTGTTCAGGTTGGTTGCCGTACCGGTTTCCGGATTTGCCGGTTCACGCGTTGCCACGGCTTCCCTGTTCTTGTCACGAGGCTTGCGACCGACATTCCCGGCCATCTTGGAAACTCCTTCTAACCGCCATACCGGCGCCAGATAATCGCGCCCGTGACAATATGCCCCCCGCCGAAGCCCAGGACCATGGCGATTTCGCCAACCGGGTTGGCGCGGGCGAAGGGCTGTTCGCCCCATTGGGTCCAGAAAAGCGCCACGGCGCCCAAAATCATCAGGTAGCCGCCCATCGCGGGAATGATGCGAACAGACAAAGCGCCGCCGGCGACCACGCCCGTTCCGTAGAGCAGCAACCACAGGCCGGGCATGAGCGCGTTCAGGCCCAGCTCGTAAAAGATCTCGGTCAGAAACACGCCCGCCAGCACCGCAGGGGCCACATTCAGTGCGAATCGCCGCGTGGCGCGGGCTACGCTCGGCCGATCCAGATTCCGCATCTTCCAGCACATGGTGGCCAGGCCCGCCACGCACCCCAGCACCGCCACCGCGAGCCAGGTGTAAATCCACCAGTCGGGCGAGCGGTGCAGCCGCGCCGCGTGGCCGCCGGCGAGAGCGAGGAGGCCCATGGCGATCAAACCCTTGCCCGAGATTCCCGTGAAGGGTTCGGAGCGCTCCATCGCGTCGCGAATAAACGAGAGGTTTTCCATGGCGCGGTCGTGGAGCGCCACGGGCGTGCCGTCTTCCCGTTGTTCCATGTGCGGTTCCCGTATGTCCAACGGCGCCGCCTCCGCAGTACAACCGTTCCGGCGGTGTAGACGCGCGGGTCGCCTGTCCTGCGTTGGCCGCCCAATTCCTTCGTTACCGGCATCGTACATCGCATTGTCTTGTCACGGCAAGAACTTTGTGATATAAAGTTAAAAAGAACTTTGCAACATAAAGTGACCGCCATGGAGAGCACATATGAAAACCAAACAAAGCTACCGCCGGCTGTGGGTCGGGGCCAGCCGCCTGGCGCTGGCCGCTATCGCACTTTACTTCTTTGCGCCGCCCGTTTGGATGGTCGCCCGAAGCTTCGGTGACCCCGGTCTCACCGGCGATGGCATCCCCAGAGCCGCCTGGGGGATGCACGAATCCCTCAGCAAACGTTACGCGTACTGGGCGCGAGGCCGCCTGGCGGAGAACAGCGGGGCAAGCGTCGGCCAGTTTAATATATCGGGCACGGAATGGCCGGTATTCGGTTCGCTCTTCTATCTCCAGGCCACGGAATCGCTTCAGGAGGCCTGGGAGGCCGACCCCGTTACGAAGGAGGCCCCGGCGGTCTACGCCCGGGAGGCCATCATCGCCGCCACCGACCTGTTGCTCGACAAGGGGCACGCGAGTTGGGTCATCAAACACTGGGGCGAGGAAAACTACATGCACCAGGACAACGTGTTCTACCGCATGTTGCGCATTGGCGGCATGACGGCCTACACCAGGCTCCTGGGCGACGAGAAGTACCTGCCGCAACTGCGCGAAGAAACCGAGAGCCTGGCCATCAGCATCGACGAATCGCCCGCCGGGTTGCTGGACGACTATCCGGGCGAGTGCTACCCCGGAGACGTCATGATGGCCTGGCTGGCGATTAAACGCGCCGGTGAACTCCTCGGCACGGACTACAGCGCTCGGATTCAGCGCGGGCTACGTGGTTTCACCGGCGATTGCGCCGACAAGCGCGGGCTGCCGCCCTATCTCGCTTTGCGCAATAGCGGCGCACCCGTTGGCCCGGCCCGGGGTTGCGCCAACGCCTACATGGGCATCACGTCGCCCCACCTCTGGCCCGATGCCGCCAGGGAATGGTACGCCGCCGTCGAAGCGCACTACTGGCGCGAGCGCCATGGCATCTGGGGCTTCCTGGAATACCCCGAAGACGAGCCCCGCAACTGGAGCTTCGACATCGACGCCGGTCCCATCGTCGCCGGCTTCAGCACCGCCGGGAGCGCTTTCGGCGTGGGGGCGGCGCGGGCCAACGGGCGCTACGATCACGCTTATCCCCTGGCTATGGAAATGCTGGTAACATCCTGGCCCCTGGGCAATGGGATGCTCCTCGGCCCGCGTGTCCTCTCCGACGCCACCGACGCCCCGCTTCTGGGCGAGGCCGCCATTCTGTTCAATCTCACCCGCCGCGCCGCGCCCGGCTTTGAGACGAAGACCACGTCCGCTGTTCCGCCCTATGTTTACGGATTTTTGGCCTTCTATGTGGGCTCTGGCGGGCTCATCCTCGCGCTGTGCGCGCGCGACTGCTTCCGGCTCCACAGGCAGGCGCCTGATAAAAAGTAGGATAGCCGTATCGGCTGTCCAGGGCGGCGAAGCCGACCGTGCCGGCAGGGTCGGCGATCCGCCCGAGGCGGAATGCCGGCGCTCCAGCGGGGCGCAGTATGCAGGGAAACGGTCACGCCAGGGTGCAGGGGGGAATAGGGAGGCAGACATTCCGCCCCGCCAAAGGGCGCGTGTGAATAAGTAATTCTTAAACCGTATGAAGTCGCTCCCCTGTCGCACCCGACGGTGGCGACTCCCGGTGGTCGAACGCCGTCATCCCCACGAAAGTGGCTGTCGGTTTTCTTGACTCACCCTACACGATGTAAGGAGTGAGTAGATCCGTCACCTCCGCGAACGCGGAGATCCAGGAACGCGATCGCACAAACCTCCGCATTCCACTGGATTCCCGCTTTCGCGGGAATGACGCTGTAGGGCGTCAGCACGGAATCGTAGTAAATGCGCTCACCGCACACGTTAAAACGGCAGCCCCGAACGCGGGGATTCAGCAATGCGACCGCATAAACCTCCGCATGCCGCTGGATTCCCGCTTTCGCGGGAATGACGTTGTAGGGCGTCAGCACAAAATTGCGGGAATTGCGCCGTCCGGACAGGCGGGACGGCCATCCTGCTTTGCGCGCATCACCGCCGCGTAAACATGATCGCCGCATAGTACCGCAGTCCCCGGATCACCACGCGCGCGCGGCCGCCGTCCACCGGGGTCACCCCCACCGACTGGTCCGTTTCCGGCGTGAGCACCCGGTGGGTCAAGGCGCCGCTCCGGAGCGCTTCAGGCAGCATCACCTCAAACACGATTTCCGCGACGGGCGCCACCGTATCCACCTCGAGATCGATCGCCAGGTTGTTCACGTCCACGAAAAATGCGCCCCGCGCCGGGTCGATATAGGGCGTGACCCCGACCGTCGCCGGGACGCCGTCCGCGACCACGATCCGCTCGTGCTCGGCGTCATACGCCGCCCGGAGGTGCTCCCTGATCGCGGGCAATTGCGCAGCGCGCGTCTCGTGATCGAGGAAGTAGGCCATGCCCACATTTTCCGCAACGTGGCGCACGCGCGGGCCCGAGATACGCGTGTGCATGGGGCCGCGATCGTGCCGCGCGAAGTTCTCCGACTCGCCGCCGCGCACGCCGCTGTCCCCGGTTACGAGGAGCGTCCCCCCCGCGTCCACCCAATCGCGCAGGACGGCGATCTCCTCCTCCGCCATCACCACAGCATTCGGCACGATGAGGCGATCGAGGCCCGAAAGCGTCTCCGGGGTTACCCGCCACTCCGGCACGGGGACATAGGGCTCGTGGAGGTCGTGCAGCGCGGTGGCCCAGCCGTAGTAGCCGAACTGGTGCGGGCGGCGGTTGAAGTCGACGAAGCCCCCCGGCGTCATGAAGGCGAGCAGGGAGGAACTGGAGTAGTAAATCCCCGTGCGGGCCAGGGGGACGCGGCGCCCGAAGTGCTCCCGCGCCTCGCCCACGAAGGCGAAGAAATCCGCGTAGGCCTCTGGCGTTCCCAGGACGCGCGGCAGGCTCGGGTAGGCCATGGGCAGCGCTCCCGCCGCGAGCATTTCGTAGGCCATGATCCGCGTCAGTTCCGGGTTGCGCCGGTACCGCTCCAAATCGCCGTCCAGGTAGGGCCAGATATTGACCAGGCGGCTCCGCGCGTGGGCGGACGCCAGCCGGTAGCGCACGGAATGCCGGCCCAGGGGCGGCAGCATCAGGCCGCGGCTGCCCGCGTCGAGCGCATACCCGGCGGACGACTCCGTGCTGACGAGATCGAGGTTGCCGCGCACCCAGCCGAGGCTCAGCCCGGGGATGTCGTTCCCCGCGATGAGAAATTCCGGCTCGCCCGAGGCCTTCGCGGCGGCGTGCATCCGCGCGTCGTAGGCGTCGAGCGCGCGCGTCCCCCGCTGGCGCTTGAAGATGACATAGGCCCGCCACAGATCGTGGTCCAGCCAGCGCGCATCGTTCCAGACGCGGTCGCGCAGGTCCGTGTCGTCGCCGCCCCATTCCCGGACCTGCGCGCGGAGCGCCTCGCGCACGTCGAAGGTATCGGGATCCGCCACGCCCATGGCCGCCAGCGCCTCCGCGCTGAAATGCTCTTTCAGATAGCCGCGAAACAGCGCCACCGACCACTCGCCAAAGCCGCGCTCCACCGGGCGGATGCCGAAGCTGTCCCACGGGCTGAAATTGTCGCTCCACATGCCGTTTGCGCCGCGCTCCGCGGCGTAGCGCACCGCCGCTTCGTCCAGATCGAGCCAGTGCGGGCACGCCGAGTCCTTGTGCAGGTAGATGAGGCCGGTGTATTGGCCGCCCAGCTGGACCAGCCCCTCGTGCGGGCCGTTTTCCTGGATCGCGTCCGGCATCGGCTCGATTTCGTACGAAAGATCGCCCAGCACATTCTTGGAGCAGCCCGCGTCAAAGGCGCGGTGGTTCAGCGGATTCGCCGGATCGCCCGCGTAGCCCGACGCCTCGCGCCCATCGGGATAGCGCATCGGCGGCCCGCCATACGCGGGGTGCGTGCGCGTCCAGGGGCGCGCCTCCGGCAGATCGTCGAACCACGTGTGGGCGCCCGCCCAGTAGATCGGGTCGCCCGGCGAACCGCGCCAGCCCCAGTGCGACGCCGACGCCCGCGGCGCCTCCGTGTTCCGTTGGGCATCCGGGACCGCGACGACGACGCAATACGACTGGCCGAAGGTCTCGAAGTAGGTAATGAAGCGCCCGCCCCGCCGACGCACCTCCCCCGCCGCCTCCGGCCGCCCGAACAGCACCTGGCCCCAGAGCCCCCAGCTCGGCGCGTTCAACCCGCCGCCAAACACCACATCCGCCTGGTACGGCTTCAGGTCCTCCGGCGTCCCCTGGACAATGCGCGGGTAGCGATCCCACCACGGCAAGTCCTCGGCAATGGCGGGCGCGAAGGCAACGAAGAGCAGGCCGGGGCAGAGCAACATGCGGTGTAACATCGGGCGGGCGCCTCCTGGGTTGATAAGCTGGTCGGGAGTATAGCAACCCGGGGTGTGAGGCGGCCCGTCGGACGCGGTGTGCGCGTTGAGGCGCCGGCGGCCTTTCGGGTACCCTAAGCCACCAACGCAAATGTAGGATACGCGTCCCGCCTGTCCAAAAGTAGGATAGGCGTCCCGCCTGTCCAAAAAGTAGGATAGGCGTCCCGCCTGTCCAAAAGTAGGATAGGCGTCCCGCCCGCCTCCGGCGCGTCTACGACCTGTCATGGACAGCCGGGACGGCTATCCTACATTGAGGGGAGCCATGCCCAGACTGACCGAACAGGAGAAACAGGAGATCCTCCGCTTCATCGAGGCGGACAAGCCCCTGCCGGACAAATACCGCTTCCTGCTGTTTGAAGACAAGCGCGAGGTGGAGCTGGTCTGGAATGGCAAGTCGGGCGAGGTCTGCAATATCGTCCTCCCCTTTCAGGTCATCGAGCAGGTGGACGAGCCGCGCGCCGAAAAGCCGGAGGACACCGACCCCCAGCTCGACATGTTCGACGCGCGCGGGCGCCAGCTCCAGGGCTGGACCAACAAGCTCATCTGGGGCGACAACAAGCTCATCCTCTCCAGCCTGAAAAACGGCCCCCTCCGCGAGGAAATCGAAGCCCAGGGCGGCCTCAAGCTCATCTACATCGACCCGCCCTTCGACGTGGGCGCCGACTTCTCCATGGACATCGAAATCCCGTCTTTCGACGGGACCTCTGACACCTTCACCAAGAAGCCCAATATCCTCGAGGAAATCGCGTACCGAGACACCTGGGGAAAGGGTGCAGACTCCTTCATCGCCATGATCTACGAGCGGCTCGTGCTCATGCGGGACTTGCTTGCGGAGGATGGGAGTATTTATGTGCATTGCGATTGGCGGGTGAACAGCCACATCCGACAGGTACTGAGCGAGGTGTTCGGTGATGAGAAACTTGTCAACGAGATTATTTGGAAGCGCAAAGGCGGTTCCGCGCTCAGCAATATGAACAAGATGTCGGTAAACACAGATACAATCTACCTATATTCCAAATCCGATGCTCCCATTTGGAATCAGGTATATATGGAACCCGATCCAGACTATGTTGATCAGATGTTTACCAAGTCCGATCCAGATGGTCGTAGGTTCATGCTTAACGTATGCGGAAGTCCAACGTATAGGCCTAATCTGTACTATGACTTTAAAGGTTACAAGACACCAGCCAATGGGTGGCGTTATTCCCGAAAAAAGATGGAGGAGCTAGATGGTCAGGGGCTAATCTACTATCCAAAGGACAAGAATAAGCAAGTCTACAGGAAAGTCTATCTCGATTCTTATGAAGGGCAATTGATTACTAACCTGTGGGTGGACATAAAGCTCCTAAAGGGAAAAAACGCGGAGCTCTTGAAGTACCCCACCCAGAAACCCGAGGCCCTCCTCGAGCGCATCATCAACGCCTCCTCCAACCCCGGCGATCTCGTGGCGGATTTCTTCTGCGGATCCGGGACTACGGCGGCGGTGGCGGAGAAGCTGGGGCGGAAGTGGATCGCGAGCGACCTGGGGAAATTCGGGATTCACACGACGCGGAAGCGGATGATCGGGGTGCAGCGTTCGCTGAAGGCGGAGGGCAAGGACTACCGCGCCTTCGAGATATTGAACCTGGGCAAATACGAGCGGCAGCACTACATCGGGGTGAACCCGAACCTGCGGGAGGAGGAGCAGCGGCGCCAACTGGCGGAGCGGGAGGCGGATTTCCTGGCGCTGATCCTGCGCGCGTACCAGGCCGAGCCGATCACCCAGTTCGAGCATTTCCACGGGAAGAAGGCGGGGCGGCTCGTGGCGGTGGGGCCGGTGAACCTGCCGGTGACGCGCCTCTTCGTGGAGGAAATCATCCTGGAATGCCGCAAGAAGCATGTGACCAAGGTGGACATCCTCGGCTTCGAATTCGAAATGGGGCTTTTCCCCAACGTGCTGGACGAGGCGAAGGCCAAGGGCATCGATATCCAGCCGAAATACATCCCGGCGGAGGTCTTCGACAAGCGGGCGGTGGAGAAGAACCAGGTGGTCTTCCACGATGTGTCCTTCATCGAGGTGAAGCCCCACGTGACCAAGGGGACCAAGACCAAATCCCCCACGGTGGCGGTGGAGCTGACCGATTTCTCCGTGTTCTACTCCCAGGATTCCATCGCCCGGGCGGAGGAGGCCCTGGGCAAGAAGAAGACGGGCAGCCGGATCGTGGTGGAAAAGGGCCAGATCGTGAAGCTGACCAAGAACGCGAAGGGCGTCATCAAGCGCGAGGTGCTGACCGATCACTGGACCGACTGGATCGATTACTGGTCGGTGGATTTCGACTTCGAGAGCAAGCGCGAACTCATCCGCGTAGCGCGCCCGCTGCCCGGCCAGGGCCACCTGGAGGGCGCGGAGCCGCCCCAGGGCGAGATCGTGGAATACGAGGAGGTCTGGACCGGCGACTACGTCTTCGAGAACGAATGGCAGAGCTTCCGGACGCGGAAGGACCGGAGCCTGGAGCTCAAAAGCGTCGCCCACGAATGCCCGCCGGGGCCGCGGAAGATCGCGGTGAAGGTGGTGGATATCTTCGGGAATGACACGATGACGATTGTGGAGGTAAGAACATGAGTGAAACGGGGATGATACCGGACTTCGATCCGCATGGATTGCTGCTCGATGGTGTGTATGTGTGTGACGAGGGCGTGTTTAAAGAGAAGTTCGTGGATGCATTCCCCAATTCGTCGCAAAGGAGGGTGCTCTTTGACGGATTCAAGAAACTCCGCGATGAGGCGGAAGTCGTCTTGTCTGCCGCAACTCAATGGGTAGACGGCTCCTATGTTACCGACAAGGCAGATCCGGACGATGTCGATGTGGTGACATTTGTGGAGATCGACTTGCTCAACGCGTTATTTATCGACCAACAGAATGTAGTGAGACAATTGCTCCATGGGCGTGAAGACACGAAGGAGAAATATGGCTGCCACACATTTCTAGTTCCATGTTGCGACCCAAGTAACAGGTTCTTTGGCGTTTTCGAGAGACAACGGCTATACTGGCGGAAGTGGTTTGGGAGCACCCGGGGAACCGTGGCCCCCAACGGGACACCCGGACCTGGCCGCGAAAAAGGATTTGTTTCGCTTGTGCTTGGAGATGCCTCAATCGCTCCCAGTGTTTCGGCAAAAAGGACGACGCCATGATGAATTCGGCAGTTTATGATGGTCGCAGGCACGCTGTTGAAATTCGGCAACAGCTGAATGAATTGCTTGAAATCAAACAAGCGCTGTGCGAAGGTGGAGATTTCGGATTTGCGGGGCAGGCCAATCTCGAATCCATTGTGGCACACGAGGCAGAACTGCGGGAGGAATTACGAGCGGCGGAGCTATATGATGGCAATGCGTCTGCGGATTTTGTTTTGGCTGGTGAACCGCTTAGAGGGCACGAAATACCCGCGCAGCTTTTGGGTGTTTTTCTCGAAAAGCTTCAAGCCCTATCTTATGCCGTCGGTCAGGCTCGAATGGGTTCCACGACGAAACGGGCCAGAGTTCCGAAAGAGGTTTCAACTGCCAATCGGCTCTATGTTCAACCGAGCTTTGTCGAAGGCTCCTTCGGGTTTCGGGTAAAGGTTTCCGACGTGAAGGCTGACGATCAGGTACTGGAGAGCAACCCCGAGGAAGCGTTGCAGGCGGTTTGTCTACTGCTGGGCGACGATGAACCATCGGTCGAATCACTCGATCTTCTGTCACATTCTCGCGTAAAAAGTCACTATACGGCGATCATCGATCTCTTGGCGAAACAGAACGTTGGTCTTTCAATGCGCCACAAAGACCGCAATGAGACGATGCGCTTGAGTCCACATCAAGCGAGACACAGAGCTGAATGGCTGGCGCAAGTACAAGTACGCCAAGAGACAATTGACAGGTATGGAGAACTAGTAGGTGGAAACATTGAACAGGAGCGGTTCGAGCTCAGAACCGGCGATGAGTTGATAAGGGGAACTCTTTCGAACCAGGCGAAGAAGGATTTGAAAACGTTCCACTGGGGTGAGTCCGTTCTGGCGACACTTCTGGTTACGCAGTCTGAACACGAAGATGCCATTTCGGCATCGGAATCTTATGTAGCGGTTCGGTTTGCGAACGCCGAAGAGTAACACCGTCATTTTGCCATCGGTTCTCCAGGGCAACGGAAAGCCTGGTAGCATCGGCTTAGGAGCGATTGGGTGAGGCGTGTAGAGGCAATATCTGTGTATGACGTGGTGGCCAGTTCGATTTGCGTAGCGTCCGGGGATGGCGACAAAGTCTTTTCGAGAATTCGTGCGGCACTAAATCGTAATGCGCCTGTTTCTGTCTCGTTTCGCAATGTTTCTCCGCTCTCATCGGCGTTTCTAGACGCCGCCTTTGGGCAGCTATTTGGACAATTTAGTGAAGAGAAAATTCAGGAATCGATCAGGTTTGAGCACTTGGCTTTGGATGATCGCGACCTCCTCAAACGGGTGATGGATACGGCGAAAGTATACCATCGGGATCCGGAGCGATTCGAAAAAGCTATACGAGAAGCGTTAGGGGAGTACGAGGATGAAATTTGACGCGCGAAGGTTTAAGCGCGTTCTGGGCGTCTACGAACTCGGCTTCGGCTCTATAGAAACAACCAGTCCGGCCCTAACAGGAAAGTTGCTCCCGTAAGCCATGGCCCTCCACCCCAACTTCCCCGACTCCCCCCACGCCATCCTGGACCCCGAGGTCCGCTGGTTTCCGGCCGACGAGGCCCTGCGCGAAACGAGCATGGACAAGCTCATGCCGCCGCTGGTGGCGCAGCTCCGCCGGGAGGTGAAGGCCTTCCGCGACAGTGGCTACGCGGCGGCGACCGAAACGAGCCGGAGCCTGTTGAACTGGTGGTTCGTGGAGCCACACCTGATCCCGCAGTACAAGGCCCCGGATATCGAGTTTGCGTATTACTTCGCCCAGCGGGAGGCCCTGGAAACCATCGTCTACCTCTACGATGTGGCGGGGGCGAAGGACAAGTTCGACCTCATGCGCTATGACGGCAGCGGGCTGGTTTCGGCGGGCATGTTCGACGAAACCTGGCGGCGCTATGTCATCAAAATGGCCACGGGCACGGGCAAAACGAAGGTAATGAGCCTGGCGCTGGCCTGGAGCTTCTATCACAAGCTCTATGAGCCGGAATCCGAGCTTTCCCGGAATTTCCTGGTGATCGCGCCCAATATTATTGTGCTGGATCGAGTCTACCGCGATTTTCAGGGGCTGCGCATCTTCTTTTCCGATCCGGTGGTGCCGGACAACGGCTTCGACGGGCGGAACTGGCGCGACGACTTCCAGTTGACGCTTCACGTGCAAGACAACGTGCGCGTGACGCGCCCGACGGGCAACATCTTCCTGACCAATATCCACCGGGTCTACACGGGCGAGGACATCCCGCCTTCGCCGGACGACGAAGACACGATGGACTATTTCCTCGGCCCGCGGCCCAAGGGCCAGACCACCGACTCGGCGGTGGACCTGGGCATGATCGTACGCGATATCGACGAGCTCATGGTCATCAACGACGAGGCCCACCACATCCACGACGCGAAGCTGGCGTGGTTCAAGTCCATCGAGGACATCCACAACCGCCTGCTGCAGAAGGGCGACAAGCTGAGCCTCCAGCTCGACGTGACGGCGACGCCCAAACACAACAACGGCGCGATTTTCGTTCAGACGGTGGCCGACTACCCGCTGGTGGAGGCGATCCGCCAGAACGTGGTGAAACACCCCGTACTGCCCGACGCGGCAAGCCGCGCAAAGCTCCAGGAGCACACGAGCGCGAAATATACCGAAAAATACGCCGATTACATCGAGTTGGGCGTGGTGGAATGGCGCAAGGCCTACGAAGAGCACAAGAAAGTCGGCCGGAAGGCCATTTTGTTCGTGATGACGGACGATACGCGCAATTGTGACGAGGTGAAGGATTACCTGGAGGGCCGCTACCCCGATTTGAAGGATGGCGTGATGGTCATCCACACGAAGAACAATGGGGAGATTTCCGAGGCGGCCTCGGGCAAAAATAAGGAAGAGCTGGACAAGCTGCGCAAGGAAGCCAACGAGATCGACAGCGCGGACAGCCCCTACAAGGCTATCGTATCCGTGCTGATGCTCAAGGAAGGCTGGGACGTGCGCAACGTGACCACCATCGTGGGCCTGCGCGCGTATTCCGCCAAGAGCAATATCCTGCCCGAGCAGACCCTGGGCCGGGGCCTGCGCAAGATGTACGCGCCGGATGTGCCGGAGTACGTCAGCGTGGTGGGCACGGACGCCTTCATGGAATTCGTCGAGTCGATTCAGGCCGAGGGCGTGGAACTGGAGCGATCCGCCATGGGCGCGGGCACGGCGGCGAAAACCCCGCTGGTCGTGGAGGTGGACCGGGAAAACGCGCAGAAGGACCTGGACGCTCTCGACATTGAAATCCCCGTCCTGGGTCCGCGCGTTTACCGCGAGTACAAGAACCTGTCCGAGCTCTCCCCGGATATGCTGCAATGCGCCCCCGTGCCGTATCGCGAGTTCACCGCCGAGGAACAGCGCGAGATCGTGTTTCGGGATATTACCGACGGCCAGATCACCCACACGACCGTGCTGGATGGCGCGGCCGCGGGCGATTATCGGAGTGTCATTGCGTATTTCGCACAGACCATCATGAAGGAGTTGAAGCTCTTCAGCGGCTACGACGCGATCTATCCCAGGGTCAAAGCCTTCGTGCGGGACGCCTTGTTTGGCGAAGCGGTCGATCTGGAATCGCCGAATACGATGCGGAACCTTTCCGAGACGGACGCCGTAATGACGACCATTGAGACGTTCAAGAAGGCCATTAATGCGCTCACGGTGCGCGATAAGGGAAACGCGGAGATCCGGGACAGCATCAAGTTGCGGAACACCCGGCCTTTCGTCGCGAAGGACCAGGGCTACATGTTGCCGCGCAAGAGCGTGTTCAACCGGATCATCGGCGACAGTGTCTTTGAGCTGGAATTTGCCAATTTCCTCGAATCCTGTGATGAAGTCGTATCGTATGCAAAAAACTATCTGGCCGTGAACTTTCGGCTGGATTACGTGAAGGCGAGCGGCGACATCTCGAATTATATACCTGACTTTCTGGTGAAGCTGTCCGATGGCCGCGTGGTGGTCGTGGAGACGAAGGGGCGTGAGGAGCTGGAGTTGCCCCAGAAGATGGCGCGGCTTCGCCAGTGGTGCGAGGATATTAATGCCTCTCAGCCCGATACCACGTATGACTTTGTCTACGTGGATCAGCTCAATTTCGAGAAATACCAGCCGAAATCCTTTGAAGGGCTGCTGGCCAGCTTTCGCGAATACAAATAGCGCCGCACGCCACACCGAACTCACCAGAATCGACGCTTGACAAACCCCCATTACTTGGCTAAACTACCAATAAGCCAAGGAGAGCGCCATGGATGCCAAGACCAGAGCCCGATACGAAGCGCGGGCGCGGATACTCAAGGCCATGGCCCATCCGTCGCGCCTGCTTATCATTGACGAGCTTGCCGCGGGCGAAAAGTGCGTCTGCGAGCTGACGGACATGATCGGCGCGGACATGTCGACGGTGTCGAAGCACCTGAGCGTGCTGAAGTCCGCGGGGCTGGTGGCGGACGAGAAGCGGGGCCTCCAGGTGTTTTACACGCTGAAGGTTCCGTGCGCGACGAGCCTTTTTTCTTGCATTGAGGGGGTGCTCAAATCCAACGCCGAGGCGCAGTTCGCGGCCTTGTAGCCGCGCGCCGCGCCAGGGAGATGTTCGCCATGTCACACGAAATGGGACGCAGGGAAATGATGGGCGCGGCGGGCGCCGTGGCCGTGGTTGGGGCGCTGGGCGCCGGGGCGCAGGAATCCGCGCCGGTGATGAAGATCATCGCCGTGAATTGCAGCCCGCGGAAGGGCAAGACGACCGCCGCCGCGCTCCAGGCCTGCCTGGATGCCGCGAAAGAGCAGGCGGGCGTCGAGGTCGAACTGATCGAGCTGGGCGGGCTCAGCATTCCGGCGCAGCTCGCCGCCGGCCTGCCGCTGCGCGATGGGGAGGCGGACGACTTTCCGGCGATCGCGAAGAAGCTGGCCGATCCGGCCGTAGGCGCAATCCTCGTGGGGTCGCCGGTGTATTTCAGCAACATGAGCGCGCTGTGCAAGGCGTTTCTCGATCGCTGCATGGCCTTCCGTAAGGACGGCTTCACCCTGCGCAACAAGGTGGCGGGGGTGGTGGCGGTGGGCGGCGCGCGGAACGGCGGTCAGGAGCTGACGATCCAGTCGATCCAGGCGGCGCTGATGTGCCAGGACATGATCCTGGTGGGCGACGGCAAGCCGTCGGGCCGCGTCGGCGTGGCGTTCTGGAATGTCGACGACAGCATCGCGCAGGACAAGCCCGGCCTTGACGGGGCCCGGAACCTGGGCGCGCGTGTGGCCGAGGTGGCGCGAGCCCTTGCGGGCTGAGTGCCGCGCGGTTGATCGCGGGGGCGGCGGCGGTATACGGTGCGCGGGCCACTTCCCGGAGGGACCGATCGCCGTATGGCCGAGCACGAAACCAAAAACGCGCCCATTGTGGTGTGCATGCCCGCGTTTAACGAGTGGGCGTCGCTTGCGCTGCTGATCCCGGATCTGTCGGCGGCGCTGTCGGCTGCGGGAATCTCCGCGCGGGTTCTCATCGTGGACGATGCCTCGACCGAGCCCATGCCGCCGGACTTCCTGGCGGGCCTGGTTGGCCCGTTGCCGGTGGATGTGCTTCGGCTCCGGCGCAACCTGGGCCACCAGCGCGCGATCGCGATCGGGCTGGCGTACATTGCCGAGCACCTGCCGTGCGAGGCGGTTGTGGTGATGGACGCCGACGGCGAGGATCCGCCCGCCGGGGCCGTGGCGCTTGTTCGCGCGTTTCGGGACGATCCGCACGCGGACGTGATCTTCGCGCGCCGCCGCCGCCGGGTGGAGGGCCCGCTCTTCCGCGGGTTCTACGCGATCTACAAGGCGATGCACCGGATCCTCGTCGGGCGGACTATCGAGGTCGGCAATTTCAGCATCGTGCCGCGCGCCCACGTCGAGCGGCTTGGCGCGGTCATGGAAACGTGGAACCACTACGCGGCGTCGGTCTACCACGCGCGCATCCCGAACCGTTCCATCCCCCTCGATCGCGCGCGGCGGCTGGCGGGGCATTCGCGGATGAACTTTGTCGCCCTGGTGATGCACGGGCTGTGCGCCATCTCGGTCTATGGGGATATTGTCGCCGTGCGCCTGCTGGTTTCCACCGCGGCGCTGCTGGGCCTGAGCCTGGCCGCGGCGGCCGCGCTTGTGGCGGGCCACGCGCTCGATCAGGCGTGGGCGCCTCTCTGGGCCGCGGCCGCCGCCGGGCTTGCCGCCGTGGCGCTGCTGCAGATGCTCTACCTCGCGGGGTTCGCGTCTTTCCTCGTGCTGCAGAACCGGAGCGGCACGGGATTTCTGCCCCGCCGGGATTACGTCCACTTCGTTGAGGGGTGCGTGCATGTGCGCGGGTGAAGCATCCCCGCACACGTACCCCGGGGCCGAGCTTGCGCTATTTGGGCGTGCGTTGAACTGGAAACGCTATCTCCAGTGCACGCTCGGCCCGTGGATCGGTGGGCGCGTGCTGGAGGTCGGCGCGGGCATCGGGGAGACATCGCGCGCGCTGGCGTCCGAGCAGTGCGCGTGCTGGTGTTGCCTGGAGCCCGACCCCGATCTGCTGGCCGCGCTCGAAGCCACGCTGGCCGAGCGCCCGCTACCGGCGCCCGCCGAGACCATCCGGGGCACAATCGCCGATGTCGACCCGGGCCGGCGCTTCGACACCGTGCTCTACGTGGACGTGCTGGAGCATATCGCGCGCGATGAGGAGGAACTCGCCCGGGCCGCGTCCCACCTGGCCGATGGCGGACGCCTGATCGTCGTCGCGCCCGCGCATCCGTTCCTGTACAGCCCCTTTGATACGGCCATCGGCCATTACCGGCGCTACAGCCGCCGTACGCTCCGCGCCGCCGCGCCGCCCGACCTGGTGGCGGAGCGGATCTTCTACCTCGACGCGGCCGGCTGCCTGGCTTCCGCCGCCAACCGCTTCCTTCTGCGCCAATCCATGCCCACGGCGCGCCAGGTACGGATCTGGGACCGCATCCTGGTTCCCGCGTCGGTGCGGATCGATCCCCTGTTCGGCCACCGCCTCGGTAAGACCGTGGTGGGGGTGTGGCGGAAGGCGCCCGGCGGGGCGTGATTTGGGCGGCGTGGTGGGGTATGCTGCGTGTGGATGGTTGTGCAATCGAGACTTCATCGAGTTCCTGGGCATATGGGAATTGCTGAACGACTTGGGATTTAATTGTGGCGAATTCACCATCTTCAAAGTCACGCTGGCTTAGACAACAGGTACAGCCTTTCATGACGCTTCGCGTCACCCGTTAAGGATGAAAATGGACGGCGGCTTCGCCGCCTGGCAGGCGGGGACGCCTGCGCTCCCAGCCTTTGCCGCTTCCCTGGGAGAGATGCTGTAATCTAGTTTGCATGAAGCAGTTGTGGTGATGCCGAGGTGTTTTTTCAGCGTAGTTCTGATATTACCGAAAAGGCGTGAGCAATTTGCCGCGCGATCCCGACTTTCGCCGGGGCGAAGCCCCGCAAAGTCAGGTTCGTGCGCAAGCCACCCGCATGTCCAACGAGCGCACGAACCCGCTTCCCAGGGGTCTTCGACCCATGGGACGCGGGATCGCGCGGCACGTTCCGTTGGGCCAATAAACATGGGAAGCAGAAAAAAGTTTGACCGTGTCGGCCCCGGCTGAAGGCCAGCACGTGCAAGTTTGATCACTTGTCCGAGGCACAGCGTTGTCCATTTTCAGCCGCGCACCCAGAACTGGAAATGCTACAATGACGCTGGCCGTTGGCGTGGGCGACAGCACCGTGATGGGAAGCCAGGATGACGCGGCGACAAAAACTATTCGACCAAATGCGGAATAATCCCGGCGCCATCCGGTTCAGCCAGGTGGAGGCCTTGCTCAAGTACGAAGGGTTTGTCCTGTTCAATCAGCGGGGCAGTCATTGTACCTTCCACCGGGCGGATGGTCGGCTTCTGACGTTGGTGAAGCCTCATGGCGGCCGCCGAACCTGCCACCCGTCCGACATCCGAAGACTATTGGAGCTATTGCGAGATGACAACGACCCATGAGTACCGCGGTTACGTGTTCACGGTAACCTACGCGCCGCAAGACCCGGCGTATGTCGTCGCGTTCAGCGACATTCCCGACATCGTTACGAGCGGGCGAACCTTGCCCGAAGCGTTTAATCACGCCTGCGAGGCGCTCGACCTCCACCTGGAAAGTTTGCAGAAACTGGACATGCCCCCGCCCCCGCGGAAGCACCGCGTTCTCGTCGAGGCGCTTCACTGAGCGCCTGCACGCCGCCCGGTGTGATCTCTCGCTTCCTGTTGGCGTAGGATGGGGCCTTCGGGTTTGCTGGAGACTCCCATGTTCAACCGCAGAGATTTCATGAAGGCCGGCGCGGCGGCGGGTGCGCTGTCGGTGCTGGCGAGCGAGGGCGCCATGGCCGCGCAACCGAAGACTCCTGAAGAATTCCGGGCGTATCAGGCGGAGTGCCGGAAGCTGCTGTGGTCGCTGCTGGGCGACCTGCCGGAAAAGCAGCCGCCGGTGGCGACGCTGAAGAAGGTGGAGCAGCACGACGGCTTCACACTCGAACATCTCGACCTGGAACTGAACGGCGTCGAGACCGTTCCGGCGTATCTTCTCCTGCCGGACAAGCGCGCGGAGAAGGCCCCGGCAATCCTCTACCACCACTGGCACGGCGGCGACTACTTCGTGGGGAAGGATGAGTTGCTGAAGGGAACGCGCGCGATGCCGGCCTATGCGCCCGTCTACGCTGAGAAGGGCATCGTCGCGCTGGCGATCGACAGCTGGTGCTTCGGCGAGCGCGCGCCCTATCCGGACAACGGCGGGAATGGCGAGAGCGACACCTTCAAGAAGATGCTCTGGTATGGCCAGGTGCTTTTCGGCATGATGCTGTTCGACGAGTGGCAGGCGCTCAACTACCTCTGCACCCGGCCCGAAGTGGACACGTCGCGGATCGGGTCTTTCGGCATCTCCATGGGCTCGACCAAATCCTGGTGGATGGCGGCGCTGGACGAGCGGATCCGCTGCTGCATGGACCTGTGCTGCCTGACGGACTTCGAGGCGCTCATTGAGACGAACGGGCTCGGGCGCCACGGGATTTACTACTACGTGCCGTCGCTCCTCAAGCATTTTCAGACCCACCAGATTAACGAGCTGATTGTGCCGCGCCCGCGCCTGAGCCTGAACGGGCGGGAGGACGGCCTGACGCCGCCGGCTGGGGTGGAGCGGGTGCGGGATCACCTGGCGCCGCTGTATGCGCAATATGGCAAAAGCGAGGATTGTGAGATCCGGCTTTACGACTGCCGCCACGAGGAACTGCCCGAAATGCGGGAACTTATTCTCGCCTGGCTGGATAGGTACCTTGTGGCGGGCGCGCCGCGACCAGCCTAACGCCGCGCGGGAGACGCGGGGCGGCGGGTGCGCCGCAGCCGGGCGCCGATGGCCCCGCCCGGTTTCGCATGAACCCGCCGCGTGGAGTAAAATGGGGCAATCCGGGCAGCCGAAGCATTCCCTGGCAGCGCGTTGCCGCGGGATGCCCGCACGTATAGTTCGAAGTCTGGCCGGCGCGCCCGGGGAGACAGGCGTCCGCCGCCGCCCCCGCGCATCCGGTTCACATTGCGCAAGCACAGGTTTTCCTTGATGAAACGAGACCACAATCTCCTTTTCGGAGTATTCGCGGTGCAGTTGAACAAGGTCTCGCCGGCCCAGTTGATGGATGTCGCCGGGGCCTGGGCAACGGATCCCAGCCGCGATATCCCGACGCGTCTCGTGGAGTCCAACGCGCTGCAACGGAAGGACCAGGAGCTCCTGGAGCGGCTGGTGAACGAGGCCGTGGCCGCGCACAACGGCGACAGTTTCGCGGCGCTGGAGTCTTTCGGGGGCGAAGAGGGCATCCAGAACACCTTCCGTGGCACGGTGCGCCTCACGGATTCGGGGACGGTGCAGCTTTCGGCGGCCCCGGAAGTCACGATTCCCCTTAAGGACGAGAAGCCCGAGGAAGTGCCCGGGGTCATCGAGAATTCCGGGCGTTACACGCACCAGTCGGAGCACGCGCGCGGGGGCATGGGCCGGATCCTGATGGTTCACGACGAATACCTGGGCCGTGACATCGCGCTTAAGGAGTTGTTGCCGCACATGGGCTCGACGGACGCGCCCGAGGGCACGGCGCCGAGCGAGGCCAGCCCGATCCGCTTTTCGACGGCGGTGATAGCGCGGTTTCTCCAGGAGGCCCGGATTACGGGCCAGCTGGAGCACCCGTCGATCGTGCCGGTGTACGAATTGGGCCACCGGAAGGACGGCACGCTCTACTACACGATGAAGCTCGTGCGCGGGCGGAGCCTTTCCCGTGCGATCCGGGATTCCAAGTCGATCCGCGAGCGGCTGGCGCTGCTGCCTCATTTTATCGACCTCTGCAACGCGATCGCGTACGCGCACAGCCGCCACGTGGTGCACCGGGACATCAAGCCGGCGAACGTAATGGTCGGCGAGTTCGGCGAGACGGTGGTTCTGGACTGGGGGCTTGCGAAGGCGCGCAAGGGGCACGACGCCCACGCGAGCGTCATCGAGCAGTCCATCATGTCGATGAACCTGGGCAGCGAGATCAAGTCGGCGAAGACCAATTACGGGCAGCTGCTGGGCACGCCCGCGTACATGCCCCCGGAGCAGGCCCTGGGCCACACCGACAAGATCGACGAGCGCTCGGACATCTACAGCCTCGGCGTCGTGTTGTATGAAATCCTCACGGGCCGGCTGCCCTTCAAGGCGAAGACCGTGAAGGACCTGATCACGCATGTGATCTACGAGGATCCGGTTCCGATCCGCCAGGTTGAGCCGGACACCCCCATGGAGCTGGCCGCCATCTGCGAGCGCGCCATGCGGAAGAGCCCGTCCGAGCGCTACGCATCCGCCAAGGAGCTTGCGGACGAGGTGACGCGCTTCCAGTCGGGCGCGCTGGTGAACGCCTATGTCTACTCGACAACGGACCTGATGTCGCGGTTTTTGCAGCGGTACCGGTCCGCCATCTACGTTGGCGTGGCGTTCATTGTACTGGGGGCGCTCGTGTCGGGCGTTTACGTGATGCAGATAACGCACGCCCGCAACGTGGCCATCGAGCAGCAGCGGATCGCGAATGCCGAGCGCGACCACGCCCGGGAGGCGGAAGCCGAGGCCCAGCGCCAGCGTGCGGCGGTGGAGGAGGAGCGCAATGAGTCCGAGCGCCAGCGCAAGATCGCCGAGGTCCAGTCGTACTATTCGAGCATCCAGCTTGCGAGCAGCAAGATCAACCAGCGTCAGTATCCGCTGGCGCGGCGGATACTCTGGGCGGCCAGCGAGGAATACCGCAACTGGGAATGGGGCTATTTCCTCAACCAGTGCTACCAGTCGCTCCGCGTGCTTGAAGGCCACGAGGATCGGGTGCTTGGCGCGGCGTTCAGCCCCGACGGCGCCCGGATCGTCACCATCGCCGGCAATGACGCGCGCCTCTGGAGCGTGGCCAACGGCACCCTGCAATTCACCCTGAAGGGCCATGCCGAAAAGATCTGGAGCGTGGCCTTCAGCCGGGACGGGAAACGCCTGCTCACGGTTTCCTGGGATCTCAGCGTCAAGGTGTGGGACACGGCCCGCGGCGTGCTCCTCTCCACGCTGGAGGGCGAGGCCGATGTCGCCGGGGCGGCGTTCAGCCCCGACGGCGCCCTGGTGCTCATCGCGGCCGATGACCAGGCGCGGCTCTGGGAGGCCCGCAGCGGAAAACTTGTGCGCACTTTCGACGGGCACAGCGAGACCGTGGAGAACGCCAACTTCAGCCCCGATGGCGGGCGGGTTGTGACGGCCTCGTGGGACCGGACGGCGCGGGTCTGGGACACGGGGTCCGGCGCGCTGCAGCTGACCCTGAGGGGGCACGCGTACGGGGTGATGTACGCCGCCTTCAGCCCGGACGGCGAGCGGATCGTGACGGCGTCGAAGGACAACACGGCGAAGGTGTGGAACGCGGCGAACGGGCGCGAGCTGGCGACGCTCATCGGGCATTCCGACGAGATCTGGAACGTCTCCTTCAGCGCGGACGGCAAGCGCCTGGCGACCCTGGCCTGGGACAAGTCGGTGCGCATATGGGACATGTCCGACTACCACCTTATCACCACGATCGACGGCCACGACCTCTCGATAGAAACCGCGCAGTTCAGCCCGGATGGGCGCTTCATCGTCACCGCGTCCCGCGACCGTAGCGCGAAGGTCTGGGACGCCATCGACGGGAAGCAGGTGGCCGTGTTGATGGGCCACTCCGGGGAAGTCTGGAGCGCCGGCTTCAGCCCGGACAGCGCGAGCGTGGTCACCGCGTCCGAGGACAAGACAGCGCGGATCTGGAGCGTGCCCCGGCTGGCGGCGAAGGCCCCGGAGGAGGACAATGTCGCGGGGCGCGTGGAAGGCGTGACGAGGGCCGCCTTCTCCCCGGACCGCCGCCAGTTTGTCACGACGTCGCGCGACCAGACGGTAAAGGTTTGGGATGTGGAGGGCGGCGCGCTCCAGCTGACGCTGGAAGGGCACGCGGGCGACGTCAACAGCGCGGATTTCAGCCCGGACAACACGCGCATCGTGACCGCCTCGGGAGACAACACCGCGCGGATCTGGAGCGCGGAGGGCGGCGCGCTTCTCGCTTCGCTTGAGGGCCACACCGGCGCGATCGAACGGGCCACCTTCAGCCCGGACGGCTCGCTTATCGCCACTTCCTCCCACGACAAGACCGCGAGGCTCTGGAACGCCGAGAATGGCGCGCTGCTGAACACGCTGACCGGCCACATCGACGCCGTGGTCAGCACGGCGTTCAGCCCCGACGGGTCGCGCGCGATCACGGCCTCTCTCGACGGGACCGCCAAGCTCTGGAACGTGGCCGATGGCGCGCTCCTGCACACGCTTGAAGGGCATAGCGACAGCGTGATGAACGCGCTGTTCAGCCCCGACGGCTCCCGCGCCGCGACGGTGTCGCGCGATGAAACCGCCAAGGTCTGGGACGCGGGATCGGGCGAACTCCTGGCCACGCTCGAGGGCCATACCCAGGAGATCCTGAGCGCGGCCTTCAGCCCCGACGGCTCCCGCATCGTCACCGCCTCCGCCGACAAGACGGCGATGGTATGGAACGCGCTGGACGGCTCCCTGCTGGTATCGCTGGAAGATCCCGGCGGCGGCATTCTCAACGCGTCCTTCAGCCCCGACGGCGAGGCGATCATTACGGCGTCCGGCGACAACACCACGCGGACCTGGTCGGCGATTCCCTTCCGGGCCTCGGACCTTCCCGGCGACGCCAGCATGACCTGGGAGGCCCGCTTCCGCCTCTGGGAGCTGCACCGCTACCAGGAGTGGCTGCTGACCCACGCGGGCTAGCGCGCGCCCGCGAAAAACGGTTGCCGTTTTTTGCCGGAGCCGGTACACTAATCGGTAAGGGAGATTGTGCAATCCGGGGCGGACAGCTACCACGCAGCGAGGGTTGAAGCTATGATTGCCATGCAATGCGCCGCCTGTGGAAAGTCGGTCACTGTTGAGGAATCGCTCGGGTCCGGGCAGCCGTGCCCCGTCTGCGGGCAGCCGGTCGGCGCGCTTCCGATCGGGCCGCGGGCCGAATCCACCGCGCTGAACGACCTCCAGGAGGGCGGGAAACCCATCCGCTTCGGCGCTTACAGCGCGGCCGCCGAAGCCGCGTGGGACGATCCAGCCGAACCCCACGTGGAGGAGCAGGTCGCCAGCCTCATACAGAACGAGGCCATCGTCGACAACGCGGTGCTGAACGCCGTTCCCCCCGAAGTGGAAGCCCGGTTTAAGGCGCGCCGGCGCGAGGCCCGCCGCAAGGTCATCGGCATCGGCGCGGCCGCCCTCATCGCCGCCGCCGCATTTCTCTGGTTCGTCCTGTCCTGATTGCGCCCGCCGGAAACGTAACCGTTTAGGCGTTTGAAGCAAAGAAGTTTTTCAACCACGAATGAACACAGCGCAGCCTCTGGGCGCAACCAAAGAAATGATCACCACGAAGGGCACAAAGGGCACGAAGAGAAACAGAGAATAGCTTTAACCGCAGAGAACGCAGAGAGCGCGTTCTTAACCACGAATGAACACCAATGCACACGAATGCATCGGGAGCGGCCGCGGGCGGTGATCAAGAATTGTGCCCACGGATTGCACTGATGACACGGATAGAAAATAGAAAATGATTTCGGTCGTTGGGGTGTGCAGGCGGCTGCGTGCAGGACGAGCGCAAGACATCTCGTGATCGATGTGTACGTGAAGAGGAGCGGGTCCCCAATGCTTTCCGCTCCCGGGGTCGCGGGGATTCTATTCCAAACCACTTACGTCGCTTTATTTCCCGAGCTCCCGATGCCGCGGACATGAATGACCGCGATCCTGGCGCGCCTTGCGGCGCGGTGGACAGCCGGGACGGCTATCCTACATTTGCCGCGGGGTGTCCGCGATGCATTGCGCCTTCGGCGCGATGCGGGCGGGCCCGCCCGCGCTCCCGGTTTGCGCTCTCACGTTGCCGTATCGGGCGACGACGATTATTTTCGGGCTGACCAGACCTCGGAATGTCAGGATTGTGAGCGATGCCGCCGGTTTCCTGGGGAAAGCCGGCTCATTTTGCCGCGCTTCCTCGTATAGTAACGGTCTGTTCGCGCTGTTTCCGCGCGTTGCCGCTTCAGGCGGCTAAAATGTTACCCGGAAACGAAGAAGCCGGGAGGATAGAAATCCTCCCGGCTCCGGGTAATCGGTGTTTCTCGCCGGCCGCCCCGGCTGGGGTGACCCGCGCCTTCAACTGCTCAATACAGCGCCATGCCTTCGGCTTAAACAGCCTGCGCGGAAGTGCTCGTGCTCGGGGCGCCCGCCTCCACCTGGCCGGGCCCGTTCGCAGGAAACACCCCGCGCCGCCGTGCGATGCAGGGACGATGGGTATTGCCACGGGTATGCGAACGCCTGAACTGGCGGCGGGGACGGGCCCCGCCCCTCGGCGTTCCACAAGATACACGGATTAAACTATGCTGCGGCGGCAAGTGCCGTTACGCGGAGCGAACTTCCCGGGCTTCCTGGCCCTTGCGGCCCTGGCCGACTTCATACGAAACCTTCTGGCCTTCCGTCAGCGTGCCTTCGGAGCGGTCGATGTTCGAAATGTGGATGAACAGGTCGTCGCCGCCGCCTTCGGGCTGAATAAAACCAAAACCTTTGGTTTCGTTGAAGAATTTTACGGTACCGATTGGCATTCTATTTTCCTTTTGCTTCAGTGTTTGTTCGGGCGCCATGTAACGCACATGCAAGGTTCCCGGTGGATAGGTTCCTCTCGCCCGTCCGAAAAGTATACCATCTTTTGGGACAAAATACTATTGCTTTAAATAATTACTTATTCCCCCGAAAACCCGGCCCGACCGGGCCGCCCGCGGGCGCGCGCCGCCTGGCGCCGAAACCCCGGCGCCATACAAGGACGCAGAATTCACGAAAGGGCCTGCGCAGCATGGCCCGGGGCAAGGGAATCGATATTACGTGAGGGCTGAAAGCCCGCCCCGAACGGCCTATGTACGCCGTCTGGGGCCTCTGTTGGTGAAATCGTATCGACTGGTCTGTCGGCCCGAAGGGCCAGTGCAGCTCCCAGCCCCGGGCAACCCGGGGACGCCACATTCCCGCCGTGAAAGGGCAGCGCAGTGGTGACTCAGCTCAATCCCCGGGCGTTGCCCGGGGCTGAAAACTGCGTTGGCCCTTCGGGCCGAAAGCGTGCGCTGGCATCCGGCTCTTCTGCCGGATATACGGTCTGCACTACAGAAAAGCATCGGTAGTACCAAACCTGCACCCCATTCTTGCGAAAAAAACTAGAAGACAATAGATGGAAGTGCGATATCATAAACAATTGTTTGTTGGAGATTTCCAAGGTTTGTGGCGGCATCCGGCCCCGTAGGAGCGACAGTTGATAGCTTGTGGTGAACCGAGGCACGAGCGCAACCCCAGGTGCTTCTCGAAGAAACCAGAATCCGTGTGAGTCATTTCGGTTTCGATAGCTTAGAATATGGCGAGGAGAATCGCTTGAAGGCCAAGGGGAAGAACAGAACAGTTGGATGGGAAGTTCAGCTAGCAAAACTTCATAGTCGTTACGTAATGTCGCGGAGGACAATGCGATTGGCAGAGATCTTTGCCAAGCTACTTCCGAAAGGTTCGACCGTACTGGATGTGGGATCGGGAAATGGATGGCTAGCTTCAAAGGTGCTGGAACTCAGACCCGATCTCAGGATAACCGGCCTAGACGTATTCATGTGGCCAGAACGACAGATTCTGACTTTGCAGTTTGATGGTAAGACAATTCCTTGTGATGACGAATCTTGGGACTACTGTATGGCATCCGACGTTCTACATCACACTGAAGCTCCGGTTCAGTTGATGCTAGAAATGACAAGAGTTTCACGCTATGGAGTAATTGTCAAGGATCATATCGCTCACAACAAACTCGATAGACTCGAGCTCACAGTTATGGACTGGCTGGGAAACAGAGGCCACGGGGTAGGTCTGAAGTACGATTACTGGTCATGGGATAATTGGGAGAAAGCATTTAAATCTTCGGGGTTGCGAGAAGACGCGCTGAAGCTTTCGCTTGGGCTTTATTCTTGGCCACTGACCTGCCTCTGTGATCGGCGATTGCATTTTGTGGCCAGGCTGCTGAAGGAATGATATTTTCCGCATGTTATATGCGTGACCAAATATATGGGGCGGAGATGCAGCGTGGCTCAAGAAAAGCAGAGCAAGTGGTTGGAGCAATGGAAAGCCTTTCGTGATGAGGAGTTGTTTCTGTTTGAAGAATGGATTTCTCCGAACAAATTGGAGGATTTCCGTGGCAAGACAGTTTTGGAAGCAGGCTGTGGCGGCGGACAGCACACATCTTTCGTTGCTCCATACTGCAAGCGAATAGTTGCTGTCGATCTTAATGCAGTGGAAGTTGCCGCAGAAAGGAACTCAGACCTTACGAATGTTCAGTTTCTTGAGGCAGATATTGCGGTGATGGATTTGCAGGAGAACTTCGATGTAGTTTTCTCTATTGGGGTGGTACATCATACGGATAGTCCTGACTCGACCGTTGCAAACCTTGTGCGGCACTTGAAGCAGAATGGCAGATTGATTCTGTGGGTGTACAGCAAGGAGGGGAACTGGATTGCGGAGTTTCTCATCGAGAGGCTTCGACGAATTGCGCTTCGAAACGCCAGTACTCGTGCCCTCCTGCTTATTTCGAAGATCTTAACCTCTGTGCTTTACTTGCCAATCTACTCGCTCTATCTGTTCCCGCTTCAGATGCTTCCCTACTACGAGTACTTCAGCAACTTCAGGCGCCTGTCGTTTGAACGGAACGTGCTCAATGTCTTCGATAAGCTGAATGCGCCCCAAGTAGAATTCATTTCTGAAAGTCGCGTACGTGGTTGGTTTCCGCCAGAAAAGTTTCGTAACGTACATATTTCGTCGTACAAGGGTGTGAGTTGGCGGGCAAGTGGGATTTACACGCACACTGATGATCTCTCAAAGTGAGATTCCAATCCCGAGAAGAAGTGCGTCTGCATCAAATGTATCTGCCCCATCGTTGCTTAATCTGATGATTCTGACAGTATTTAGCGTTTCAGAAGCGCAGTCCAGCGGCGTGGAACTGATTTCAGTGATATGAAGAGTCTCCAATGTGCCGAGCGTTGTGTTCACAAAAGTCGTAGTGCCGGTTACGACAAAGTTGCTTCCGTTACTGAATGAAATTGGTAGAACCCCCCACCGCACATCGCCCCCTGTGCCGGCTTGTGCGCTCCATTCGATGGTGAAGGTGAGGGGGCGGCCGTCGTAGGCCGGGGGCAGGCGGAACTGGAAGTAGGCGGCTTCGGGGTTGTTGGGGTCGAAGGCGAGGGTGGGCGTGGCGACGTGGAAGTTGCGCCAGCTTACGGGGGTGACGGGGCCGCAGGGGAGGGCGGGGTCGGGCATGCCGAGACTTGCGGGGAGGTAGGCGCTCCAGGTGGTGTCGACGCCGGTGACGGCGAAGTCGCCGGCGACCGTGACGTCGCTTTCGAAGGCGGCTGGCCCGCCGAGGTCGAGGCTGCCGCTGGCGGCGATGTTCCCGGCGCGATCGAAGTCGGCGCCGCCGTCGGGGGCGGATCCGTATCCGCCTCCGATGCGGAGTTCTTCGAGGTGGCGGGGGTGCGATCCGAGGCTGACGGGCATGGCGGTTTCCTCCTTGGGGGTTGCCTTTGACAAAGCGCCTGCTTATAGGGATGGGCCATTGCACTTTTTCGGGCGGGCCGGACCGCGCCTGCGCCAAAACGTGCGCCCGCCGGCATTGCACCGAAGGCGCCTGGAGGTGTTTACCGTATCGGCATGTATGATTGGGGGGCAGGTTGGACCCGGACTACCGCCGCATATCAGATTCGCGCCTACGGCGCGTTGCGGGCGGGCCGCCCGCGCTCCCATTGGTCCGCACTTCCGTTGCGGCGCGGGATTGTGCCGTCGAGGAATCAAGCCAGCTTCAATCCGCTGAACTATCACCAAATGGACAGTTGGAGGCATTCTCCTACGAGACGCAAAGCTGCGGGACGATGCCGTTCACCGGACCTTTGCCGTGCGCGCGAATCAGCCGCCGCCCGCCGCGAACCAGTCTCCGGTGATTTCGGGCCGCACGGGCGGGGCCGGGCGGGGATGATCGACGCCACCGCGGGTATCGTGGGCAATGTCGCCCGTGACCGCCAGCACGGGCGCGCCGCCGCGCCACACGGCGCTCAGGGACGCCGGTTCCGGCAATGTGATCCGCCCGCGCGCGCTCGGGCCCTCGATGGCGATCGCCGTCGCGCCGATGACGGTTACGGCGTCGCGATCGCGCAGCGCGGTGAAGGCGGCGTCGGTTTCGATGCGGACCCCGTCCGGGAACGTGGCGGCTCCGGGGCCGAAGGCGATGCGCCAGGTGTGTGCGGCGGTCTCCACAAGCACGGCGTCGGACCGGTCCGTTGCGGGGAGCACGCGCTTTACGTTGGGGCGGTCTTTCCAGGCGTCCCACACGGCGAGGAAGGGCGCGGTCTCGGTGCGCCGCACGCACAGCGTCTGGGTGGGCGGAAAGGCCTCGGTGATCACGGCGTTGTTGAGCGGGTAGGTCTCCAGGGCGTACACCCGGGTCTCCGGCGCGCCGACCATGGTCAGGCGGGACGTGGCCCCGTTGACCGGCCATTCCGCAGACCAGTCATCGCCCGTGGCGGCCGCCCGGACCGTCCCCGAACCGTTCGCCAGCCACGCCTTCGGCTCGAAATCGCCCGCCGCCGTATCCAGCGAAAGCGCGGGCGCGATCCCCGCATGGTTCACGATCCAGTCGTGCGTCTCGCCGCCCTCGACGCGGAACAGGTCCACGATCACATCCTCGATAATCGCCACGGAGCGGCGGTAGACCGAGGTCTGGTCGTACAGGCGATCGCCGTGTACCTCCGCGAACTGGACCTCGGGGCCGGCGTGGAAGTACCGGATAATGGGGGTCTGTTCGGGGGTGAGGGCCTCGCCCTGCGGTCCGGACTCGAAATCCACGGTGACGGTGTTGTGCGCGGGAGTGAGCGTGCCGAGCACGCGGAGGTTCTGCTCGTTGTAGGGCACGCTCTTTTCCAGCGCGAGCAGCTCCCCCTGCGCGAAGTGGGTCAACGTGAGGTGGTCGGCGTGCTGGTGCCCGCCGCCTTTAATGAGCGCGTTGATCCCCGCCCAGACGCGCTCGCCGTTCCATTCGCCGCGCAGGGACACCCACCCGCTGGAGAGGTGGGAGCTGGTGTAGGGCGTTTCGTGTTGGTGGATTTCCGGCGCGCCGTGCAGCAGGCCATCCCAGGTGCGCCGGCCTTCGCGGAGACGCGGGTAGTCCCCGACGGCCTCGATCCCGAAGTAGCGGTAGCCCACCTCGCCGGTCCAGGCGTAGCTGTCCATCCCGGCGCGGGCCTTCGTCGAATCCCCGACGATGGTCATGCTCCGGTCCGGCATGGCCATGGACAAGAACCACGTGAGCGCGTTGTGGATGACCCGCCCGCCCGGGCTCTCGCGGCGGGTCAGGTCGTACTGTTCCGGCGGGAAGCGGTCCGGGTCCATCCGGGCGAGGTGGTGCGAGAGCACGGCGAACTCGCAGAGGTAGCTGACCGGGTAGAGGTGGTAGCCCGACGCCAGCTCCCAGAAGGCGCCGTCCTCGTTGAAGTGCGCCGCCAGGATGCGGCTCATGCTCCGGTGCTCCGACAAATGCGCGGCGTCATACGCGCCAAAGCCGAAGACCCAGTCGATGAGATCCTCGCGCTCCAGCGCCAGCGCCGCCTGCGCGATGGTCCGGTGCCACTGGTAGATGTTGTTATGATCATACACGTAGTACGGCTCCAGCATGACGTCGTCCAGCATGCGCTGGAGGAGGTGGGTCTCCACGGCCTCCCGGTCCTCCGGCGTCATGCGGTCGCGCAGGAGCTCGTAGGTCTGCGCGAGATCCGCCAGGATCTTGTTGTCGCCCTCGCGGTGGTAGGTGAAGATGCTGCCATACTGCCGGAAAGTCTCGGCCTCCGGCGAAATACCCTTGCCCGGGCGCCACGGCATGGCCTGGATGCGCTCCGCGTAGAGCAGCAGAATTTCCTCTGCGCGATCCAGGAGCCGCGCGTCGCCCTCCAGCCGCCCGATCGCCGCCATCTCCACCAGCCGCTGCGTCAGCGTGATGTGGAACAGGCAGATCCAGCCGTCATAGAGATCGCCGTGGTAGCGGTCCCCCGGCTCATAGACCCCGGAATCGGCCTCCGGCGGAAACGCATTCCCGCACGTGCCGCAGGTGAAGGCGTCGGGGTTGAACGGATCGAATTGCAGGGTGACCCGGTCGTCCGGGCACGAGAAATTGTGGTACACATTGCCGCCCTCGACGGGGAAGATCCGGCGGAGTTCCTCGGAAGACAAATCGACCCACGGCTGCGCCGCGCGCCGGTGCGAGTCGTAGACCTCCCGCGCCCACGCGTGCGCCGCGACCTTCTCGCGCACGCCCTCGAGCGTGGCGTCGGTGATCTGGCCGGCGGGGTGTTGCCACTGCGCGGCGGCGGCGATGGAGAGCAGGGATGCAAGCACGGAAAGGGACATGGGGCGCTCCGGTTGGCGGGGTGTTGATTCGGGGGCAGTGTAGACGAGCGGCGGGCGCGAGATCACGCCCGGCGGGAACGGCAGAGCGCACAAGCCCATTGACGCCCGGCGGGCGGCGTTCTACAATGCCTGTATCACTCTAGCCGAACGAAGTACAGTGGCCAAACCAGAGCGACTTGCTGAATAAAGACTACGTTGATCTATGGAGCGCCGGCGGCTCGCCGGCAGATTGCGCCACCGGCGCAATACAGCATTCTGGAAATGCTACCGTTGCATCAGAAGCCGCGTGTCGTCGGAGGACCCCGGCAACGTATTCTTGCACCTTCGGTGCAAAGCCGGCGGGCCGCCGGCGCTCCATGCACACCGGCTCCATTAGTAAAAACACATACTGTTCCGCACTTCAGACCGCTAAAGTGTTACCAATGCCTCTGGTTCACCTCAACCCCAGGATACCCCGGCCATGATTGCCCTGCTCCTGCCCGCCATCGCGCTTTTCGCCGCCGACCTTCCCGCGCCCGAGCCGCTCGACGGCGCCGTCTCGGTCTACCGGAGCCTGCCCTTCGCCGCTTATGGCGAAGCGACCCTCCTGCTGGACCTTTATGTTCCCGCCTCGACGCCGGAACCCGTCCCCTGCATTGTGGTTATTCCCGGCGGGGGATTCCGCCCGCAGGTCAAGGACAGATTCGGGGACACCGCGCGGCGTTTTGCGGAGGCGGGCTTCGCGGCGGCGAGCATCGGGTACCGCGGCTGGCCGGAGCATCCGTTTCCGGCGGCGGTGCACGACACCAAGGCGGCGGTCCGGTTCCTGCGCGCGAAGGCCGGGCTGCTCTCCATCGACCCCGCGCGGATCGGCGCGTTTGGCCAGTCGGCGGGCGGGCATCTGGCGGCGATGCTGGCGGTATCGGATCACCCCGACCTGGAGGGCGATGGCGGCAACGCCGGGGTCTCCAGCCGGGTGCAGGCCGCCGTGACCTATGCCGGGGTCTTCGATTTCATCGAGCGCTTTCGCGAGAGCAACGAGAACGAGAACAATCCGGAGAAACGGAGGACGAACGGCGCCTGGATCGGGGAGCCCTTCTCCCCGGAAAGCGCGGTCTGGCGTCAGGCCTCGCCCTACTACCACGTGTCCACGGGCGACGCGCCGATGCTGCTCGCGCATTGCAAGGACGACCGCACCGTGTACTGGAAGCAGTCGGAGCGGATGTACGAGGCCATGAAGGCCGTGCGCCCGGAGAGCCGCCTGCTGCTCTTTGAGGCGGGCGGCCACAACCTCCGCGGTTCGGCGGCCGTGCGCGACGAAGCCTGGTCGGCCGCGCTGGCGTTCCTGCGGGAGACGCTCCTGAAGCCGCAGCCCGAGGCCCCGTTTGTGCCGGTGGTCGCGCCTACCCGTGCCAACGTCGCCTACGGTCCGCACGGGCGCAACGTGATGGACGTGTGGCTCGCGCCGTCGGACTCCCCCACGCCGCTCCTCGTCTCCATCCACGGCGGGGGCTTCCGGGGCGGCAACAAGAAGGTGAGCAACCGGCTGCTGGCGGCCTGCCTGGAATCCGGCATCTCCGTTGCGGCGATCACCTACCGGCTGACCGATGAGGTCATGGCGCCGGTCCCGTTTCACGACGCGGCGCGGGCGATCCAGTACCTGCGCCACCGCGCGGCGGAATGGAACATCGACCCCGCGCGCATCGCGGCGAACGGAGATTCCGCCGGCGCGGGCCTGTCGCTCTGGCTCGGCTTCCACGAGGACCTGGCGGACCCCGACAACACCGATCCCGTGCTTCGCGAGTCGAGCCGGCTCGCGTGCATCGCCGCGGAGAACGGGCAGGCCTCCTACGACCCACGCTACGTCCGCGCGCTGATCCCCGAGATGGCCACCTGGGAGCATCCCGCGCTGGGCTACCTGTTTGGCGTCAAGTCGAGCGAGATCGACAACCTGCCCGAGGAAAAGTACCGCCTCTTCGAAGAGACAGCGCCGATCACACACATCACCCCGGACGATCCGCCCGTCCTCATGACCTACAACAGCGCGGCGGACGCGCCGGTGACCTCGCTGCGCGTGGGGATACACCACCCGCGCTTCGGCTTCGCCCTGAAGGAGAAGCTGGATGCGGCGGGAGTCCCCTGCGTGGTGGCGTGCGGCTTCGAGGGCCGTGGCGAAGCGCGCGACGCCCTGATCATGGACTTTCTGCGGGAGCACCTGCTGCCGCCTGCGCCTCCACCGAGCGAATAAACGCGTTCACGGCCTGGGCCCCGGCTTCGGGCTGCTCCACGAGGTGCGCGTGCGAGGCGTTCGGAATCCAGAAGATCTGGATGTTTTCGCGGTCCGGGATCTGCATCATGGCGCGCCCGGGCCGCTCCTTCTGCCCGCGATCGCCCCAGAGTTGCAGCATCGGTGTTGAGGTCGCCAGGAGCGCCTCGTACCCGTCCCACTTCCGCCAGATGGATGCGAAATCCCGGATCTCCTCCGGCGTGAGGCGCGCCTGGCCGCGGTCGCGGTTGGCGGCGCGCTCCGCGGCGACGGCCGGCGTGGACGGAAACGGCCCGAGGTGGCCAAAGGCGTTGAACTGGACCGTGTGGTGCGTCCAGCCCTCCATCGGGATGGCGCCCGCCAGGCCTTCCGGCGCGCGTCCGGCGATTTCGACGGCGAGCATGCCGCCGATGCTGTGGCCGCCCAAGTAGTAGCGGTCCAGGCCGAGATGCGCCACCACGCGCATGACATCGTCCGCCAGATCGGCCATCGTGGCGCCCATCTGGTGATTGCCGCTGTCGCCGTGCCCGCGCAGCTCAATGATGATGATGCGCAGGTTCGCGTCGAGATGGGGTACGAAGCGGTTGAAGCTCAGGTAGTCGCCCCAGCTCCCGGGAATCAGCACCAGGTTCGGCCCATCCCCGTCGCGAATATGCCAGGCAAGCTTCGTTCCATCTTCCAGTTCGAGCGCGCCCCCCGCGAACGCGGCGGACATCGCCGCCAGGCTCGCCTCATAGTCCGCTGGCAGGTTGGGATCGCGCTCCTGCCCGGGGGCGAACAGGGCCACAACAAGGGCGACCAGCACGGCGAATCCGCGCGCGGAAAACAATGTATCCATGGAATCCTTACTCCCTCGTGCGAAAACGTGTCTACGGCACGACCGCGCCGGTTACGTGATCGAACAGTACACGCTTGATAAGGCCGTCCTCATGCGCGCTGGTGAAATCGTGGTCCATGGTGAGCAAGACGGATCCGGTCACTTGTGCGGCGGCGGCTATCCACAGATCGTTCTTCTGGCTGTGAAGCGCCCAGCCGCGCTCCGTGGCGCATGCGCTCAGCCGGGCGTACGCTTCGATAACCGCCGGATCGCTAATGTCAATGTATACGAGTTTATCCAGCAGCGCGTCCAGTTCCCGGAGCTTTTTCTCACCCCAGCCGCGCCGGTATGCGATGGCGCGAATTTCCCCGCGCGTTACGACGCATATCAAGGGGCGGAATCGGGACTGAGTAAGTTGGTATATCGTGTCAATTGCCTGAAAGGCGGCGGAACCGCGCACGATATGCAGCACCAGCCCCGTATCCAACATGTAATTGGGGGGCTCGCTCACCGCCCGAGGTCCGCCAGGGTCGCAAGCAGTTCTTCGGCGGACTCATCCCCGGGCCAGGCCCCGGCCAGGGAAGCCAGGCCGCCATTCGCCCGCGAACCGCGGTCAGGCAAATGCGCCGCTTGCGCCGGATTGGGCTCGGGCCGGGGCAGCACGGAGAAAAACGCGTCTTCCGGAAGCGCCGGCCGGATCGCGTCCACATCCACACGCAGCACCTTGCCATTGGGGCGAAAACTGGCGTCTCCCTCGATAAGCACCCCCGTGTTCAGGTATTCCTTGAGCGGCGCCAGGTCCATGGGCGTCCAGACCGCGCGCAGGCGCTCGCCGCCGCCCGTCTCGACCTCAAACACGCGATCGCTGCAGCGCACCATGTCGAGAACGCCCTGAACCCGGACGCGGCGCGGCGATGGGGTCGTGCTGATCAACCGGCCCACCGCTTCGATCAGCGGTTGTTCGATCGCCGGTATATCCCGGCGCGGCGCCCGGCGCTGGCCGCTGATCGTGATGCGGGAAACCCCGTGATCCAGCGCCCGCCGAAACTGGTGGATCCGGCGCAGGAGCGGGAGATCGAACCGGTTACTCGTATCCAGGCGGGCGCCGATGTCGGCGAGCGTATACCCCAGAAGATCAAGCGCGGTTTCGTCGGGGCCCGGCGCGTCGTCCCACAGATCGCGCTGATCGTAGAGCGCTGGCGCGGCTTCGCCCAGCGTGGGGGCCTCGAAGACCAGCACGGTCGCGCCGTCCTGGCCCGCGCGCAGCCCGGCGAGGCGGATCGCCCACGCCTTCTGCAACGGGCGGGACGGGCGACCTTTGATGCGGCTGGACGAGAAAAAGGCCAGGCGAAGATTGTCCCGGAGCGCGGGCTCCAGCACGGACAGCAGCGGGGCCGCGGCGGCTGGCCTTGGTTTGCCGCCGCCAGCGCCGGGCCCGTGCAATGTAATGGTGTGTTCAATCATGGTATCGAAAGCGCATCTGCTCCCTGTCGTTTTATACGCTCAGTATACCCGATCCCGGCGGAACCGCGGCCGGGTTATCCGCTTTCAGATTACGCCACTTCCACGTTGTCCCCGACCTTCACGTTCGCCTCCGCCGCCGCGTTGATGGCCCCCGCGCCGCCCTGGCCGAGCGTGCAGTTTCCGATCTGGTTGGCCTGGCCGGGGCCGGTCCAGTGGATGGCGTGGGGCATCTTGTTTTCTTCGCGGGAATCGAGGATCGAGCAACCCTGGATGTTCACCAGATCGCAGGAATCGAGGTAGATTCCCGGCAGGCCTGGGTCCAGGATCTGGCAGGCGCTAACGGTCATTCGTTGGCATCCGATGATCTCAACCAGCCCCTTCCGTTCCAGCGTCACCGGGGTGTTCACGGTGTGCTCTCCCGCAAAGGCGTCGTGAATGATGGAGCCGGTCAGCGTGCAGTCGGTGCAGCCGTCAAACGTGATGCCCGTGGCCAGTTCCTTCGGCAGGTAATCGCCGTTGTGATCGAAAGTGTTCCCGGCAACCGCAATGCTCCGGCAATTGGTCGCCCGCAGGTTGCGCTGGTGGCCGCTGTAGATCACGTTGCCGGATATCGATACGCCCCGCGCCGACACCAGGTCGATATTGGTTTCCTGGCTGCCGATGAGGTTCCCGCTGATGGCGAAGAGGCCCGCGTGCAGGTTGGCTTCGGGGCGGCTGATGAAGCGGATATTCGCGCCGCCTGGCGAAAAGCGCGACTGGATGGTGTTGCTCGCGATGGTCCCTTCGCGGATGGTGGCCTTCTCGCCGGTGGTCTCGATCCAGATCTCCGCGCTTGCGGGCGCGCCTTCCGAAACATGCCGGTCGTAGTTGTATTCGATGTCGTTGCCCGTGATCTGCACGTTGCGGACTTCGCCGTTGAGGATCTTGATGCCCGAAAGCTTGTTGTAGCTGATGTGGCTGCTCGCGACAATGATCTGGTGCAGGTTCACGTGATCGAGAAACACGCCCACGCCGCTGTTGTCGTAGATGTGGCAGTGGCTGATGAGGACGTTCCGCGCGCGCTCCGTGAGGTGGATGCCGTGGCGGAGTTTCCGCAGGAGCACGCTTTCAAAGGTGCTCATCGCGGTCTGGTGGCAATGGATGCCGTCCGCCTCGGGGTGGCGCCCTTCGATCTCGAGGCCCTGCACCAGCGGCATGCGCTCGCGCGCCCAGATGCCGTCCTGGAAGGTCTCCGGGCCCGCCGTGCCGCCGTGGTTGCCGCGGAAGTCGAGCGCGGGGCCGGCCCCCTCCATGAGGATCTTCGCGGTCCCGCCGCTGCCGGCGAGGCTGACAAAACCGGTTGTGGCCAGGTCGATGGTGATGGTCTTCGTGATGCGGTAGTTGCCGGGGGGGAACACCACCTCGTTGACGTTCTCCTGAATGGCATGCTGGATTGCGGCGGTATCGTCCGCCACGCCATCCCCGATAGCCCCGAAATCGCGTACGCTGCGCATGAAAGCTCCTCTCGTGCGTTGGTCTGGTGTATCCGGCGAGTATAGCGAAGCGAGGCGGCGCATGCCAGCGCATGCCAGCGCATACCGAAAGCAGTACAAGTGTCGTGCACGCTCCCCGGGTCCCCGTCCGTACTTTCAAGAAGGAGCGCGAAGAGAATGTGGTGCTGGCCTTCGTGCCGCATTGTGGCGCCCGTTTAGGATGAAAGTGGACGGCGGCTTCGCCGCCTGGCAGGCGGGGACGCCTGCGCTCCCAGCCTTTGCCGCTTCCTTGGGAGAGTTGCTGTAATCTGGTTTTTATGAGCCAGTTGTGGTGATGCCGAGGCGTTTTTTCTGAGTGGAGCAGCCGCATATGACGAGTTGCGCCACCCAGTAAGGATGAAAGTGGACGGCGGCTTCGCATTGCCCGCATCACGCGATATGGAGCACCGCGCACTTGAGATAATTGGTTTCCGGCATGCTCAGGAGCACCGGATGATCCGGACTCGCCCCCCGCAACTCCAGCAGCTGGGCGGATCGCTTCTCGGCGGCCGCGGCCCGCTTGAGGATGTCGAGAAAGTCGGCCGGCGGCACGAAGTGGGAGCACGACGACGTGAATAGAAGTCCGCCGGGCCGGGTCGCGCGGATGGCCGCCTGGTTGAGCGCCAGGTAGCGGTTTGCCGCCTTCTTGGCCAGGCCGCGGCTCTTCGCGAAGGCCGGCGGATCGATGATCACGAGGTCGAACGGTTCCTCCGCTTCCAGCACCGCTTCAACATCGCCGTGGCGGAAATCGATCGCGTCCGCGAGGCCATTGGCCTCGGCGTTTTCGCGGGCGAGCGCGATCGCGGCCTCGGCGCTGTCCGCCGCGATGATCTCGCGGGCCCCGGCGCGGGCGGCGTGGCAGGCCCAGAGCCCGAGGTGGCAGTGGCCGTCGAACACGCGGGCGCCCGGCGCGAAGGGAGCGGTCGCCAGGCGGTTGAGGCGCTGGTCGAGGAACATGCCGGTCTTCTGCGCGCCTTCGAGCCGCAGCCGCACCTGCATCCCCTCGAGTTCAAAGGCGAGGGTCTCGGGAATTTCCCCCTGCGTCACCACGTCATACGCCACCTGCACGCGCACGCCCGTGACGCCTTCGTTGGACAGAAAGGCCCCGGCGATGGCGTCCATCCAGGGCCGGTAAAACGCGCACGAAGACTGCACGGTCACGGTCCCGCCGAAGCGGTCCGCCACGAGCCCGGGCAGGCCGTCGCTCTCGCCGAAAACCCAGCGGTAGGCTTGCGCTCCCGGAAAGAGTCGCTCGCGGAGTGCGCGCGCGGCGCCGATGCGCTCCCGGAAGAAGTCCGCGCCGATCGCATCCTGCCGGCGGGCCAGGAGACGCACCGCGATGCCGCCCTGGGCCTGGTAGAAGCCCCGCCCGACAAAGCGCCGGTGGCCCGTATATACGTCCACCAGTTCGCCGTCCTCCAGTTCCGGGAGCTTGTCGAACTCGGTGCGGTAGGCCCACAGATGGCCGCGCTGGAGGCGGCGTTCTTCGCGGGGCTTCAGGGTGGCGGTGCGGATTTCGCTGGACATGGCGACAGGAACCTCATGGCGGGGGCGCGGTTGGGAGGCCGGAAGTATAGCACGACCGCGCAAAGCCCGCCAACGGCAGGGCAATCCCATTTAAACTTCCAACTCGAGCCGGGCGCCACATGAACCACCTTCAATGTTATAAGGGGCGCGTGTTGGCGCGCTGGCATTTCGCCTGCGGCGAATCCCGGACCTTGCCGGCACAGATGCCGGCGCTCCAAAACGCTCACTATCGTTGATTCAAGGTTCCAAATCGACTCAAGTTTACGCCCATATACCGAGGTCGAGTTTAAATGCGATTGCCCTGCCGCCAACGGCCCCGCGATCGCCGCTTGGCCCCGCCCGCCGCCGTGGTATATCATCGGCGCTTACGCTGTAATGAAACGCAACGAGGCAGGAATGACATCATGCATGGAAATCGAAGCATCTCCCGGATGTTCGGCGTGGTTGTGGGGCTGGGCGTGAGCGCGCTGGCCGTCCAGGCGCAAGGGACCCGCGCCGTTTCGGTCGACCCGGAGACGGGCCTGGCGGCGGCGGTGGTCGTTGAAGATCGGGCGCTCGCGCACACGGCGCAACTTCTCCCGGTGGACGCGTCGGGCGTGATCGCGGGCGATACGCTCGACGCGCAGCTCGACCGGCTCGTCGCAAACCTGTCGTCGATCCTGGGCGAAGTGGGTTCCAGCCTCGACGCGATCGCGCGGCTGAACATGTACGTCACGTCGGACGCGCTGGTGGGGGAGGCGGCCGCGCGCCTGAAGGGCCGCCTGGGCGATGGCGCGCACCCGGCGGTGACCTGGGTTGTTTCGGCGCTGGCGGACCCGGCGGCGCTGGTCGCGGCCGACGCGATCGCGGCCGTGGCGGATGATCGCGCGCCGGAGGCCGTGCTGCGGCACACGAGCGGCGCGATCCCCGCGCGAAACGGCGCGGCGCACGTGGCGGTATTGCCGAAAGGCCGGGCGCTCTACATTTCCGGCATGGCCGAGATGGATACGCAAGACCTAGTCGTCGCGTCAAAGGGCACGATGGACCAGCTGCACGAGGTGCTTGCGCTGAACGGGTTGTCCGCGGAGCACGTGGTGCACCTGAAGGCCTTCATGAAACCCGCGTCCGGCGTGGCGGAGGCGGAAGCGGTAATGGCGGCGTTTTATCCGGACGCCACCGCGCCCGCGATGACCTTTGTGGACTGGCTGAACGGCATCCCCACGGAGATCGAGCTGATCGCGTGGATCCCGGGCGCCCCGGAAAGCGCGGACCCGGTCGAGCACCGCTGGCCGCCCGAGGTGGCGCGGTCGCCGGTCTACTGCCGCTACGCGATCGTGAACAGCCCGGTGCGGATTTACACCCAGGGCTTCACCGCGCGGAAAACCCTGGATGCCGCCGGCCAGGTGCACGATATCTTCGCGCAGTTGAAGGCGGTGCTGGAACCGCTGGGCGGCGATTTCAGGCACATGATCAAGGCTACGTACTACGTGACGGCGGACGACACCTCCACCGCGTTGAACGAGATCCGCCCGGAATACTACGACCCGGAGCGCCCGCCGGCGGCCTCGAAAGCGACGGTGGCGGGATCGGGCTCGCCGGATAAACGGCTCGTGCTCGATATGGTGGCGACCGGCGCCGCGAAATAGCCCGCAGCGCCTACGTCCGCAGCGCCCTGTAGAGCCGAAGGTGCGCCTCCGCCGCGCCGTCCCACGACATCGCCGCGCGGGTCCTGCCGGCAATATCGCGGAAGGCCTCGGCGGCGGCGGGATCGGTGAAGTACGCCACGATCCGCGCCGCGAGGGCCTCGGGATCGTTCGGGGGCGCCACCCAGCGAGGATCGTGCTGCACAAGCTCCGGCAAGCCGCCGGTATCGGTGACGACCAGCGGCAACCCGGCGGCGATCAGGCGCGATCCGGCCGCGCTCTGCGCGTCGAAATGCGTGTAGGGCAGCACGGCGAGATCCGCGGCGGCAAGAATCGGCGGCAAATCGGCTTCCGGGAGGTATTTCAGCCGTGCGCGCACGCAATCGCCCAGACCCAGGTCGTGAATCAGGCCGTCGAGGGGCGCCCAGTCTTCCCAGGGCTTGCCCGCGATCACGAGATGAAGGCGCGGCAGCGATTTTCGGGCGGTCGCGGCGGCGCGCAGCAAATCGCGCAGCCCCTTGTACGGGCGGATCGTGCCGAAGAATAGCACCACCTCGGCGTCTTCGGGCAGATCGAGCGTGGCGCGGGCGGTCGGGCGATCCGGCGGCGTGATCGGGCCATCGTCGGCGCCCATGGGAATGCAGGAAACGTGGTCGCGCGCGATCGTCCCGCTGGCGCAGAGTTGTTCGCGGTTCGTCTTGCTGTGCACGATGAGGTGATCGGCGAGGCGGTAGAGGATGCGGCTGGCGATGGTGAAGCCCCGGCTCGGTTCGTGGGGATGGACGTTGTGGACCGTCAGCACCACGGCCAGCCTCCGTATCCTTGCCGCCAGCGCGAAGGTCAGGCAGACCGGAAACAGCGGCAGGCTCCACCACTGGATATGGACGACATCCGCCGGCGCGCGCCACGCATGCCGGATCCAGCCGAGCGGGTTGTACCAGGCCAGCGCGTGCGTCACGGTGAGGCCCGGGGCCTCCGGGGCCGCGCTGGTGGGGTCGTTGGCCGCCTTCACGCCCGGGAAGAGCCACGGGGGATACATGGCCCGGAAGCCCAGGGCGCGGATCGTCGCGCGCCGGCCGATCGCGGCCGCCAGGGCCCCGCAATAGCCGGGAATGCCCTGGGCCTGGGGCGGAAAGGCCCCGATCATCAGGACGTGCGGCCCTCTGTCGGCGGGATCGGGCATGGCCCCTTCGTTCAGGGCTGCCAGGCCGCGAGAAAGGCGATGATGGCGCGGCAGAAGTCCGGCAGATCGCCGGGGCGGCGGCTGGAAATGAAGTGGCGATCAACCACGACCGGGGCGTCTTCGAAGAGGGCGCCGGCGTTCTCCAGGTCGTCCTTGATGCCCGGCGATCCGGTCACGCGGACGCCGCGGTAAACCTTCGCCGAGATCGGTATCCAGCCACCGTGGCAGATGGCCGCCACCAGCTTGCCCGCCGCCGCGAAATCCGACACGAGCTTGAGGAGCGCCGGATCGCGGCGCAGGGCGTCGGGCATGAAGCCGCCGGGCACGATAAGCCCGTCAAAATCCGCCTCCAGCATGGCGTCGATGCGGGCGTCGGAAACGCAGGGGTAGCCGTGTTTACCGGCGTATTTCACGCCCGCCTCCGGCCCGGCCACGGTCACGGCCGCGCCCGCCTCCTCCAGGCGGAGCTTCGGGTACCAGAGCTCCAGATCTTCGTAGATCTCGCCGGCGATGATCAGGATGCGTTTATGTTTGAGTGGAGAATCTTCCAGCATGGGATCGTCCTTTTCGGTTGGGGATCGCGCGCGCAACCCGAAGCGGGTTCAGTCCGCGGGCGCTCAGGGGAACCAGATCTGGACCTGCTTGCGCTGCTTGCCCCATTTCAGGGCGGTCTCGTGCTTCTTGAAGAAAAGATCGATGTGCTGGCCCTTGATGGCCCCGCCGACATCCTGCACTTCGCCGTAGCCGTAGCCGGGAATGTACATAATCGTCCCGAAGGGGTATACGCTGGTGTCGGCGGCGATGGTGCCGACCTTCGCCATCTTGCCGCTGGCGGTCTTGCGCACCTTTTTGCGATCGCCCTTGCTGGGGCCGTCCTTGATGACCGTGCGCCGGAGGAAGAGGGTGTGGCGCCAGTTGGTGCAGCGCCCGCACTTGCAGTAGCCGGTCGTGAGCAGTTCGCGCACGACCGGCGGACCATCCGGTTTCGGATTCGACGCGCACCCGGCGAGGGCAAGGGCGGCGATGACTAGCACGATGAACGGTTTCATGTGGATGGTATCGCATATGGAGCCGCGCGGTTGCAAGGCGGCCCGCGCCATGCCTACAGATACGCAGAGTAGGATAGGCGTCCCGCCTGTCCCGAGATTTCAAGAGGAGCCACGGGTGCCACCCTCAAGCTCCGCGGCTCCGCCGCGAAGGCTTGTGGGTGCGGGACTTCAGTTGATCGCCAACAGTCAGGAGCAGCATTTCATCCTCAATGGGTGACGCAACGCGTCATAAGCGCCTGTCCAAAAGAAGTCACGGGCAAAGTAGGATAGGCGTCCCGCCTGTCCGGACAGCCGGGACGGCTATCCTACATTATGTTTGGCCATCCCCGGCCATCACCGGTCCGGGGAAAACAGGCCCGCGCCCTCCACATTGCGCAGCATGGGCCGCACGATGTCGGCCAGGCCTGTTTCGACCGGGGCGCCGTTGCGTTCGCAGAACTCCTCGAGCTCCTTGACCGACTTCCGCAGGCGCTCCCGGTTCTTGCCGATGGCGTCGGCCTGGGCGGGGGTCGCGACGGCGGGGGACTGCGCGGCGGGATCCGGCGCGAGGGCCGCTTCCAGACGTCGCGCGAGGATCCATGTGACGGCGACGTCCCCGATGCGCAGGCACAGCATGGGAGAGTCCGCCACCCCCCGGGCGCGCAGTTGGCGCGCGACCCTTGTTACGAAACGGCGGTTCAGGCGTTTCTCCGCCGGCGTCATCCACCGTTCACCCCGCGCGAGTGTGTTCATGTTCATGGCATGCCCTCCTGTAGACCGGGAGCGGGCATGGTCCATTTTCAGGCGCAAGGCGGCGCGTGGGCGGGGCTTACTCGCCCCGGATCCACCCCTCGTCAAACGCGACATGCTTGATCGCGGATCCGGGCGTGTCCGCGTTCTTGTAGGAATACGTCGTGTGAATCACGCCGTCTTTCCCCTGAATCAGTGCGAAATACGAGGCGGAACCGGCGTCCTTCTCGAAGTCTTCGATCCGTCTGGAAACCGGCCAGGTCTGCCCTTCGTCCTCCGAAAGATACACCGTCGCGATGTGCCGCCCGTCCGCGTCGTTGCAGATCAGGGCCCAGTGGCCGCTTTGCAACACGAGCACATCCACCGATGCCCCGGGATTGGGAATGTCCATCGCGGTGACCGGCCCCCAGGTCACGCCGCCGTCGTTGGAGACCGCCTGGCGGATCTTCTTCGGGAGGCCGTTGTCCCGCATGTACATCACGATCTCGCCATTTTTGCGCTGGGCGAAGGCCGGCTGGATGTTGCCGAGCTGCATGGTGAGCGCGGGTTCCCCGGTGGTCCAGGTCTGGCCCCAATCCTCGGTGAAGACCGCCAGCGACGAGTTCCAAACGTCGGAATAGAGCCCGAGCATCATCCGGTTTTCGCTGGTCATAATCGGCTTGATCCGCGTCATCCAGCCCAGCCGCCGGTGGATCTTGATTGGGAGCGTGTCGCGGAGTTGCTGGATCAATCCCTGAATTCGCGGGGCGCCCGCAAGGAGATCCGCCATCTCCGTCTCGAGCTGGTCGAGCGTGGCGTTCATTTTCGGCTCCAGATTGAGCGGGCGCGTGTGGATGACGTCCTGCCAGTCCCATTCGGGCGGCCCGTCGTTCTGGTAGTTCGCGGCGGTGCGGTATTTCAGGAGGGACCCGCCCCACTCGTTGTCCTGGACGGCGATCCAGAAGAGCCAGAGCGTGCCGCGGGGGTCGATGAACAGCACCGGATTGCAGTCCGGCAGATCGGGCGTATCCGCCATCAGGAAGGGCTCGCTCCACGTATCCGCGCCCTGGCGCTTGCGCGCTCCCTGGATCACCACATCGTCGGACTTGCGCTCGCCCGTGCCGTGGAACCAGCACGCAATGAGGTCGCCCTCCGGCGTCTCCACGATGCTCGATCCGTGGTTGTGCATCGGGTTCATGGGGAAAATGAGCTCGCTTTCGAGGGCGGGCGCGGCGAATGCGGCGGCGAGGGCGAGGCAGGAGAGTAGACGGGCGATCATGGGAGTCCTTCCTGGGTGCGTTGTCCAACAGGCGTCGCGCCGCGCGGGGATGTGCGTTCTAGCCGCCGGCGGGGTCAATAATGGGAGATGAATGGCCGCCGGCGGGGATGAAAGCGGTATCCCGGGGGCTATCCAGCGCGTCACGCGCCGTGTGGAGCATTGTAGCACGGATCGGCCGCCGCGGCGCAGGGTTCGGCGCAGGCGCGTATTCGTGGTATGATACGTCATTCGGCGGCGCCGGGGGCCGGCGCACACACAGGACCTGCCATGGACAATCCCATTGATTTCGACACACACCGCTCGCTCGCCGAGTTGGAGGGCGGGGACTGGCGTTTTGAGATAGACGAGTACGACGCACCGCCGCACGCGTTCGCGCTGGCGACCAAGCCGGTGCGCCGCCTGACGCCGGGAGAGTTGCTGCAACTGATCCGGTGGGGCGTCAGCCTCCGGTTTACCGTGCCGCTCGCGATCGCGCGGATGGAGGGCGACCCGTTCATGAAGGCGGCGGCGCACGAGGGCGATCTGATCGTCGCCCTGCTCGAAGCGGATGCGGCTTTCTGGAAGGATCGGCGCGATCTCTGGGACACCATGGCCGCGCTGCTGGCGGAGGCCATAGGCCAGGTCGCGGCGCGCGCGGCGGAGGAGGACGAGGACGACGAGGAGCCGTTTCTCCCGCAGTTTCTCGGCGACGATTTCATGGCGGCGGTGATGCACTTCCGCGAGATTCACGGGTGATGCCGGCGCGTAGGGGAGGCGGGTGTCGTCGCGGGCGTTTCATTGGTCAGCGCCGTGTTACAAAAGGGGCAAAACTTCAGCCGCCTGAAGTTGAGTAGCGGCTTAACCACGAATGGACACGGGGCAGCCGCTGGCCGCAACCAAGGAATTGAGCACCACGAAGGGCACGAAGGCCACGAAGAAAAAAAAGAGAATAGCTTTAACCGCAGAGAACGCAGAGAGCGCATAGGGTGATTTCTGGTACGCAGATGGATTGGGTGGATGATCGAGAGCGCATTCTTAACCACGAATGAACACCAATGCACACGAATGCATCGGGAGCAGCCGCGGGCGGTGATCAAGAATTGTGCCCACGGATTGCACTGATGACACGGAAAGAGAATAGAAAATGATTTCGGTCGTTGGGGTGTGCAGGCGGCTGCGTGCTGTTTCCAAGGCAGCCTGATCGGATTGTTCAGCATCGGAATTTTAGCGGGGTTGATCGGGTGGCGGGCTGCTTCTTCTCGATTGGTTCGGGTGTCGCTTCAATCCGTGTCATCGGTGTAATCCGTGGGCAAGAAAAGAATTTCGACCACGACACTTGTGGAACGGCCCGGAGATTCTCCCTGGATTTTTCGCTTCGTAAATGCTTTTACAACAAACGGTTATATGGATCTTGAGCGAAAGAACTTGCAGAAAAAACAAGAAGTTGACGGATAGTAGTACAAAGAGCACAAAGAACCCGGCGCAGCCGCTGGCCGCAACCAGGATATTGAACCACGAATGCACACGAATTGGCACGAATTGATCGGAAACTTCCGGAGCTGGAATCCATTCTTAATTCTTTGTAACACTTTAGCGGAATGAAGCACCCACCGCCTTGGAGGCGATTCCCGGGCAAGACCGGCGTGAATAGCGGGATCGTGGACATTTCCGCCTCGGCGGACCTTCGGCACGTCCGCGGCAACGGGAGCTCGGGAAATGAAGTGACGTAAGTGGTTTGGAATAGGATCCCGGCGTCACCAGGAGCGGAAAGCATTGGCGACCCGCGCCTCTTCACATACGCAGCGATCACGAGATGTCTTGTGCTCGTCCTGCCGCGGACAGAAATGTCCGCGATCCTTTGCATCGCTTCCTCGTACGTTAACGGTCCGTTCGTGCTGTTTCCGCGCGTTGCTGCTTCAGGCGGCTAGAATGTTACAAAGGCTTAAAGGTGGACCTGTTATCGTTCCATTTGAGTCTTCGAACCCGGTCAATAGTCTCTCTTATTCGTGTTCATTCGTGGTTGAAAATTTTCTATGCTTCAGACGGTTAAACGGTTACCAAAAAGGTTATGCCTCTTGAGTGAATTGGTTGAAATAAACGCCGGGGAGGAGCATGCGGGCCTCCGGCTCGATGTGTTTCTCGCGGAGGCGGTGGAGGATGCGACGCGCTCGTACCTCAAGAAGCTGATCAAGGACGAGCGCGTCATGCTCAACGGCGCGCCGTGCACCAAGCCGGGCCGCGTGCTGAGCGAGGGCGACGCGATCACGGTGGATCTGCCGCCGGCCCCGTCGGCCTGGCCGGAGCCGGAGAACATTCCCCTCGAAATCCTGTACGAGGACGAAGACCTCGTGATGGTGAATAAGGCGCCCGGCATGGTGGTGCATCCGGCGCCGGGCCACCACACGGGCACGCTGGTGAACGCGATACTGTATCACTGCCCCGATTTCAGGCGCGCGGGCGAGGACATGACCCGGCCGGGCATCGTGCACCGGCTGGACCGGGACACTTCGGGCGTGATGGTGGTGGCGAAGAACGAGCCGGCCTTTCGCCATCTCGCGGCCCAGGCGGCGGCGCACACCTTCGATCGGCGCTACCTCTGCCTGGTGCGCGGCGAGTTTCAGGAGGAACGCGGCCGCGTGAACGCGAACATCGGGCGGAGCCTGAGCGACCGGAGCCGCATGGCCGTGACCGGGATCCGCGCCAAGGAGGCCGTGACGAATTTTGAGGTGCTGGAGCGCTTCGGGATCGCGTCCCTGGTGGGCCTGCAGCTGGAGACCGGCCGCACCCACCAGATCCGCGTGCACATGCGCTTCGCGGGCCGCCCGGTCCTGGGCGATCCCGTGTACGGCGAGCATGAGTATCGAAACTGGATTATTCCGGACGACCTCCGCGCCGCGCTGTACGGCCTCATCGGCCAGGCGCTTCACGCGGAACGCCTCGGCGTGACCCACCCGAAAACAGGAGAGCGGCTGACCTTTACGGCGCCGCCGCCGGAAGATTTTCAGCGCGCGCTGGATGGCCTGCGCCGCTACCACGAGTCCAATGCGACGCCTGGGGCGTAACAAGAGGAAGCAAACGATGCGAAATCCATGGATGCGGGCGGGATGGGCCCTGGTTGCGGCGGCGGTGCTATTGCCCGGATGGGCGGGCGCGGATCCCGTGGCCGAGGCGATGCGCGCGATCGTCGCGAAAAACGGCGCCGCGGTTGTGCAGGTGAAGCTGACGGTCAAACAGAGCTACACCATGCCGGAATACGGGACCGATGTGAGCGAGTTCACGCAGGAGGTTACCGCGACGGTGATCTCGCCGGAAGGGCTGATGGTCACCTCGCTGATGCACACGGATCCCTCGTCGTGGATGGACGACATGTTCGCGGGCGAGGACGGCTACAGCAGCAAGACGGAGATCACCGGGCTGAAGGCGTTGCACGGGGAGCAGGAAGTGGATGCGGAGATCGTGCTGCGCGACCGCGACCTGGATCTGGCCTTCCTGCGTCCGGTGACGAAGCCCGACGCGCCGCAGGCCTATGTGGACCTGTCCGGCGGGGCGACGGCCCAGGCCTTCGACGAGGTGGTCACCTTGCACCGCCTCGGAAAGGTGGCGCAGCGGCTGGCCACGGCGAATGTGATGCGTATCGGCGCGGTGCAGGAGCGCCCGCGGCTCACGTATATTCTCGGCGAATACAGCGGCATGGGGACGCCGGTGTTTCTCACGAGCGGCGCCTGCCTCGGCATCAACGTCACGCGCATCCTGCGCGGCAACGGCCCCAACGGAATGGGGGTTCATGACGAATACGACATGAACATGGCCAGCGTCGTCATACCCGGCGCCGACATCCTCGAGATCGCAAAACAGGCTCCGGCCTATAAGACCGACTGATCGCGCGCGGCGCCCCGCGTCAGTGTTCGTCCTGGCCGGTGAGCTTCTTTTCCAGCCAGTCGCCGTAGTGGGCCGCTTCCTTCACCGCGTTCTTCACCTGGGCGGGCGAGACGAGGTCGGGCTCGAAATTACACGCAAGAATGAGGCGTTCCACCCCGCCGCGCTCCTCCACGCAGAACGCGCAGTACGTGAAGCGGGCGTGGTTGCGGATGGCCCAGGCGATGGTTTCGGGGTCCGCCGCGGCGCATTCCGTCGAAACGCGGATGATTTCGCGGCCGTCCGCCTGCGTGGTGCGGTCGATGCGAACGTCCTGCGCGCGCCCGTCCCGCGCCTGGACGCGGACCACGAAGCCGTCGCCCTCGGGCTTTACTTCGCGGCGCGACTTCCGGTAGCACGCGCGGGCCAGTTCTCGCATGGTGGGCGGAGCCGGCGTCGCGGAGGTGGCCGCGGGCGCGGCGGGCGAAGCGGCGGTCTTGAGGGCCTCCACGACGCTGCCGCGCACGTCGACGTCCTTCTCGTTTGCGTGTGCTTCGAGCGCCGCGCGGGCGCGGCGGATATACTCGCCCAGCGCCGCGGCCGCGTCGCGCCGGTTGACCCAGCCGGCGGACGTGTTCTCCAGCGCGGCGATGGTCTGGTCCAGTTCCTCATACATGCCTTCGATCCTCCTGCGCGCATTCTAACAACGCGCCCGGCGGGCCGCAATGTGCGCCGCCTTATGGCAGGGGGAGCGAGACGGATCGGCCGGTCTCGTTACAGCGTTGCGCGGCGAAGATCACTTCGTGCGTACGCAGCGCGTCCTCGAGGTTGCAGTGCGACTCCCGGCCCTCCTGAATGCAGCCGACGAAGTGATCGATCTGCGCCTGGAAGGGATGGTGCGTGACGTCCGCGCTATCCGGGGTGATTCCTGGGATGGTCTCCCAGCCGGGCGTTGCCGCGCCCGCGGGCGCCCACAGCTGGTTGTCGCGAATGGTCCCGCGATCGCCGAAAATGCGGACGGGGAAGGCGTAGGGCTGGATGCACTCGAAATTGACGGAGACCTTGCCGATAACGCCATTGTCGAAGCGGACGAAGGCCATTTCGACGCCGGGGTATTCGAGCGGCTCGCCTTCGTGCCAGTCGCCCGTGATCGGGTTGTACTGCGCCGTGGACTGGCCGCGCAGGCCGCCCTGGCACGCAAACACTTCCACCGGGGTGGCGGCCTCGAACTCTCCCGGCGCGGCGAACCAGCGCAGCGCGTCGATCGCGTGGCAACCCGCCACGAGAAAGGCGCTGCCGCCGAGTTCCTTCTGCCGCCCCAGCCCGTATCCGCCCCACCAGTCCCCGGCGTAGCTCTGGTAGTCCGTTTCGACGCAGTAGACCCGCCCGATGGCGTCTGCCGCGATCCGGGACTTGATTGCCTGGAACAGGGGGTTCCAGCGCAACACAAAACTCACGACGGTGCGCACCCCGGCCTCCCGCACCGCGTCCCGCATCGCGCGAGCGTCCCCGAGGGTCATGGCGGCGGGTTTTTCAATCACGATGTGTTTTCCGGCGCGGGCGGCGGCGATGGTGTTTTCGGGATGGAGGTGCTGCGGGGTGCACACCGCCACAATGTCGATGTCCGGCTGTTCGAGGGCCGCCTTGTAATCGATATGACAGGGCACGTCGAGGCCGAACTCCGCGGCGCGATTCCGGGCGCTCTCCAGGGTGCGGCTCGAGATGGCGCGGACTTCGGTGTGGGGGTTCTTCTGGAAGGCCTGGATGTGCTGGGAGGCCACCCAGCCCGCGCCGTGGATAAGTACACCAAGTTTCTTGCTCATGGGGCGTTGTTCTCCTGATCGAATTCCCGGGCGGCCTGGCGCAGGGCGTCGAGGTTTTCCGGGGGTGTGTCGGGGGCCAGCGTGCATCCGGAACTGAGCACGAAGCGCCGGTGGCCCCGGCTTCGCACGGTTTCGAGCGCGTTCCATGCGGCCTGGCGAACGGCGTCCGGACTGCCTTGCGCGAGGACGCCGATGGGATCGAGGTTGCCCCACAGGGCGATCTCCGGGCCCGCGACATCGCAGGCCATTCCCAGGTCGGTGAGGTGATCCAACTCCAGGACGGACGCGCCGGATGCGGCCATGCCGTCCAGTATGGGCATCGCGTTGCCGCAGATATGCAGCGAGACCGGGATCGCGCACGAGGCCTGCACGCCCGCGATAAGCCGCTGCTCGAAGGGAAGCGCGCACTGGGCGTACAGCGCGGGCCCGATCAGCCCCGCCGGGGAGTCGCCGCCGCTGAGCATGTCGGCCCCCGCATCGGCCAGGGCGCGGGCGTAGGCGATCCCGTGCTCCAGGCCCCGCTCCATCAGCGCCTCGACGAAACCCGGATCCTCGATGACCTTTGTCATGACCGGCTGGATGCCCATGAGGGCGCAGGCGAGCGAGAACGGATACTGATCGAAACACGCGACGATGAAGGCGTCGTTGCCAATCGCCGCGCGTACCCGGCCCAAGGCTTCGAGCATCAGCGGCTGGCGCCCGCGCGCCCCGGGATCCGGCGGGGGGAGCCGATCAATGTCGCCGGGCGACCGCACGAGCGGATCGCCGGCCCCGCCCAGCGGCAGATCTGCTCCGGGGAACGCCACGCGCGCGCCCATGGCCTCCGCCGTGACCCACGTGTCCGCGGAAACCCAAACCGCATCGGGCCCGAAACGCTCGTAGTACCGAACGACGCAATCGGCCAGCGTCGCGGCGTTCAGCGTGTAATCCCGGAGCGTGACCCCGGCGAAGCGCGCGCAGGAATGGACAGCGAGGGGGCCGACCGGCGTGTGGCAGCCGGGGGAACCATTCAGCGCGGCGGAGACGGCGTCTCGCGATGCGGGGGCCGTTTGAAACATGGGCGAATCCCCAACCGGCACCCGCCGGCATTCAGCAACCCGGAACACCGCGGGGGCGCGCGGTACGGATCTGAGTAAACCAGATTTCCGGCGGGTATGCAAACCGCGCCCATTGCCAGGGCAATCGCATTTAAACTCGATCTCGGTATATGGGCGTAAACTTGAGTCGATTTGGAACCTTGAATCAACGATAGTGAGCGCTTTGGAGCGCCGGCATCTGTGCCGGCCAGGTCAGGGATTCGCCGCAGGCGAAATGCCAGCGCTCCAACACGCGCCCTCTTGAACACTGAAGGTGGTTCATGTGGCGTTCGGGTCGAGTTGGAAGTTTAAATGCGATTGCCCTGTGCCCATTACCCGGCGCCGCACCCGCCGGCAATCTCCCGGAAATTGTAGTACAAGCCATTCGCGTGGCAAACTGCTGGCCTCCGTGGCAGTTCTCGTATTGGATTCCGCGCCGCCCGCCGGCCGCGGCCCAGGAAAGTGTGATCCCATGTCCAAGTCAACCGACGCCCGCCCCCTGGCGGCGAGCCTGTACTACATTCCCTGCACCTTGCGGGTGCCGCTCAAGTTCGGCGCCGCGGTTTCAACCCATATCCAGTGCGCGCGGGTCCGGATCGAAGTGGCCGGCCGCGATCGCCGCCGGGCGTCCGGCTGGGGCGAGACGCCGCTGAGCGCGAACTGGGTGTGGCCCAGCGCGCTGCCCTACGCCGAGCGCGAGGCCGCGCTGATGGCCTTCAGCGAACTGCTCGCGGCGGCCTGGGCGGATTTCGACGTTTACGGCCACCCGATCGAGGTAGGCCAGGCCTTTCTCCACGATCGCCTGCCAGCGCTGGTCGCGGAGTTCAACGCGGAACGCGGCGGCGAGCCCATGCCCTGGCTCGCGGCGCTCGTGTGCTGCTCGGCCTACGACATCGCCCTGCACGACGCCTATGGCAACCTCAACGACGCGCCCACCTACGCGACCTACAACGCGCAGTATATGAACCGGGACCTTTCGGCGTGGCTGGCGCCGGCGGAGAACAGCGACGTGTCCTTCGCGGGAAAATACCCCGCGGACTTTCTCATCCGCCCCGCAAAGATGGAACTGCCGGCCTGGCACCTTGTGGGCGGGAAAGACCCGCTGGATCCCTTTGAGCCGGATATCGAAATGCCAAAAGACAATTACCCCGTCTTTCTCCGCGAGTGGATCCGGACGGACGGGCTCATGTGCCTGAAGATCAAGCTCTGCGGCACGGATGCGGCCTGGGACTACAAGCGGATTGTCGATGTGGGCGCGATTGCGATTGAGGAGGGGGTGGTTTGGCTTACAACGGATTTTAATTGCACGGTGACGGATCCGACCTACGTGAATGTCATACTGGATCGGTTGATCATGGAGCACCCGCGCATTTGCGGGATGCTGCTGTACGTCGAACAGCCCTTCCCCTACGATCTGGAAGCGAACCGGATCGATGTCCACAGCGTTTCGAGCCGGAAACCCCTTTTCATGGACGAAAGCGCGCACGATTGGGAACTGGTCCGGCTCGGGCGATCGCTGGGCTGGACCGGCGTTGCGCTCAAGACCTGCAAGACACAGACGGGCGCCCTGCTGAGCCTGTGCTGGGCGAAAGCGCACGGCATGACGCTCATGGTGCAGGATCTGACGAATCCCATGATCGCGCAGATCCCGCATGTCCTTCTCGCGGCGCACGCCGGCACGATCATGGGCGTGGAAACGAACGCGATGCAGTTCTACCCGGACGCCAGCCTGCCCGAGGCGAAGGTGCATCCCGGGCTCTACCGCCGTCGCGAGGGCGTCGTGCGGCTGGATTCCATCGCCGGCAGCGGCTTTGGCTACCGACTGGACGAGATTGATCGGAACCTGCCCGAACCCGCAGTGGAAATCGGGGACAACTGACGAACCAGGGCGGCGTCAATTTTCCGGCGCATGACAGTTGCAGGGCAATCGCATTTAAACTCGATCTCGGTATATGGGCGTAAACTTGAGTCGATTTGGAACCTTGAATCAACGATAGTGAGCGTTTTGGAGCGCCGGCATCTGTGCCGGCAAGGATGCCAGCGCTCCAACACGCGCCCTTCTTAACATTTAAGGTAGTCCATGTGGCGCTCGGCTCGAGGTGGAGGTTTAAATGCGATTGCCCTGAGGACAGTTGCCAAGCGGCGCGATCAATGTTATTATGTCTGGTACTTTGCGCAGTATGCGCGGCTTGTGCCGTGCGGCGCGCAGTTGGAGGCTTGCCGTTGCGGCGACTGGATTGGCGTTTTGCCCCCGCGGGTATAGGCCGGTGGGGCCGGCGCCTGGCGGCTGCCGCGGCGCTGTCTGGCCTGGCGGGGTGCGCCGGACTCGGCGGCCCGTGCCGTCACGTGGTCGATTTCAGTGGCGCCATTGTGGACGGCGCCACGGGCGAGCCGGTATCCGGTGTGGCGGTGGCGATCCGGGCGGGAGACCGGCTGGTGTATGATGGAGAGACGGGAGCGGGAGGCGAGATAGCGTTCCGGTATGTAACGGGTTGCCCGGGTGAAGCCCACCGGGGCCGCCGGGACCGGGAGGGTCCATTGGCCGTGATATTTGAGTTCGATATGGGCGGATACGGGCGGGTGGAAATTCCCGTTCGTTTCGAGCAGAATAAACGCACGTTGTCTCTGGGGGAGATACGGCTGGTTCGCCAGGAAGGGTAGCAGGGTTATGACCATGCCCCACGAAAATGACGCAGCCACAATCGCGGGGGCCGGCCCGTGTGGGTTGGTGATGTCGCGCGACGCGTGGCTGAACTGTATCGCGCGGGACCGGGAACTCCGCCTCCATCATCAGGACGAGCAGCGCGTGCTCGTCAGCTGGAAAGACCGCGAAGGCGTGTTCTGCCACCGGCACGGGCTCGTGACGGCGGCCGACCCGGACGCGAGTGTTCGGGAGAAGCTGGTGGAGATTGCAAGCAGTTCGGGCGAGGATCGCCGCGCGCGCCGCAGCATACGCCGCGAGATGGCCGCGCTCGTCGTGGCCTCGACGGGGTTGCTGCTCTTCTCGTTGGGCCTCTTCTGGCTCAATCGGGCCGCCATCCCCGCGAATGTTCTGGATTCCCCATCCTACTGGGCGCAATTTCCCGCCTTCAGCATGGTCACAACGGGTACGGTCGCCCTCGCCGTGGCCTCCGTGATGGCAATTGCCGGGGCCTTTCCCTGGGGTCGGCGGCGGGCTCTCTGCGCGGCGCTCGTGCTCGCCGCCGACGCAACGGCCCTCCTCCTGGTCCTCTAGGGTGCGATACAGCGCATACTAGCGGGGGGCGCTGATCGGCGTTTGCGCAAACCGTTTTCCCGCCCCGGGGCGGACTCCCCCCCAATTCACCCCACACCGAGACCGCGCCGCGCGATCCGTGCGACCGCCGGGGCGCAGGCCCGCACCGTCCGGTTCGTGCGAGACCCGCCCGGGAATCCATATGGCGCGGAAGGGTGGATTCCGGCTATAATTGCGGCATATAGCGTTGCCAACACCGCACGGGAGCTTGCCATGGCTGAAACCCATACGACCACCAGCGAAACGGCGCGGCCCGCCGTCACCCCGCTTGACGTCCGCATCCTTCGGGCGCTCCGGCGGATCATCCAGGCCGTGGACATCCACTCGCGCAAGCTGGCGGCAGTCCACAATATCACCACGCCCCAACTCGTGACACTGCTTTGGATCGTGGAGTCCGGCTCCTCGACCGCCTCAGACATCGCGCGCCAGATCCACGTGAGCAACAGCACCGTGGTCGGGATCCTCGATCGCCTTGAATCCAAGGGCCTCGTTCGCCGGGAGCGCAGCACCTACGACCGCCGCCTCGTGCACATCTGCGCCACCGAGGCGGGGATAGCGCTTGCGCGATCCGCGCCGTCGCCGCTGCAGGATGTCTTCGCGAATGCGTTTCACGAGCTCCCCGAGCGTGAGCAGAACACGATCGCCCTTTCGCTGGAGCGAATCGTGGATCTTATGGAAGCGCGGGATATCGAAGCGGCTCCGCTGTTGGCCACGGGCGACGTGCCGGAGTTGGAAGAAACGCTGGGCTAAGGGGTTACGGGGAATCGGGGACCAAATTCACGCCGTCCTTGAGAAAAGATCCGAATTTTGCTACAATCATTCGAGTTCAAATGATTTTTGTAGCACGGACTTGTCTCTCTGATTCCGGGCACTACAACCAACGGAGCGTTATGTCTACCCCGCAACAGACCCTCGTGATCCGGCGCGCGAACGCCGAGGACGGGGCGCGAATTCACGACCTGGTGCAGCAATGTCCCCCCCTGGAGGTCAATACCGCGTACGCGTACGCCCTCCTCGCAACCCACTTCGGGCGCACCACGGCGGTTGCGGAGAATGGCGATGGGCTCGCCGGCTTTGCGGCGGGCTACCGGCTGCCAGACGCTACGGACACGCTTTTCATCTGGCAGATCGGGGTGCATGAACGCGGCCGCGGGCTCGGCCTGGGGCAGGCGTTGCTCATGGAACTCATCGGGCGGGACGACCCCGTCCCGGTGCGCTACCTCGAAGCGACCGTCTCCCCGTCCAACACGGCGTCGCGCCGGCTCTTTCGCGGGCTGGCGGAGCGCCTGGGCGTTCCCTGTGAGGAGCGCGCCTATTTCGAGCCGGAACATTTTGGCGGCGGCGAACACGAGCCAGAGGCGCTTTTCCGCGTGGGGCCCTTGCGGTGAGCAACTCGAAAAAAGGAGGAAAAAAACGATGAGTGACAATGGTAATGGCACAGGCGACAAACGAGACCTGTTCGAAACCTACGAATCGGAAGTGCGCGGCTACTGCCGGTCCTTTCCGGTGGTCTTTGCGGAGGCCAAAAACGCAACCCTGACCGACGAGCAGGGCAACGAATACATCGACTTTCTGGCGGGCGCCGGCTCGCTGAACTACGGCCACAACGACGACTTTCTCAAAGACGCCCTGCTGGACTACGTCATCCGGAACGGCGTAACGCACGGCCTCGACATGATGACGACGGCCAAGCACCGCTTCATCAAGGCCATGCAGGACGTTATCCTGAAGCCCCGTGAAATGGACTACAAGCTCCAGTTCACCGGCCCGACCGGCACCAACGCCGTGGAGGCGGCCTTCAAGATCGCCCGAAACCACACCGGGCGCACGAATATTGTCTCCTTTACCAACGGCTTCCACGGCGTGACCCTGGGCGCGGTCGCCGCGACCGGCAACAGCCACTTCCGCGACGCCGCCGGCGTGGACCCGCAGCACACCACCTTCATGCCCTACGACGGCTACCTGGGCGAACACCTCGACACCCTCATGTTCTTCGAGAAGATGCTCGTGGACAACAGCAGCGGCCTGGACAAGCCCGCGGCGGTGGTGGTGGAAACGATTCAGGGCGAGGGCGGCGTGAACGAGGCGAGCTACGACTGGCTCCGCCGCCTTGAACGTTTGTGCAACGACCACGAAATCGTCTTTATCGTCGACGATATCCAGGTCGGCTGCGGGCGCACCGGAACCTTCTTCAGTTTCGAGGACGCCGGCATCAACCCGGACATCGTGACGCTGTCGAAGTCGCTCTCCGGCTTCGGACTGCCCATGTCGGTCGTGCTGATGAAGCCCCGCCTCGACAAATGGAAACCCGGCGAGCACAACGGCACCTTCCGCGGGAACAACCTCGCGTTCGTCACCGCCGCCGAGGCCATCGAACGCTACTGGGGCAGCCGCACCTTCCCCAACGAGGTGAAGGAGAAGTCTTTCGTGGCCGGCAGCTTCCTGCACGGCCTCCGCGAGTCGTATCCGGGGATCCTGGGCGTGCGCGGCCGCGGCCTCATCTTCGGCGTGGAATGTTCGCCGCCCGAACTCGCCAACGCGATCGCGCGGGAGTCGTTCAAGCGCGGGCTCGTCATCGAGACGTCCGGCGCGGACGACCAGGTGCTCAAGCTCCTGCCGCCGCTGACGATCGAGATGGAAACGCTCGAGCGCGGCCTCGAAATCATCGAGGAAAGCCTGGCCGCCGCGCTGGAGGCCTTCCCGCAGCACGCGCGCCAGTTCGCCGGGGTGAGGGAGGTGACGGCTTGATAGTCCGAAGCGTCGAATCGATGCGCGGAACCAGCCGCGAGGTGCACGCCGACACCTGGGTCAGCCGGCGCCTCCTCCTCAAGGAGGACGGCATGGGATTCTCCTTCCACGAGACCATCCTCTACGCGGGCACGGAAACCCGCATGTGGTACAAGAACCACCTCGAGGCCGTGCTCTGCGTGGAGGGCGAAGGCGAGCTTGAAGATCTGGGCTCCGGCGAACGGCATGTGATCATGCCCGGCGTCATGTACGCCCTCGACGATCATGATCGGCATGTCCTCCGCGCCAAAAAGAACCTGCGCATGATCTGCGTCTTCAACCCGCCCTGCACCGGGCGGGAGACGCACGACGCGGACGGCGCCTACCCGCTGCTCGAAGACGAGCCTGCCGGCGCGGCGCGCGAATAACAGAATGACACCTGGGCAAGGAGAGGGATAGATGAACCATACGGATACGGACGACACATACCCATCGCGCGGTGAAGCGACGGTGGAAATACTCAAGCGCAAGGAGCCGGTCGTGCACGACGGGCCCTTCGCGGGGGCCGGGCCGCTCGATCCGGAAACACTCGCCCGCTACGAGGCGCGGGGCTACCTGTACCTGGAGTCCTTTTTCGACGACGACGAAGTCGCCGCGATGCAGCAGGAGATGGACGCGCTCCGCACCAACGAGGAGGTGCGCCAGTCCGAAATCGCGATTACGGAGGCCCTGAGCGGCGAGATACGATCGGTGTTCGCGGTCCACACCGTGAGCGAGGCCTTCAAGCGCCTCGCCGCGGAACAGCGCCTGCTCGGCATGGTCCGGCAGATTCTCGGGGGCGAGGTCTACCTGCACCAGAGCCGCGTCAACTACAAGCCGGGCTTTCGCGGCAAGGAATTCTACTGGCACAGCGATTTCGAGACCTGGCACTGCGAGGACGGGATGCCTTCCATGCGCGCCGTGAGCTGCTCCATCTCGTTGACGCCAAACTACGAGTACAACGGGCCGCTCATGGTCATGCCGGGCTCCCACAAGTACTTCTGCCAGTGCGAGGGCTACACGCCCGAAGACCATTACATGCAGTCCCTGAAAAAACAGGACTACGGCGTACCCAATGACACCCAGCTGGAGTGGATGGCGAATGAATTCGGCATTGCGGTACCGCGCGGGCCAATCGGCTCGGTCACCCTGTTCGACTGCAACCTGATGCACGGCTCCAACGGAAATATCACCCCTTACCCGCGCAGCAACGTCTTCTTCGTCTACAACAGCATGAACAACCAGCTGGTCGAGCCCTTTGCTGCGGCCCACCGGCGCCCATGGTTCCTGGGCAACCGCGAGCCGGAGCCCCTCGAGCCCCTGGAGTTCACGCCAGGCGAGGCCTCGGTGGCCTGACACCATGAACACCCAACACGAGAGGCGGCGCGGTCACGGGCGGTTCCGGCTGGCGCCGCCCTCTTTTTTGCCGGCGCGCCGGAACGGCTCACGGGCTCTCGACCGACGCGCGGGCGACGGCCTCCCGTATCGCCTCCAGCATTTCGGCGCCCCGCGGGCCCGCCAGGCGCGTGAACTGCTCGTACACCGGGCGGCTTGCCTCCCGGAACGCCGCCCGCTCGTCCTCGCTCAGCTCGGGTATGATCTGGATCGACGGCTTCCGCTCGCGGATCAGGTCCAGGCGCTCCAGGTTGAACTTCCGCTGCGTCTCCAGGTTGAAGGCCTGAAGCGCGTCAATCGTCTCCAGCACGAGCTGGCGGTCCGCCGGTCGCAGCCCGTCGAGAAAGGCACGGTTCGACACGGCCGTCGTCACAAACGGCGCGTGCCGCGCGAAGATCATATACTCGACCACCTCGTAGAAGCTCATTTCCTGTATCGCAAATACCGGATTCACCTGCGCGTCGATCATATTCAATTGCAGCGCGCTGTACACCTCGCCATAGGGCAGCGGGGTCGGGCTCGCGCCGTACGCGCGGTAGGCCGCCAGCAGCAATGGCGACGTCATCGTGCGGATCTTCACCCCCGCGAAGTCCTCCGGCCTGCGAACCGGCTTCTGCGTGGTCCACACCATCCAGCCCTCGCTCAGGATAGAAAGCAGCGAGAGCCCCTTCTCGGCATAGATCGCGTCGAAGGCCTCGCGGAGCGCCGGATCGCCCAAAGCGCGGTTGTTGATGGTCTCGTCGTCCGTGAGAAGAAAATGAAGCAGGAAGGCCTGCACCTCCGGGATGAGCTTGCCCAGGTGCCCCGGCGAGGCCATGGCGAACTGGATGGAATCCATCGCGAGAAGTTCGGTCACCTGGTCCGACGTGCCCAGCGTCCCGTATGGGTAGACGGTGACGCGGATGGCTCCGCCCGACCCCGCCTCGATGCGCCGCTTGAACTCCTGCGCGTACGCGTCCTGCACGCTCCCCTGCGTCTCTTCAATGGCGAAGCGCCAGTGCTGCTGCGGCGTATCCGCGCGCGCGGCGGCGATGGCGATCGCCGCCAAGATCAACATTCCGGCGCGAATACCGGTACGATTCAGAATAAACATGATGGCCCTTTCGGGTTCTCGCCGCGAACGCGGCGTCCGCATATAAGGACCATTCTAGCATACATTTCGTAAGAATGCACGATAAAAATGCACGGTCGCCCTGGCCGAGACCCATTGGAATTGAACCGCGAATGGACGCGAATGGACGCGAATGAAGAATTGGACTTTGGGACGGCATACTGGATCGCCGGAAGCGCATCGGCGGGATTCTTCGGCCCGAAGGGCCAGCGCAGCATAGCCCAGGGCATCGCCCTGGAAAAACCGGCGCCCTTCGAGTTCGCCTGAAAGGAATTCGAATCTCGGCCACACAGGACAGACAGCGTGGAATCCCCAAATAAATCCAATCGTCCCTTCATTCGTGTGAATTCGTGTCCATTCGTGGTTTAAGTTCAGATCGTAGCAGTCGAATGCTGTGCGGGGATAGCGGAATGCCCAATCCCGGCCCGCAAAACGGATAGGGTTCGATTTAGAGCGGCCCGGACACAAGGAGCTTCGCGATGGAGCGTTTATTCAGACTGATACAGCGGGCGGAGGAACTCGTGCTCGCCGGCGCGATCCTCGCCATCGCGGGCCTGACCGTCCTGAACGTGATCTCGCGTTCCTTTCTGGGCGCGAGCCTCGCGTTCACCGAGGAGCTGTGCCAGTTCCTGATCGTCCTGGTGACCTTTGCCGGGCTGAGCTACGGCGCGAGCCGCGGGCGCCACATCCGCATGACCGCGATATACGACGCCCTGGGCCACCGCGCGCGGAAGATCATCATGACCGGCATCGCGGCGACCACGGCGGCGCTGCTGCTCTTCCTGGCGTGGCAGGCGCTGGAATACGCCCTGGTGGTGCGCCGCCTCGGCTCGGTGTCCCCGGTGCTTCAGGTTCCCCTGTACCTCGTCTACCTCATCGCGCCCCTCGGCCTGGTGATGGCGGGGATCCAGTACCTGCTCACGGCGGCGCGCAACCTGCGGCGCGAGGCCGTGTACCTGGCCTTCGACACGAAGGATGAATACATGAGCGCCGCCGCCGACGCCGCCGGCAAGACAGCGGAGGGCGCCCCATGACCGGCATGGCGTTGTTGATACTCGCGATCATGCTGGGGCTGCTCTTCCTGGGCTACCCCATGAAAGTCCCGCTCCTCGCCTCCGCGCTGGCGGTGCTGCTGCTGTACTTCCCCGAGGTCAACTCCGCCGTCGTCATCCAGCAGTGGATCGGCGGTATCAAGCCCGCCGCCCTGCTCGCGGTGCCCATGTTCATCTTCGCCGCCGACATCATGACCCGCGGCCAGGCGGCGGACCGCCTCCTCAACCTGGTCATGGCCTTCGCCGGCCACCTGCGCGGCGGGCTCCCGATAACGAGCGCGATCAGCTGCACGCTCTTCGGGGCCATCTCCGGATCCACCCAGGCCACCGTCGTCGCGATTGGCGGGCCGCTCCGGCCCCGCCTGATGCAGGCCGGCTATTCGTCACCTTTTTCCACGGCGCTGATCATCAACGCGAGCGATATCGCGCTGCTGATCCCGCCGAGCATCGGCATGATCGTCTATGGCGTCGTGTCCGGCACGTCCATCGGCGAACTCTTCCTCGCGGGCATCGGACCCGGGCTGCTGATTCTGCTGCTGTTTTGTGTCTATTGCTATATTCGCTCGATCCAGATGAAGATACCCCGCCTCGAACGGCAGGACTGGCCGGCCCGCCGGGCGGCGGCGCGGCGCGCCATCCTCCCCCTGGGCTTCCCCCTGATCATCATCGGCGGGATTTACACGGGCTGGTTCAGCCCGACAGAGGCGGCGGCCGTATCGGTGCTCTACGCGCTCGTGCTGGAGGTGCTGGTGTTCCGTGAAATCTCCCTCAGGGACGTGCCCGCCATCGCCACCAACACCGGCCTCGTCACCGCCGTCGTCTTCGTCCTCGTCGGCGCGGGCGCGGCGTTTTCGTGGGTCATCTCCTTCGCCGAACTACCGCAGGCGCTCATCACGGACGGCCTCGGCCTCACCGCGGAGTCGGGCTACTACACGATCATCGCCGCCATCGCGATCGCGTACTTCATCGGTTGCATGTTCGTGGATCCCATCGTGGTGATTCTGATCCTGACGCCCATATTCCACCCCATCGCGGTGGCGGCCGGGATCGACCCCGTCTTCGTCGGCGTCGTCGTCACGATGCAGGTCGCGATCGGCTCGGCCACCCCGCCGTTCGGCTGCGACATCTTCACCGCCATCGCAATATTCCGGCGCCCCTACCTCGAAATCGTGAAGGGCACGCCGCCCTTCATCGCCATCCTGCTGTTTTCCGCCGTGCTCGTGGTCCTGTTCCCCGCCATCGCCCTGTTCCTGCGCGATCTGGCGTTTCGCTGAGCGGGCCGTGAAGGACTTTTAGATACGTGGACACAAACCTCTTTCTACTGATGCTGATCATCCTGAACCCGTTCTCGCAGGTCCTCTACCTCCGGGAGCTGTTCGAAACCATGCACTTCAAGCGCTTCACGCGCGTGCACCTGCGGGCAAGCTTCTACTCCTTCATCATTTTCGTCGTGTTCGCCATCTCCGGCCAGCCGATCCTTTCGGATGTCTTTCAGATCCGCCTTGGCTCCCTGCGCGTCTTCGGCGGGATGATCAACCTCTACGTCGCCTACCGCTACATCACGGCGGGGGAGGGCAGCACCCAGCTCTTCCGCGGCGAAGTCCGCGACCTGGCCCCCAAAATCGCCCTGCCCTACATGGTGGGCCCCGGGATGCTCTGGGTCAGCATCCTGATTGGCGAGAAGCACGGCGCCCTCCTCGGAACGGGCGTCATCGCGGGCGTGCTTTTCGTCAACATCGTCTTCGTGCTCTGCGCCTACGGCGTGTTCCGGAACGCCGAGGGCGCCCGGGAGACGGCCTTCGCGAAGTATTTCGCCGTGCTCATGCGCATTATGGCCCTCTTCGTTGGGGCCGTCGGCGTGGAGATGATCGTCGGAGGCCTCCAGGAACTGCTGTCCGAGGCGCGGCCCGTCTGACCGCGCCGCGCGGCCCATCCCCCCTCCCCCCCCTTGTGATCCGCGCGGGCCTTTCACTATACTGCGCGCCATATGTGGGCGGGGATCCGTTCCGGTGAACGCGCGTCTTTTTTTCGGCCTGATCCGGTCCCGGAATTCGGGCCGGAGCGCCCCCGCGGCGTGCGCGCCACCCTCCTTCGCGAGGGCGCGCGGGCCGTTTCCCCATGCTCGCGCAGCTTTGAACCAGGCGGCGGACACCGCGTCCGGATAGAGGAAGAGATACGATGGCAGATCACGCACCCCGCGCAATTGTTACCGGCATCACGGGCCAGGACGGCTCGTACCTGGCCGAATTGCTGCTGGAAAAGGGTTACGAGGTATACGGCCTCGTCCGGCGATCGAGCACCGAAAAGTTTGAGCGGATTAACCACATCAAGGACCGCCTGCACCTGCTCCAGGCCGACCTGGCCGACCAGGTTTCCCTGATCGAGGCCGTCGGCGATATCCGCCCCCGGGAAATCTACAACCTCGCGGCGCAGTCCTTCGTGCCCACCTCGTGGAACCAGCCGCTGCTCACGGGGGACATCACCGCACTCGGCGTGACCCGGATCCTCGAGGCCGTGCGGCACGTGAACAAGGACATCCGCGTCTACCAGGCCTCGTCGAGCGAAATGTTCGGCCACGTGCGCGAAACGCCGCAGACGGAACTGACCCCGTTTTATCCCCGCAGCCCCTACGGCGTCGCGAAGGTCTACGGGCACTGGATCACGATCAATTACCGCGAGAGCTACGACATGTACGCCTGCTCCGGTATCCTCTTCAACCACGAATCCCCCCGTCGCGGCCTGGAATTCGTCACCCGGAAGATCACCGACGGAGTGGCGCGCATCAAACTGGGCCTGGCGAGCGAGTTGCGCCTGGGTAATCTCGACGCGAAACGGGACTGGGGCTTCGCCGGCGACTACGTGCGCGCGATGTGGCTCATGCTGCAGCAGGACACGCCCGACGACTACGTCATCGCCACGGAAGAGACCCACAGCGTCCGGGAATTCTGCGAGCTGGCCTTCGGCCGCGCGGGGCTGGACTACAACGACTACGTGAAGGTGGATCCGAAGTTCTACCGCCCCGCCGAAGTGGAGCTGCTCCTGGGCGACTGCACCAAGGCCAAGAAACAGCTGGGCTGGGAGCGCGAATGCAGCTTCCCGGAACTCGTCCACCGGATGGTCGACGCGGACCTGGAGCGCGTCCAGGCCGAAATCGACAACCGCATCGTCGTGGTATGACCGGACGCGCGCTGATAACCGGCGCGGCGGGTTTCGTGGGAACGCGGCTGGCGGACTACCTCCGCGGCCGCGGCTGGGACGTCGTATGCAGCGGCCACCCGGCCCGAGAAGGCATGATCCCCTGCGATTTCCGCGACGCCGACTCCGTGGCCGCGCTCCTGCGCGATGCGGGCGCCGTGACCCATGTGTTCCACCTCGCCGCGATCGCATTCGTGCCCGATGCCGAGGCGGATCCTCTGCTTGCGATGGATGTGAACCTAAACGGGACCATCCGCCTCAGCGAGGCCATGCGGGAAGCATGCCCCGATGCGCGGCTTGTCTTCATCGGAAGCGCGGACGCCTACGGGCCGCCGCAGTCCATTCCGGTGACCGAGGAGCATCCCCTCAATCCCGTGAACACTTACGCCATCAGCAAGGCGGCGGCGGATCACTACTGCGGGCGGCTTGGGCGCGTGAAGGCGCTTGATTGCGTGCGTCTCCGGCCTTTCAACCATACTGGTCCCGGACAGAACGAAAGCTACGTGCTCTCCAGCTTCGCCCGGCAGATCGCGGCCATCGAAGCCGGCCTGCACGCGCCCGTCGTGCGGGTTGGAAACCTGGAGGCGGCGCGCGATTTCCTGCATGTGGATGACGTGCTCCGCGCCTACGAGCTCGCCGCGTTGCACGGGCGCGCCGGCGCGGCCTACAACATCTGCTCCGGCGTCTCCGTGCCCATCCAGTCGGCCCTCGACCAGCTCGTGGCCATGAGTACGGTTGACGTTTCCGTAGAGCAGGACCCGGCGCGCATGCGCCCCTCCGATGTGCCGGAGATCCGTGGCTGCCACGACCGCTTCACCGAAGCGACGGGCTGGCAGCCGGAAATCCCCTTCGAGTCCCTGCTGGAAGGCCTGCTGGGGTACTGGCGCGCGCAGCTGGCCGGCGCGCCCGCGCCATGAGCGCGATTCCGCAATCCAGCAAGCAGATTGCGCTGGAAGGCCTGGTCGATCTCGCGGGACACTACCGGCGCCAGAGCAAGACCATCGTCTGGACGAACGGCTGCTTCGAAATACTGCACGCCGGCCACATCGATTTCCTCCTGAAGGCGTCCCGCCTGGGCGATGTCTTTATTGTCGGGGTCAATAGCGACGCGTCCGTGGCGGCGGTCAAGGGCCCGGGGCGTCCCCTCGCCACCGAGGCGGAGCGATTGCTGGTCCTGTCCGCCGTCGAGTGCATCGACTACATCACCGTCTTCGACCAGCCCGACTGCGCCGAGGTGCTGCGGGCGCTCAAGCCGGATGTCTACGCCAAGGGGCTCCACCACCTCCACGGCGGCCTCAACGAACGCGAGCGCGCCGTCATCGAGGAATCCGGCGGCTGCATCGCGCTCATCGCGGGGGACCTCACGAAGTCCACGGCCTCGATTGTGGAGCGCATCCGCCGTGGATAGCGGCCCGCCCCCATGCGCGTCCTGATCGGCGGCTACGTGCCCGAGGAAGGGCGCGCGAGCATCCTGCGCACGGCGTATTCCATCGCGCGCCACGCGGCGCCGATGCTCGGCGCGGGCGACGAGATACAACTCCTGGACGCGCCCGGCGGCGATTGCGGGCGCGCGGCGACCCACCCGAAGCGGGTGAAGCTGCGGAAGCGCTTTCTCAACCCCGCCCGCCTCGCCTGCTGCCGCGCGGACGTCATCCACCTCATTGACAACGACCACGCCTACGGCATCGCCCCGTGGAACTACCGGCGCACCGTCGTTACGTGTCACGATCTCATGCCCTACCTCCTCGATCCCTCCCTGCGCTCCATTTTTCGCGGCCGGGCAGGACGGCATTTCTACGCCAGGGCCACCCAGGCCCTGGCCCGCTGCGCCCACGTGGTTTGCGTCTCGGAATTTACCCGCCGCACGCTCCTCGACATCGCCGCTTGCTCCGAGGATCGAACCAGCGTCATTCCCCAGGCCGTGGAGGCGCACTTTCAGCCTCTGGACCCCGGCGACGACGCCCTGGGCGCCTTCCGGCGGCGGCACGGGCTGGAAGGCAAGCGCGTGGTACTCCACGTGGGGACCTGTCTGCCCTACAAGAACATCGGCGGCCTGCTGGAGATCTTCCGGTCCCTTCCCGAAGACGTTGTGCTGCTCAAGGTCGGCGGAACGTTCGCGCCGGAGGAACAGCAACTCATCGCCCGGCATGGACTGGAACCCCGCCTCGCACACCGCACGCAACTGAGCGAGCCGGACCTCGTGCTGGCCTACAACGCCGCCGACCTGCTCCTGTGGCCCTCGCGGTTTGAAGGCTTCGGGCTGCCCGTCCTGGAGGCCATGGCCTGCGGGACGCCCGTGGTCTGCTCGGACGGCGGCGCGCTGCCCGAGGTGGCCGGTGAGGCGGCGCGGGTGCACCCCGTGGATGACCTGGCGGGCATGGCGGCCTCGTGCGTTGCGATTCTCGCGAACCCGGAAGAAGCGGCGGCCCTCCGCGCGGCGGGCCTCGCGCGCGCAAAAGCGTACACCTGGGAGGCGGCGGCGCGCGCGTACTGCAACGTGTATCATGCGGTGGCCGCCGGGCGCGCGCCGTGATCCGGGCCCGCGGGCGCGCCGGCATCGTCACCACGTGCGGCGGGCTGCTCGTAGCGGCCTGCGCGCTACTGGCCTGGCGCGCTCCCGAATTCGCCTACGGGTCCGACATGGCCGCCCGCCCGATCCCCTTCCTCGTCGCGCTCCTGATGGGCGCTGGCGCCGTCTACCTGGCCGCCGTGTGGGCCGGCGGCTCCCTCCCGCCAACGCGCAACGCGCTTGCGTGGATCTTCGCCGCGGGCGTCCTGATGCGCATCGCGGCGTCCGCCGGCCCCCCGGTGCTGGAAGATGACTTCTACCGCTACCTCTGGGACGGCGCCGTGGTGGCATCCGGGCAGAACCCCTACGCGCACGCGCCCGGGGCCATCCGGGACGGCCTCGTGGCGGACCCGGAGCTGGCCGCGCTCGCGGCGGATTCGGGCGCCGTGATTGCGCGCGTGAACCACGCACACCTGCGCACGATCTACCCGCCGGCGGCGCAGGCCTTCTTCGCGATTGCGCATTGGGCCGCGCCGTGGTCCATCGGGGGGCTGCGGCTGGTCTATTTCGCGCTCGATTGCGCCGTGTTCGCGATCCTGATCGGCCTGCTTCGCGCGCTCGATCTTCCCGCGTGGCGGGTGTTGATTTACTGGTGGAATCCGCTCTTCGTGAAGGAATGCTACAACAGCGTGCACATGGATCTGCTGTTGGTCCCGCCGATGTTGCTGGCGCTGCTGTTGGTCTTGCGCGGGCGCGCACGCCCCGCCGCCGCCGCCCTGGGCCTCGCCGCGGCCATCAAATTCTGGCCCGCGCTCCTGGCGCCGATCGTGGCGGGCGCCCGCGGCCCGGGCTGGCGCCGCGCTCTGTACGCCGTGCTCCTGTGCGCGGCCCTGGCGCTGGCCCTTGTCGCGCCGATGCTGCTCTGGGGCGGCCTGGGCAACGGCGCTGGCCTAGTGGCCTATGGCGCGCGCTGGGAGATGAACGACGCGCTGTTCATGGCGATCGCCTGGCTGGGCGCGCGGTCCGCCGCCCTTGCCGGATCGCCGCTCGGCCCGCAAGAGGCGCACCTGCTCGCGAAGGGCATCACGGGCGTTGCGCTCGCGGCGCTGGCCTGCGCCGGCGGGTGGTCGGTGTGGCGGCGGCGCCAGCTCGGAGTGGCGGAATTGGACCAGCGCCGCCACCTGGCCGCCTGGTGGTGCACCGTGGCCGCCGCGCTCTTTCTGCTCAGCCCCGTACAGTTCCCGTGGTACTACGCCTGGCTGCTGCCCTGGCTCGTGCTGGTTCCAAACCGCGGGCTTCTCCTGCTGACCGTCATGCTGCCGCTCTACTACCTCAAGTTCTACTTCGACGCCCGGGGGCAGGCCGACTTCTTCCACTACCGCGTGGTCTGGCTCGAGTATGCGCCAGTCTGGGGGCTGCTGCTGTGGGACGCCCTCCGCCGCTTCCGCGCTCCGAGGGGCCGGAAACCGACTTCCTGACGAATATGCGCGGATCCATTTCGGGACCATAGTCCAATTTCGAGACTATTTGGCGAACAGATACGCCTCGCCCCCGCACCCAACCCGCCGGCACGGAACCCGCTAAGCCTCTGTTATACAACCCCTTGCGACGTCACAGCCCCATTGGCATGATCGCTGCTTTATGCAAGCCGTGAGTCTGAATGGCGAGGCGCTGTTCAATCCGAACCAACGAAGAGTAAGCCCCACGACGGGGTCGAGGAAAGACACGATGAGCAACATCAAGATGCAGGATATTCAAGAAGTCATGGCCGTGAATCCCGTTGAGGCCGAACAGGTAAAGGGCGGGCCAGCCTATATCAAGTTTGACGGCGTCGACGGCGAGTCCCGCTCCGTTCAATCCGGCGGCGCCCACTTCGCGTTTGGCGACGGCTCGGTACGCTTCTGATGCGTCCCATTTGCTCTTACCGATCTGGCGACCGCGGAAGCGGTCAAGACGACCACGACGCGGCATGCAGCGGATGAGGAAGCCGCGCAGGTGAAGGGGGGCCCCCACTACTACACGCCCACCGACTGGTACAGCCCGGCCTACAGGTCGCTGGACGCCAGCGGCAGGCGGTAGCCTGTGGGAAGCCCCCGGGGAGGGTCGCCAGGCCAGGGAACGCCGCGTCGGGATCGTGTCGCGGCGTTCCCGCTTTTTGTGCCGTCGCGCACGGCTGCATGGTAGCGCCCTGAAGCCTCGGTCGCAAAACGCAACCACGAATGGCCCCGTTCTGCGAGAGTCATTGATCCCGCATTGCCACAGTGAATGGGCTAAAGGTTTAATTTATAAGACCTTACGATAGTGACAGGAAATTGGCACAAAAATCGCTTTTAACAGGCGTTAGGCCATCATGGAGGAATCATCATGAACAAGTCACCCATACAACCCGATGCCCCCAGGAACAAGCCCGCCAAGCGCGTGATTCTGCTTGAAGACCTCGACGGCGCGGAAGACGATGTCATCGGCGGCGCGGGGCAGAAGCTTTTCTTCGGCGAGACCGCCACGCCCCCGATCGACTTCCCGGGGCTGATGGGCGGCAAGTAACGGGCCCGCCTGCGCCGGCGCCGCGGCGCTTTCCTTACCTTGCCAGAGATGCCGGCGCTCCAACACGCGCACTTTGATTGGTTCCAGGCTCGGTATCGACTCAAGTTTACGCCCATACGCCATGATCGGGTCTTGGATGCGATTGCGCTGATCATCTCTCATTCGCCACTTGTAATGTGCTCGGGCACGGTCTATAATGACGGGTGTGTTGAATTGTACCCTGGCTGACGTCTTCCCCCCGCACCGCGCCCGGCAAACACGCCTTTGTAATGCGCGCCGCGGAACCGCGAAGGCCAATGGCAGGCCGTGTTCCAGGCGCGCAGGCGGTAGCTCCCCCCGATCCATCGCCGCGTGGCGCCCATGTCCCGCATTGCGCCGGGACCAAATTCTGTGTCGCACAGAGGACAGGAGTAAACCATGTTTGGTTTTGGAATGACTGAGTTGGTTATCGTATTGGTTATTGTGCTGCTGCTCTTCGGCGGATCCAAGATCTCGGGCGTGGGACGCTCTCTGGGCGAAGCGATCACCGAATTCAAGGACGCCGTGAAACCGGACGAGAAGTCCGACGAAATCAAGCACGAGACGCGCAACGCCGCGAAGAGCGAGACAAAGGACGAGGCGAAGGAGGAGGAGTAATCCCCCGCCACCGGTAATCGCAACGGTGCGCGTTCACGCCGAAATGAACGCGCGCCGTTTTCTGTTTTGCCCGCGCGGCGGCTTGAACCCCCGCCAACCCTGTGCTACAATCGCCGCAACCCATCGGAGAACGGAAATGAACCGCTCTAAGTTCCTTTGCGGCAGTGTCTTGCTCGTCATCGCCACCCTGCCCCTGGGGTGCGCGCATGCCGCACGCGACACCACCGGTTTCGCCCTGAACCACGCCGTCGTTGTCGATGCCCCCTTCGACGCCACCTGGCAATCCGTCAAGGATGTGTTGCGCGAAAAGGAACTGGATATCTACACGCGGGACAAGCGCGGCCACTTCATCGCGCTTACGCCCGAGCGGCGTCGCCTGCTCCAGCCAAATCGCTACAAGTACACCATCGATCTTGAAGCGGTCTCCGACAACAGCACCCGGGTCGCCCTGGACACCCGGAAGCAAACGTACGGCGTGACCCTGCTCACCTACCCCGGCTGGCACGACCGCAAGACCGAGGAAACCGGCGAGCCCGAGGCGCTGCTGGAGGCGATTCAGGCGCGCGCGACCGCTGTTGCCGCGGATCGCTGATTCGCGGGCCGGCGCGCCGAAGCAGGCCCTCCTTCCGCCCCTCCGCCGGCATGCCCTCCGCCCGCCTCAAAACCCGAATTTCAAGGGCCATTTGCCGGATATACCGGCGCATGGTATACTCCGTGCACCTGTAGTACGGAGTTTGTAATTCATGCCCGTTACCGTTGATATCACCTGCCCCCACTGCGCCGCCGAAGGCCGGATTCAGCTGCCCTCCCCCGCCACCATCATCGTGGGACCCTGCCCCGAGTGCAACGGCATGGTCGCCGTCTTCTGCGGCGCCGCCCTCGCGCTCGACCAGCACACGATGCTGCAAGGCGAATCCGAGGATCGCCGCGATCACGTGGCTTCCGTCCTCACCCAGTTCGTCCGCGAACGCGTGGGGCGTCTCTTCTCGCGCGACGGCGCGCCCGACGCCCCCGGAGACCGCGCGTTCCCGGTTCATCCCGAGGCCGAACTGCACGTGATCGGTGAGCCCGATGAGACGCCCGTTGATGCCCCCATCTCGCCCGAGGAAGTGGAGTCCTTCCGGACGATCGATCTCCGCCTTCTGGACAATTCCGACTACTTCCACGCCATTTTCGGCGAGCGCTGAACGCCCGCCCGGGGGCCGCCGCGAATCGGGGATGTTTTGAAACGCGCGCGACGCCTCCGCTACACTCATGGGCGAGCAGCGCCCCGTTCCGCCCGGTCGCCCCGCGCGTGACGCTGGACGCCGCTCTTCCCCGGCTTTCGCCCCTTTTCCCCGACCGTTCGGACGCCCCCGCGCGACCGCCTTAACCACAGGAATGCCTTCATGAGCAAGTACAGCCTGAACCCCCTGCCGAACTATACCCCCTTTTCGGGCCCGCTGCTGTTTATCATCATGGACGGCGTCGGCCTGGGGCCGAAGGATGAATCCGACGGGGTTCACCTGGCCTATACGCCCACGCTCGACTGGCTCTTCGAAGAGCCGCTCTTCACGAAGCTCAAGGCGCACGGCACGGCGGTGGGCCAGCCCACCGACGAGGACATGGGCAACTCCGAAGTGGGGCACAACGCGCTCGGGGCCGGGCGCGTCTTCCCGCAGGGCGCGAAACTCTGCAACGAGGCCATCGCCGACAAGCGCGTCTTCCAGGGCGACGCCTGGAAGACCATCGTGGCCCGCGCGAAGGAAGGCGGCACGGCCCACTTCATCGGCCTCCTCTCCGATGGCAACGTGCACAGCAACATCCAGCAACTGCTCGACATCCTCGACCAGTGCGCCGCCGAGGGTGTCGCGCGCGTGCGCTGCCACATCCTCACCGACGGCCGCGACGTCGGCGAGCGATCCGCCCTCGGCTATATCGAGCAGCTCGAAGCCAAACTCGCCGAATGCAGCGAAGGCGGGCGCGACTACCGCATCGCCTCCGGCGGCGGGCGCATGTACATCACCATGGACCGCTACAACGCCGACTGGCCCATGGTCGAGCGCGGCTGGCGCGCCCACGTGCTCGGCGAAGGCCGGCAGTTCGCCTCCGCCGCCGAGGCCGTCCAGACCTACTACGACGAGGACCCGCGGGTAACCGACCAGCACGTCGGCGAGTTCGTCATCGCGGAAGACGGCAAGCCCGTCGGCGCGATCGAAGACGGCGACGCCGTGGTCTTCCTGAACTTCCGGGGCGACCGCGCGCTGGAAATCACCCGCTGCTTCGAAGAGGGCGACGAGTTCGCCGAATTCGATCGCAAGCGCCGCCCGGACGTGTTCTACGCCGGCATGATGCAATACGACGGCGATCTGAAGCTGCCGAAGAATTTCCTCGTGCAGCCCTCCAAGATCGCCGGGACCATCAGCGAATACCTCTGCGGCGCCGGGATCAAGAGCTTCGCCATCTCCGAGACCCAGAAATACGGCCACGTCACCTACTTCTGGAACGGAAACAAATCCGGCTACATCAACGAGGGCCTCGAAACCTTCCTCGAAATCCCCTCCGACAACATGACCTTCGACAAGCGACCCTGGATGAAGGCCGGAGAGATTACCGACGCCCTCCTCGACGCCATGAAGACCGGACAGTACAAGTTCCTCCGCGCCAACATGCCCAACGGCGACATGGTCGGCCACACGGGCCACGCCCTCGCCGTCCGCATCTCCGTCGAAGCGGTCGACCTCGGCCTGGAACGGCTGCTCTACGACGTCGAGAAAGCCGGCGGCATCGCCGTCATCACCGCCGACCACGGCAACGCCGACTGCCTCTTCACCGAGAAAAAAGGCAAGCGCGAGCCCCACGTCGCCCACACCCTCAACCCCGTCCCCTTCGTCATCAAGGACTACTCCGGCGCCAACGCCTGGCGCATGCGCGCGATCGACACCCCCGGCCTCAGCAACGTCGCCGCCACCCTCATCAACCTGCTCGGCTTCGAACAGCCCAAAGAATACGACCCCTCGCTCATTGAGCTGGCCTGATCGCCGGGACAATCCCCACGGATATCCCCGACGCCCCGCCGCGCGACAACGCGGCGGGGCGATCGCTTTTCGGGCGGGATGATCCATGTCCAACATCCGCGCCAACGCCCCAAAAACGCGCCACGCGATTCCGCCCCAGGCGGATTCGTGTGCCTGGAGCAAAGCCAACCCAACACCGCCACAACCACCCCGCACGAGCGGCTCAACTCCCAGGAGGCAGGGCATCCGGCCTGTATCCACCCTTCCACCACCCCTGTGACAACTATCAACCGCCAACTGTCAACTGTCAACTGTCAACTGTCAACTGTCAACTGTCAACTGCCCCGCAAGGGCTTGCCCGTGCCAGTCACCCCAGAGACCGACACGCCAATACCACCCCCAACTACACGTCGAGCAAGCACAAGCCCCCCGTCACAGTCACGCCTCCCACCGCTACCCGGACCGGGACAGGCGCGCGCACCGGCGGTGTTCGGGAAGGGCGGCGGTCGCATGCGCGGGACGCCGGTCTATGTGCGTGGGGTCGAGGTGAGCAGCGCGCACCCGTCCCTTGGCGGCGCCAACCCAAGGGACGTACCCGCGCACTGGCGCCAGACGTTGCGGCAGGCGCCCTCGCGTCCAATGGCGCCCGGAGCGTCAACGCTTCACGCCGCAGCGCGGGGGTATGTCCCGGTCGGGGTCGGGCCGTTGCGCGCGGCATGCATCGGCATCAAGGGGCGAAAATGCTGCCTGCTCCTCGCTTTTTCAACGCATGCACCCACCACTTCCGTGCCACGGGGTTCGGGGCGTCCCGCACCAGTTCCAACTGCCCGCCGCCGCAGCAGCTCGGATCAGCGCCAAGCGTCCGCCGTGGCGAATACTCGAACTCCGTAACCTTACCCCGCGGGTCCGTCATCTCAATCATGGCACCGAGGTCATCATAGACGTAACAGGTGGTGATGTCTAGACCAAGAGATAGATTAATAGGTGGTTGTCCCTAGTTTATAGTTTTCGATAGCTCCACCCGTAGTACATGCAGTTCTGGGCCGTCACCGCTGTGATGGCCACCGAGCCCACCATCACCGCGATCTGGTGGCCCCCATTAATAATCCTTGTCGAACTGCATGCCGCCATGCTGGAAAGTCATTTCTACCAGTCCGGGTTTATCGGGCACCACCTCCACTAATTCCTTCGTAACCGCCTGGACTTCCGGGCTCCCCGTTCGGTGCAGCTCATGAATAGCCCAGCCCAACATAGGCCAGATCCCGCGGCCAGAGTGATCCTCTCCGTCCAGATTGGTTCCGAATACGGGACCTCGTGCGAGCGCGGCCAACGCGCGGGCGGTGGCAACGTCCGCAGACTGCACAATGTACCACAGCATGGTCACAATCTCCTTTTGCCCGTAACCAAACCGCACGGTGTCCTTTTCCATAGCCGCCAATAGTCCTAACTGTGACGCAAGAGCGTCTGGGCCCTGCGCGAAGATTATCGAGTCCAAAGCCCGATATCGATCACTCCAGGGTGTGCTCTCCGCGGTCACAGCCGTAAGCATTTCGTCAAAGATTCGGGCAACCCGTTCGTGGTCGGGTGGAAGAATCTTCAGGGGAATAGCCTTTCGGAATGGCTTCTCAAGCACCGGATGCCATTCACTTCGATTTTTTTCCATATAATAGTTGAGACGCGGCGCCTCCACAACGACAGTATAACTGCCTGCTGGCAACGCCGTGGAACTCCAGCGATGCACGATCAGCGTCTTGGTATACGATTCCCCCGCCCCGAGCGGCTTGAACAGCAAGAACTCAAGCCCATTAACGGCAGGCCATGGTTGTCTTGGACGTCTCTTGACCTCCTGGGCATTCAGGTCGTCTATTTGCAATCGGACATTGTCATTTATGGATGTCAGGGACACGGTTGCAAGTTCGGGATTCCCATCCTCTTCCCGCGTGACTGTCAAATAGACATAGAGTGGTGCCCCCGCAATCAGTGCTGTCTCCGAGATTTCCGCAGTCACCGTGAACCTTGGCGGGACGAAGGTTCCGGCGACCGCTGTAGTATTCGAGGTCAAGAAGAGAACGACAATAGCTCCAACAAATAAGAAAGTCTTCATAGTGCTCCTCCTCGGAATTAGGGACATTCCAGGATGTGCTCGTTTCCATCACAACCAGCGAGCTTCTGTATCGACAACTTTTGCCCAGTTCCATACGACTTTCTGCGGATTGTTGTCGTATCCAAAAGTGTGTATTGATTACACCCATGCCCCCAAATGAAGAACTGCTTCATTGTGTACTCTCCTCCGATTGACGCTTCACTTGACATAGCCCCGATATAGTGGTTGTCTCTAATCGCTGCCCTTCCCGGGCTTACTCTATCATTGCTGGCTACAGGGCGACTCGCATATCTAAACGACATTTGAATGCTAGTTACATACGATGGCTTGATGATACTAGCGTACCAGGAGGAGGCAGGTAGCTAGGCAAATAGGGACAGCCCTCTATTTTTTCCTCCCGCCACCCGTCTTTACCTTCCGCGGGCGGCCGACGGGCAGGGCGCGGAGGCGGCGGCCGAGTTGGGCTTCCAGCATACTCAGGAAGCCGGCCGTGCCCAGGGGGCGGCCGGTGTGGGTGTTGCGGCGGAAGGTCTCGGCGAAATCGGGGTCGATCCCCTGCTCCAGCACCGCGCGCCAGCGGGCTTCGTCGCCGTGGGCCTCGCGCCAGCGGTCGAGGTCGAGCAGGCCGTCGTCCTTTCGCTCCCCCACATGCACGGCCGCGCTGGACCACCGGTAGCGCCACGGCTTCCGCACCATCTTCGCGCGGACGGGGTTCTGCTCGACGTAGTGCATCGCGTTGCCGTAGTGGGCTTCGTCGAGCGTGCAGGAGTGGAAACGGCCCTGCCAGAGATGGCCGCTGCGCTGGTGCAACTGGTTGAAGTACTGGCTGTAGCGGAAGTGCGCGCGCCCGATGGCGTTGGCCAGGGCCTCCTCCACCTCCGGCACGGCAATGATATGCACGTGGTTGGTCATCAGACAGTAGCCGTGGATACGGAGCCGATACCGCGTCGCGTATTGCCGCAGAAATTGGAGGTACACCCGCCGGTCGTCGTCCACAAAGAAGACGTCCTGCTGGTTATTACCGCGCTGGGTGATGTGGTGGGGCTCTCCCGCCACCACGATGCGTGCGAGTCTTGGCATGGGGAAGAGTATAGCGCGGAAACGGGGATTTGTCAAGAATAGGTGGCTGTCCCTGTTTTAGTGGCACGCCCGGGGGAGGCGATGGGGATGACGCGACAGACCCGCCGGTTGAGCTTGGTGGAGGCTTGGAGCGTGGGGCGGTTTTGCCGCTCGTGCGGGGTGGTACTGGCGGTGGTGGGCTGGTGTTGCTCCGGGCACACGAACGCGCTGGGGCGCGATCGCGTGGCACGGGGTGGGGTTTGGGGGAACGGAGGGTGAGGTGGCGTGGCGTGGCGCTCCCTGGGGGGACTTGCACGGGCAAGCCCTTGCGGGCTTGTCCGTGGCACGCCTGGGGTGGCGATGGGGATGACGGGACAGACCCCGCCGGTTGGGCGTTGTGCGCCCGATTGGAGCAGGGATAGTTGACGTCCGGGTCAGATATGCCGGGTGGGGTGGTTGGGCGTGTCAGTCCCTGGGGGGGCGCGATCGCGTGGCACGGGGTGGGGTTTGGGGGGAACGGAGGGTGAGGTGGCGTGGCGTGTCAGTCCCTGAGGGGACTTGCACGGGCAAGCCCTTGCGGGCTTGACCGTGGCACGCCTGCGGGAGGCGGTGGGGATTGCGGCGAACTCAGGCGCCTGTCGCCGTGGTCAGGCGGCGCCGCTTACGCCCGCGAGGCACAAAATGTGGTGAAAACTGGGAACCCGACTCCCACATGGGGTATTCTATCCGCCATGGAAACCCCGCCCTTTGAATTCGCGCGCTTGAACTATCCCCTGGCCCGGCACACCCTGTATCACATCGGGGGGCCGGCGACGGTGGCGCTGTTGCCCCGGGATGAAAACGAGGCGGCGGAGGCGTTCGCGTGGATGCGCGCGCAGCCGGGCAAGAAGCTGGTGCTTGGGGGCGGGTCGAATGTCCTCATCAATGATGCGGGTTTCGACGGGATCGTCCTTTTCACGACCGAACTGAAGCGCATGGAGGGCCTGGGCGGCGATCGCTACTATGTTGGCGCGGGCCGCGAGCTGGACGACATGGTCCGCAACATCATGCTGGTCCACAATTACGACGGAGTGGGGGGCTTCACGGGCATTCCCGGATCCGTGGGCGGCGCTATCTACATGAACGCCGGCACGGTGAAGGGGAGCACCTGCCAGTGGATGGCGTCCGTGGACGTGATGAAGCCGTCCGGCCTGGAGACCATCCCGATGCGCCCGGAACTCTACAGCTACCGGGGCCAGACCTTCTGCGATCCGGGCGACGTAATCCTCGGCGGCGTTTTCCAGTTCACGCCCGCCGAGACGGACCAGAGCGCGATCTACGCGCATTACAAGCAGCGGCGCCGGGAGAAACAGCCGCAGGGCTTCTGCTGCGGGAGCGTGTTCAAGAACCCCGAGGGCGGGCACGCGGGCGATCTCATCGAGCGCTGCGGCCTCAAGGGAACACGCCGCGGCGGGGCGATCGTGAGCCCGATGCACGCGAACTTCATCATGAACGACGACAACGCCACGTTCCAGAACGTGCTGGACCTGATCGCACTCGCCAAAGAACGGGTGCGGGCGCAGCATGGGGTGGAGCTCGAAGAGGAAGTGCGCATTATCTGGTAGCGCGCCGTTGCATCCCGCCCGGCATTGGTCTATCATGGCGCCCAGGTTCGGGGTCCGGGGAGGACGGGAGAGCGCGTCCATACCGGCCGGACCATGGAGAAACGGCGCGCCTGTACGCCGCCGCAACCCGCAGGAGTCCTGCCCGCATGAATATCCAAGATCTTTTTGACCTCGTCGCCCAGGAGAAAGCCTCCGACCTGCTGATTAGCGCCGGGGCCCCGCCCATCCTGCGGATTCACGGCCAACTCTTCCGGAGCCGGACCGATGCCCTCACCCCGGAGCAGACGGAGCGCCTGATCTTCGATTTCCTGACGGACGAGCAGCGCGAGCAGTTCCTGCAGAACAAGGAATTGGACTTCTCCCTGGCCTCCGGCCGCCGGCACCGCTTCCGCGTGAACGTCTACCGACAGAAAGGCGCGGTCACCGCCGCCTTCCGGCCGATTCCCGAGTCCATCCCGGGCCTCGCGGATCTCGGCCTGCCCGAGGCCGTGGCAAGCATCGCCAAGGTGAAGCAGGGCCTCGTGCTGGTCACGGGGCCGACGGGCCACGGCAAGACGACCACCCAGGCGGCGATGATCGACCTCATCAACCACGAACGCGCCTGCCACATCATCACCGTGGAAGACCCGATCGAATACGTGCACACCCACAAGAAGTCGATCGTGGATCAGCGCGAAGTCGGCGGCGACACCAACAGCTTCCCGACGGCGCTGAAGTACGTCCTCCGGCAGGATCCCGATGTGATCCTGATCGGCGAAATGCGCGATCTGGAGACCATCAAGGCGGCGCTTACGGCGGCGGAGACCGGCCACCTCGTCTTTGCCACGCTCCACACGAACGACGCGATCCAGACCGTGGACCGCATCATCGACGTGTTTCCCGGCCACGAGCAGCAGCAGATCCGGTTCCAGCTCTCCCTCACGCTCCACGCGATCATCTCCCAGCGGCTCCTGCCCAACGCGGACAACACCGGGCGCGTGCTCGCCTGCGAGATGCTCATGAACAACACGGCGATCGCCAACCTCATCCGCGAAGGCAAGACCCACCAGGTCTACAGCGTCGTGGAGACGAGCACCCGCGAGGGCATGATCACGATGGACCGCTCGCTGAAGAACCTGTACAAGGCGGGGCTCATCTCCGAGGAGGACGCCCGGGCGCAGATGAAGGATCCGAACAACCTGGACGGCGGCTCCTCCAGCACCTCGCCCGCCGCCGGAAAAAAGCCCGCCAAGAAGCCCGTGAAGAAATAGGCCGGCGGCGGATCGCGGGCGCCGCTTGCGCGGGCATTGCCGGGGTGGACAGCCGGGACGGCTATCCTACTTTTGTCGCGGATAAGGGGGCGTGTCCCTTTGGGGGTGCAGCCTTTCATGGGGCGTAGCGTCACTCGTAGAGGATGAAAGGCCGGTCGCTTCGCAACCGGTACACAGCCGGGACGGCTGTGCCACGTTCCTTGCGCGCTTCACCCTGGTTTTTTACGTGTACCATTAAGGGAATGTGGCGCAGGTTTGTGTTGTCGAGAAATCAAGCTACCTTCATTCCGCTAAAGTATTGCATATTTCGGATGGAGCGCCGGCGCGGTCGGCGAACCTGCTATACTTCCGCCCGGTTTCGCACGAAGTACCGCAACTTCCCGGAGTTTTTTCATGCACCCCGCCTCTTCTCCCGCCCGCGGCTGGGATTTCTGGATTGATCGCGGCGGCACGTTTACCGATGTCGTGGCCCGCGACCCGCAGGGCCAGATCCATGCGCGCAAATTGTTGAGCGTGAATCCGGCGCATTACGCCGACGCGCCGCTGCACGCGATCCGGTCGTTGCTGGGGCTGCCCGCGGGCGCACCAATCCCGCCGGACCGGATCAACGCGGTGAAGATGGGCACGACGCTGGCCACCAACGCGCTGCTGGAGCGCAAGGGGGCGCCGGTCGCCTTTCTGGTGACGAAGGGCTTCGCGGATTTGCTGGCGATTGGTTACCAGGACCGGCCGGACCTCTTCGCGCTGCATATCCAGCAACCGGACACCCTGGCGGCGCGCACGATCGAGGTCACGGAGCGGATCCTGGCGGACGGCGCGATCCACACCGCCCTCGACAAGGCCGGGGTGCGGGATGCGCTGGTGTCGGCGCGGGCGGCGGGCATCGACAGCGTCGCGGTGCTGCTCCTGAACAGCTACGCCAACCCGATCCACGAGTTTCGCATTGGTGAGATTGCGCGGGAGCTTGGCTTTTCGCAGATCAGCCTGAGCCACGAGGCAGCGAACGAAATCAAGGCGGTGGGCCGCGGCGACACGGCGCTCGCGGACGCCTACCTCACGCCGATCATCCGGGATTACATCGCGCGGGCGCGGGAGGCGCTGGGGGCTGACGCACCGCTCCGCTTCATGCAGTCCAACGGCGGCCTGGCGGATGCGCGGCGCTTTTCCGGCAAGAACGCGATCCTCTCGGGGCCGGCGGGCGGCGCGGTGGCCTATGCGGCGATCTGCCGGGAGGCTGGCTTCCCGAAGGCGATTGGCTTCGACATGGGCGGCACTTCCACCGACGTGAGCCGCGCCGACAACACCTTCGAGTTTGTCTACGAAAAAACGGTCGCGGGCGCGCGTATCAAGGCGCCGATGATCGCGATCGAAACGGTGGCGGCGGGCGGCGGATCGATTCTGGCGTTTGATGGGCACCGCTGCACCGTCGGGCCGGAGAGCGCGGGCGCACAGCCGGGACCGGCCTGCTACGGCGCGGGCGGCCCGGCGGCGGTGACGGACGCCAACCTGGTTCTCGGGCGCATCCAGCCGCGCTATTTTCCGGCGTGCTTCGGGCCGAACGCGGATCAGCCGCTGGACGCGGCGGCGGCGCGGGCGCGCATCGGCGCGCTGGCCGAGGCCATGGCGGCGGCGGCGGGGCGCACGGTGTCGCTGGAGGAGGCGGCGGCGGGCTTCATACGGATTGCTAACGAGAACATGGTCAAGCCGATCAAGGCCATCAGCGTGGCGCGCGGCTACAACGCGCGGGAGTATGCCCTGTGCTGCTTCGGCGGCGCGGGCGCGCAGCATGCCTGCGCCGTGGCGGGCGCGCTGGGCATGCGCCACATCGTGCTGCATCCCCGGGCGGGGGTCTTGAGCGCGCTGGGCATGGGCCTGGCCGATCTGGCGCACTCGGAGAGCGAGCCGGTGCTGGCGCGCCTGGACGAGCAAGCCCTCGCGCGGATCCTGCCGCGATTCACGGCGCTGGAGTCGCGCGGGCGGGCCGTGCTTGAACGCGACGGCATCGCGCCGGACGCGGTCCAGTTCGCGCGCAGCGCGGAGCTCCGCTACGAAGGCGCGGACGCGGCCCTGGAGATTCCGGTGGAGACGGACACAAACTGGGCCGATGCGTTTGCGGCGCTTCACCAGCAGCGCTACGGCTTCGCCAAGCCGGGGCATCCCATCGAGGTGGTGAACCTGCGCCTGCGCGCGACGGGCCGCTTCGAGAACCGGGCGCCCCTCTCGGCGGCCTTGCCCGGCGCGGCCTCTTCGGCGGGCGCGCCCCCCGTACCCGAGGATCGCGTGACGGTGTATTTCGATACCGTACAGCCCGATGGCGCACGCACCCTGGCGCCCGTGGAGACGCCGGTTTATCGTCGGGACGCGCTCCTGCCCGGCCAACTTCTCGCGGGCCCCGCCTTCATCGTCGAGGAGGCCTCGACGGTCATCGTGGATCCCGGCTGGTCCGCAGCGGTGGACGCGCTGGGCAACCTGATTCTCACCGCCGAGGCCGTCGCCGAAACCGAGCACATCGCCGCCGAGGCCGACCCCGTGCTACTGGAGGTGTTCAACAACCGGTTCATGTCCATCGCGGAGCAGATGGGCGAGTGCCTGGAGCGCGCGAGCCACTCCGCGAATATCAAGGAGCGCCTGGACTTCTCCTGCGCGGTGTTCGGGCCGGACGGCGCGCTTGTGGCGAACGCGCCGCACATTCCGGTGCACCTGGGGGCCATGGGCGAGAGCGTGAAGGCGATCCTGCGCGATGCGGGCGACGCGATGCGCCCGGGCGACGTCTACCTGACCAACGATCCGTATCACGGCGGTTCGCACCTGCCGGACATGACGGTGGTGACGCCCGTGTTCTCGGAAGCGGGCGAGCGCATCTTCTTCGTGGCCAATCGCGGCCACCACGCGGACGTGGGCGGTATCGCGCCGGGATCCATGCCCCCGTTTTCGAAGCGCATCGACGAGGAGGGCATCCGCTTCCACAATTTCGCGCTGGTTTCCGGCGGAGAATTCCGGGAGAAGGAGCTGCGCGACGCGCTGGCGGCCGGTCCCTGGCCCGCGCGCGATATCGAGGAGCGCCTGAGCGATTTTCGCGCGCAGATCGCCGCAAACGTACTCGGCGCGGATCTGCTGCGCGGCCTGTGTGACCAGTATACCGTCCGCGCCGTGCAGGCCTACATGGGGCACGTGCGCAGGAACGCCGCGGACACCATGGCGGACTGCATCGCGGCGCTTCCCGATGGCGCGTACTCGTTTACGGAGATCCTGGACAGCGGCGCGCCGATCCGCTGCGAAATCACCATCGACGGATCGCGGGCCATGGTGGATTTCACGGGAACCGCGCCGCAGCTGGAGGGGAATCTGAACGCGCCGCGGGCCGTGGCGCTCTCGGCGGTGCTCTACGTCTTCCGGACGCTCGTGGGCAAGCCCATCCCGCTCAACAGCGGCTGCCTGGACCCGATCGAGGTCATTATTCCGGAAGGATCGCTGCTGTCTCCCCGGCCTCCGGCGGCGGTGGTGGGCGGCAATGTGGAAACCTCGCAGCGGATCTGCGACGCGATCTACGGCGCGCTGGGCGTCCTGGCCGGGAGCCAGGGCACCATGAACAACCTGACCTTCGGCGACGACACCTTCGGCTACTACGAAACGATCGGCGGCGGGACGGGCGCGGGCCGCGGCTTTCCGGGGGCTTCGGGGGTGCACAGCCACATGACCAACACGCGCATCACGGACCCCGAAGTGCTGGAGCGGCGCTATCCGGTCATCCTGCTACAGTTCTCGATCCGGCGCGGATCGGGTGGCGCGGGGCGCTGGCGCGGGGGCGACGGGCTCGTCCGCGCAATCGAGTTCCGGCGCGCGGTGACGGTATCGTGCCTGATGGAACGGCGGACCACGGCGGCCTTCGGCCTCGACGGCGGCCAGCCCGGCCTGCCCGGCCAGAACTGGCTGCTGCGCGGCGAATTCCCGGAGCACCTGCCGGGCCACGCGCAGGTGGCGGTGGCTCCGGGCGACGTGCTGATCATCGAAACGCCGGGCGGTGGCGGCGCGGGCGCCCTGTAGCCCCGGCCTACAGCGTCTTGAAGACCTCGCGCGCGGCTTCGAGCGTCTTGTCGATGTCGCTGTCCCCGTGGGCCGTGCTCATGAAGGCCGCCTCGTACTGCGAGGGCGCGAAATAGACGCCGCGCTCGAGCATGCCCCAGAAAAACTTCGCGTAGCGCGCGGTATCCGACTTCGTGGCTTCGGCGTAGTTGCGGATCGGGCCGGGGTGGAAGAACATGCAGGCCATCGATCCCACCTGGGTCTGGTAAACGGGGACGCCGGTCTCCCGCGCGATGGCGCCCAGGCCGTCGCCGAGCTGCTTGAGCTTCGCCTCCAGGCTCTCCATGACGCCGGGCTGAGCGATGGCGTCGAGCGCGGCGATGCCGGCGGCGGTGGCCAGGGGATTGCCGGAAAGCGTGCCGGCCTGGTAGACGGGGCCGACGGGCGACAGGTGATCCATAATCTCGGCGGGCCCGCCGTAGGCGCCCACGGGCAGGCCGCCGCCGATGACCTTGCCGAGCGTGCAGAGGTCCGGCGTGACGCCATAGCGTTCCTGCGCGCCGCCCAGGGCCACGCGGAACCCGGTCATCACCTCGTCGAAGATGAGCAGCGCGCCGTAGTCGCTCGTGAAGGCGCGGAGGCCCTTGAGGTAGCCCGGCACCGGCGGGATGACGCCCATGTTGCCGGCAACCGGCTCCACGATGACGCAGGCGATATTCGGGCCGTGCTCCTCGAAGACGTCGCGGATAGCGTCGAGGTCGTTAAAGGGCACGGTCAGCGTCGTGGCGGCGTAGGCCTTGGGAACGCCGGGGCTCGTGGGGACGCCGAGGGTGGTCAGGCCGCTGCCCGCCTTGACGAGGAGGCTGTCCACATGGCCGTGGTAACAGCCCTCAATCTTCACGACCAGATCGCGCTTTGTGTAGCCGCGCGCGAGGCGGATGGCGCTCATGGTGGCCTCCGTGCCGCTGTTCACGAGGCGCGCCTTCTCGATGCAGGGGACGAGCTTCGCCAGCCGCTCCGCGAGCAGGATTTCGGCCTCGGTGGGGATGCCGAAACTCGCGCCGCGCGAGAGCGCATCGCGCACGGCGGTCTCGATGGCCTCGTGCGCATGGCCCAGGACGAGCGGACCCCAGGAGAGCACGTAGTCGATGTACTCGTTGCCGTCCGCGTCGGTAATGGTGGCGCCTTTCCCCGATGCGACGAAGAAGGGATCGCCCCCGACGCCCTTGAAGGCGCGGACGGGGCTGTTTACCCCGCCGACGAGGGTCTTGTTGGCGGCGGCGAAGAGGGCTTTGGACTTGTCGTGGTTCATGTCGGAACGAAACCTTTACTTTTGGGGGGAACGCCCAGTTGCGGGGCGGGCGGCGGCATAAACGGCGCTATTGTATCAGGTGACACGCCCGATTGATAAAACCGCGCGCGGGGGGGCCATCCGGGCAATTGCAGTTGTAACAGTTTAGCCGTCTGAAGCAAAGAAGATTTTCAACCACGAATGAACACAGGGCAGCCTCTGGCCGCAACCAAGAAATTGGTCATCACGAGGGGCACGAAGAAGAACTGCGAAGAGCTTTAACCGCAGAGAACGCAAAGAGCGCATAGGGTGATTTTTGTTCGCAGATGGTGTAGGTGGTTGAGTGACGGCGCGTTTTTTTAACCACGAATGAACTCCAATGCACACGAATGCATTGGTATTATCTAACTGTGCGGATCCGCGCGCAACCTTGAGAAGACTCCTTCGTTGGGCGAAAGGGTTGATCTATGTTCTCCGCGGCCAATCAGATTTCTCGCTGCCTGGATGCGGGCCTGGGTAAAGGCCGGCTTCATGAACCGAGTCTCCGTTGCTTATTCGTGTCTATTCGTGTCCATTCGTGGTTAAACTGCTATTCAACTTCAGGCGGCTAAAGTGTTACTCGCATTCAAACTTCCAACTTGAGCCGGGCGCCCTCTGATCGACCTTGAATGTTAAAGAGGGGTGCGGCTCTGGTATTACCGCGCCTCGACAGTAGGAACCCCGTTATGATACGGGCTTTCAGCCCTGGCCGAAATCGTCGTCATTTTTCCTGGGCCTGCGGCCCAGGCTGGTATGATCGGGCGCCTTCGGCGCAGAAGAAATGATACTTCGAAATTCGGGTCCGAAGGCCTGCATCAAACCAGCCTGGGCCATCGGCCCAGGCAAAGGGATCCAACAGGTGATGCGGGCTGAAGGCCCGGTCCACAGCGCCCGTAATTCATCGGTAATATCAAAACTGCACCCTCAAAAAGGGCGCGTGTTGGAGCGCTGGCATTTCGCCTGCGTCGAATCCCCGACCTTGCCGGCACAGATGCCGGCGCTCCAAGACGCTCACTTTCGTTGATTCCAGGTTCCAAATCGACTGAAGCTTATGCCCATATACCGAGATCGGGTTTCAATGCGATTGCCCTGGGAGGGCCGTCACGAGCATTTCAGGATCACGCCCAGCTCCGTGCGCGCGGCCGCCCGGGGGACCGACGCCGTGACATCAACCTGGGCGCACCAGGCGATGTCCTCCTCCAGGCCGATCCGGCGGAGTTTCGCGGCGTGCGGGGCGCCGGCGAAGAGCGCGTCGAAGCCTTCGGCGTCAATCCGATCGCGCCAGTGCTCGAAGAGATCGCGGCCCTCGCCGATGGCGACCCCGGCCTTCATGGCGATGGCCACGGCGGCGCAGCGGTCTTCCTGGGCGTCGAAATTCGGGTCTCCCGTCAGGCCCGCCGGAATGAGCACCACGTCGCGGCCGGCGCCGGCGGCGGCGCGTGCGGTGGCGGAGGCGTTCACGGTGGAGCCCATGAGCACGGTGTGCGCCTGCCAGGCGGAGATCAGGCGGCCGGCGCCGGTGGTGGTGGTGAAGATGACGTCACGGCCCTTCGCGTGGCCGGCGTCCCGGGGGCTGTTGCCGTAGTCGAAGCCCTCGGGCGGCAATCCCCCGCGCTCGCCGAACAGGAGCGCCTCGGGCATTTCCCGCCGCGCGCGCCGGGCCTCTTCCACCTCGCGCACGGCGAGAATGGAGCGCGCGCCGGCATCACAGAGCATGGCGGCCGTGGCGCTGGCGCGCAGCGCATCCACGATGACCGCGGTCAGGTTATGTTCCACGGCGAAAGCGCAACCAGCCTCGCCTTCGATGATGTGCCATTTCATGAGTACATTCCGGGGGTTTGGGCGTCGCGGGCGCTAGTGGGCCGCGACCGCCTGCCGCTCAAGGATGTGGCCGACAATCGCCGGTCCGTGCTCGCGGCTGTTTTCCACAAATACGACGTTGGATTCGCAGCCCGCGCAGAGGGTCCCGGCGACATAGATGCCGGGCACGGTGGTCTCGTGGGCCGGCGTCAGCACGGGTTTGCCGGTTGCCCGGTCCACGGCGGCGCCGGTGCTTTCGAGCAGGCTGGTGTCGGGCTCGTATCCGGTCATGGCGAGCACGAAATCGTTGGGGATGGCGTCGGTGTCGCCGTTTTCGCGCCGTATGAGGACGTCGTCCGGTCGGATTTCGAGCACCTCACTGTTGCGGTAACACCGGATCGAACCTTCCTTGATGCGGTTTTCAATATCCGGCTCGACCCAGTACTTGGTCTGGAAGCGATCGCCGCGCATGACGACGGTCACCCGGGCGTGGTCGCGGTAGAGCTCCAGGGCGACCTCGGCCGCGGAGGATCCGGCGCCGATGATCAGCACGTCGTGGTCCGCGTAGCCGTGCGACTCCTGAAAGCGGTGCGAGACCTTCGGCAGGCCGCCGCCGGGCACGCCCAGGGGGCGGGGGCTGTCGTAGAAGCCGGTAGCGAAGACGACGTTCCGGGCCGACCAGACGAATTCGCGTCCGTACATATCACGTGCGGCCACCTCGAAATGCCCGCCGGCGTCCGAAATCCGCGTGACCTCGTGGTAGGTGACGATTTCGAGGCCGAAATACCGGACAAAGGCGCGGCAATAGCGCAGGTACTCGCGCCGGGTGGGGTTCTTTTCGTCGATCAGGAGGGGAAAACCGGCGAGTTCGAGCTTGTCATAGGTCGAAAACCAGCGCATGTAGGTGGGGTGCTTGAGCAGCGCGCCGCACACGGGCCCTTTGTCGATGGCGACGGCGCGCAGTCCCTTCGCCCGGGCTTCGTGGAGGGTAACGAGGGCGGCGGGCCCCGCGCCCACGACGGCGATGTCGAGCAGTTCGCCGAGTCCGTGTTTTTTCAAGTGCAGACCTCCCGGCGGGCGATTGAGGGGGCTCCCGCGCGCGCAGCATTTGGGGCGCGGGCGCCGCCGCCAGCCAGATTTCGAGGGTAATGGGTACGTATTCGGGAGTGTACCACAGGCGGGCGGTCCGGGGCATCTAAGGGCCACGATAGCAAGGGGTTATTTGCAAGGATCGGGCGCCGTATGCTAGATTCAGCGGGTTTACCATTGCGCAATTATCGCGGGTCCCACCGCACTATCCAGGCCGGGTTTCCGGGCGGCCGCGGGCCGCCCTATCGTGGAGGTTCTATTCGGTGCATATCTTTCGAGATCACAAGCGCGCGCTGCTCGTTTTCATGTTTTTCGCCATTGGCGTCCCGATGCTGTTCTTCGGCATCCCGTGGGGGGATCAGGGCTTTAACGCGGGCGACGTGGAGCTTGCGCGGGTTGGCGGCGTACCGGTGATGGCGTCGGAGTTCTACCGCAACCTGGATGCGGCGCGGCAGCGCATGACGCGGGGCGACGAATCGCCGACCTTCAAGGAGCTGCACGAGCAGGGCGTTGCGGGCAATGTGCTGGACGAGATGATCTCTTCCGCGCTGATCCGCCGGGAAGAGCAGAAGCGCGGTTTCCGTGTGGATCGGTCGTTGGTGGAGGAGCGCCTGCGGGACGACGCCAGCTTCAAGGACGACGCGGGGAATTTCATCCCGTCGCGCTATAACGCGTGGGTAAGCGCCCAGGAAGGCCGGGACTGGACGCCGATCTACAAGAGCATCCAGGAGGGCGTGGCGCGCGAGGTATACATGACGACGGTGCTGGCCCCGGCGAACCGCGTGCTGGATCGGGAGATCGAGCGGGAGCTGATCGATCGGTCCACGAAGATTCAGATTGAGTATCTGAAGGTGGAGCCCGCCGTGACGCCGACGGACGAGGAGATCCAGCAGGAATACGACGAAAACAAGGAAGCCTACCGCAAGCCGGCGAAGCACACGGCGGATTATGTGGCGATTTCGCTGCTGCCGGAACCTTCCGAGGAAGTGCTGGATATCGTTTCGCGCGCGCGGGCGGGCGAGGACTTCGCCGCGCTGGCCGACGCGCACTCCGACCTGATCACCAAGAACGGGGGCGATCTGGACTGGGTCGCCGAGCGGGAAGTCGAGCTGGACTACCGCAAGCCGCTGTTTGCACTGGGCGCCGGGGAGATTAGCGATCCGGTGCGCGGGCCGAACGGGTTCTACATCTACAAGGTGGAGGACGTTCGGGAGAACGAAGACACCGGCCAGACCGAGCGCAAGGCGCGGCACATTTACGTGCAGGTGGACCTGAGCGAGGAAGAGCGCACGGCGCGCATCGAGCTCGCGCAGGCCATCTCGGCGAAGGCGGCGGAGCTGAAGGGCTTGCCGGCCGCGCTTGGCGAGGTGGAGGGCGCGGGCAACCTGGCCGTACGGCGCGCCGCGGGAATCAGCACCAGCGATCCCGAGATCGAAGGCGTCGCGCTGGCGGACGCGCCGGCATTCCGCAGCGCGGTGGTGGCGGAGGCGGGCCGCAAGAAATCGGAGGAGGCGCTCACCTACCCGGTCGTGACCGGCAAGGACACGCTGTACGTCGCCGAGCTGGTTTCCACCGAGGAGGGGATCATCCCGGAGCTTGCCGAGGTGCGGGACCAGGTCGCGGACGACGTCAGACAGAAGAAGAAGAATGAGGAAGCCTACCGCGAGGAAGCGGCGGCGCTCGCGGAGCGCATCAAGGTGGAGGCCGCGACGCTGGATGAGGCGAAGGCGAAGTTTCCGGATGCGACGGCGGAGATAAAGGAAACGCGCCCCTTTACCAAGGCGGACTTCCTGTTCCAGGAGCAGCTTTATCTCCAGACCTCCGATGTCTATGCCGCGATCGAGGGCAAACCGGAGGGCCAGGTTCTGGGCCCGCTGACGGATTTTCTGGGGGGCACGTACCTGATCGCGCTGACGAACCGGCAGGAGCCCACCGAGGAAGACAAGGCGAATTGGGACGAAGAGGGCAAGCGGCTTCGCGAACAGCGCACGCAGATGGCCCAGATGCAGATGCTGCAGGATTATCTGGAATTCCTGCGGGAGCGGGAGCTTAACCGCATTAAGTGGGATATCAACATCAACGTGTACAACAGTGTTGTGGGCATCCGGCCGGACGAGGCCGCCACGCCGCTGGAGATCGAGATACCGGCGGTGGAGGGTGCGGAGAGCTCCGGGGCGGACGCCGCGGCGGAGACCCCGGCCGAGGGCGAATCCTGATCCGATTGGAAATGTGATTCACGCCGGCTTTCCCCTGTCGGGGATTGCCGGCGTTTCTATTGGCGTGCCGCCGCGCGCGGCGAAACGAAAGCGACCGGACACCGCCATGGCTGAACTTGAACCGCACTATGCGGGCGCGCCCATCGACGCGCTGGCGCCGCGCGAACGCAACCCGATCCACGTGGTGGTGGACAATATCCGGAGCGCGTACAACGTGGGGTCCATTTTCCGCACGGGCGACGCGGGGGCGGTGGCGCATATCCACCTTTGCGGCATGGCGGCGCACCCGCCCCACCCGAAGCTGGAGAAGACGGCGCTGGGCGCGTTCGCCTATGTTCCCTGGACCTACTACGAGCGCACGAAGGACTGCATCGCGGCGCTCCGCGAGCGGGCGATCCCGGTTTTCGCGGTGGAAGTGGCGGAGGGGGCGCGCGACCTGCACGAGGTGGACTGGCCGCGCCCGGTCGCGGTGGTGCTTGGGAATGAAGTGAACGGGATCCATCCGCGGAATCTGGCGCGGTGCGACGGGGCCGTCCAGATCCCGATGCACGGCTACAAGAACAGCATCAATGTGGCGACGGCGTTCGGGATTGTGGTGTACGACATCCTGGGGAAGTGGAAGCGGCTTCCGTAGCGCGCGGCTAGACCTTGGAGAGGCCCATCATGCCGACGAAATTCCGGAAGTACGGCATGTCGATCTGATCGCGCATGGTCTCGCCCATGAGCTTGAGGGCCTCGAAGCTGCGCATACGCTTCTGGTGGTGGCGATCGGTTGTGAGGGCGTCGAAGATGTCGGCGATGGTCACGATGCGCACAAAGGGGGAGATATCCTCGCCGCTCCGCTGGTTCGGATAGCCGGATCCGTCCAGCTTTTCGTGGTGCGAGAGGACGATATCCTGCGCGATCTCGCCCAGGCACCCGGTCTTTTCGAGCAGCTTGAGCCCCTCTTCCGGGTGGCGTCTCATTTCAGCCCATTCGCCGTCGCTGAGGGGGCCGGGCTTGTTCTTGATGGCGCTGTCGAGCACGCTCTCCCCCACGTCGTGCAGGAGTGCGCCATTGGCGATCTCGCGCAGGGTGGCGGGGTCGACGAATCCGCAGCGCATGGCCAGGGCGATGGAATAGGCGGTAACGTTGATGCTGTGGGTGTAGAGGTAGTAATCGCACGAGATGGTGCGGAGCAAATGTTCCAGCATGAAATCGGGCGATCGCATGAAGGCGACGGTCCGCTTGACGATGGCTTTTCCGCGCTCGATGTTGGCGCGGCGGGCGGGCTCGCGCAACACGTCCTCCACGACGGCCTGGGCCGAGTCGTAGAGGATGTGGGACTTGTCGCGGGCGGTGAGGCGCGGGTCGCGCAGGACATCGGCCAGGTGTTCGGCGATATAGCGGCTGTAGGCGGCCCGGTCGGCCTCGGAGATGTAGAGCTCGCTGATCCGGTTCTGGAGGAGACGGCGCCGCGCGTCGCGCGTGAAGGGGGTCTGCCGCTCGCAGTACAGTACGCAGGCCTGGCTTGCGGTGGGGCGGATGTAGAGGGCGAAGGGCGGCTCGGTGTCGAGGCGGATCGATTCGATGAGCACGGGCAGGTAGCCCTTGCTCTCCGGCCGCGCCGGGGCCCGCTCGGTATCCGACATTGCCACCGCACTCCTCCTCGCTGTTCCGCTGATTTGAACCAGCCCTACTTGTACCACAACACCGGCGGCTTTTCCAGCGCGCGGCGCCAGTGCAATTGCATTTACGTTTCGTATACGAGCCCGCCGCCATACAAGCCACCGAGAACTCCGGAAAGGGCTCGCGTTGGAGCGCTGGCATTTCGCCCGCGGCGAATCTCCGGCCTTGCCGGCAAAGATGCCGGCGCTCCACCACGCTCACTTTCGTTGATTTGTGATTCCAATTCGACTCCAGGTTTCGCCCATGCTCCACCGCCGGGATCAAATGCGCTTGCCGCGCCACCGGGGCGCCCCCGGTCAGTCGGAGTGCGCGGTGATTTCGTCCCGGTTCCGCGCGCGCAGGACCTTGGTGTCGTGGATATGAAAATCGGAGACGGACTCGACGCTGATCTCGCGCCCGAAGCGCTCCGCGATTTCGTCCAGCATGCCCTTGTTTTCCTGTCGCAGCCTGCGGGCCACGTCCGGGTGGACCTGCAGGACGATGTGCTTTTCCTTGGACGTCACGAAGAGGCTCTGGAGCTTGCGGAGCGTGTCGAAGGTCATCGTGGTGACGGAGCGCACCTGGCCGCTGCCCTCGCAGTAGGGGCAGGGCTGCGACAGCGCCTTGACGAGGTTGTGCTTGACCCGCTTGCGCGTCATCTCGATCATGCCGAGCTCGTTTATCTCGGAGACGGTGGTCTTGGCGCGATCGGCCTTCAGCGCGTCGTACAGGGCCTTGAGCAGCTTTTTCCGGTTGCGCATCTGGTCCATGTCGATGAAATCGATGACGATGATTCCGCCCATGTCGCGCAGGCGCATCTGGCGGGCGATTTCGCTTGCGGCCTCGATATTCGTCTGGAAGACGGTGTCCTCCAGCTGTTTTTTACCGGTGAACTTGCCGGTGTTCACGTCGATCGCGATGAGGGCCTCGGTCTGGTCGATGCAGATGTGGCCGCCGCTGGGCAGGTAGACCTGCCGGCGGAGGGCCTTCGTGATCTCGTCCTCGATTCCCATCTTGTCGAAGAGGGGGCGCCGGTGCTTGTAGAGGCGGACGCGCCCTTTCAGGTCGGGATCCAGGCTGTCGAGGAAGGCCACGATGCGATCGCGCTGTTCCTCGTCGTCGACGGTGAGCCGGTCGAATTCGTGGGTGAATCGGTCTCGGACGGCGCGGAGGATGGGGCTGAGGTCTTCGCGGATGAGGCCGGGCCCGTTCATGCGCTCGTACTTGGTCTTTATATTTTCCCACACGTTGGAGTGGTACTTGGCGTCGGCCTGGAAATCCTCCCGGGGGCGGCCCTCGCCGGCGGTGCGGGTGATGAGGCCCATGCCCTTGGGCCGGATCTGGCGAAGCACTTTCTTGAGCCGGTCGCGCTCCTCCTCGGTGCCGATTTTCCGGGAGACGCCGAGCGTGCTCACCGTGGGCATGAGTACGGTGTAGCGGCCGGGGATGGTGATGAAGTTGGTCAGGCGCGCGCCCTTGTTGCCCAGCCGGTCCTTGACCACCTGCACCATGATGTGCTGGCCCTTCTTGAGCATGGTCTCGATGGGCTGTTGCTTTGCGCGGCGCGCGCGGGTGCGGGCGCGGGGCTTGCCCTCCTCCAGCATCATGTCGCCGGTGCCTTCGGCGCCCGCGATGTCGGAGACATACAGGAAGCCGTTCTTCTCCTGGCCGATATCGATGAAGGCGGCCTGGATGCCGGGCACGACGGAGTCGATGCGCCCCTTGTAGATGTTCCCCACGATGCTGGGGTTTTCGTGCCGTTCGACCTGGAGTTCGACCAGGCGCTTGTTTTCCAATTCGGCAATACGGGTCTCGTGCGAGCCCGCATTGATAACCAGTTCTCGCATAAAAAGTCTTTCTCTGCGCCGCCGCCGGGGGCCGCGGGTCAGGCGAACATGCTCTCGTCCAGGAACATTTTCCGCCGTAGCGGCACGTTCAGCAGGATGCCGACGCAAGCCATGGTGCTCAGGTAGAAGGTACCGCCATAGCTCAGGAAGGGCAGGGGCATGCCGGTGACCGGCATCAGTCCGATGGTGATGGCAATATTGAAGAATATATGGAACCCCAGCACGGTGACCACGCCGGCCGCCAGCAGGGTTCCCATCATTTCGGGACAATCGCGGGCATACATGAGCCCGCGAAGCAAAAAGGCCACAAAGAGGCCAATGATAACGACGCCCCCGATGAAGCCCCGCTCCTCCGCGTAATGGGAGAAGATGAAGTCGGTGCGGTGTTCGGGGAGGTAGTTGAGTTTGGTCTGGGTGCCGTTCATGAAGCCTTTTCCGGAGAGCCCGCCGCTGCCGACCGTGATAAAGCTCTGGTAGGCCTGCCAGCTGTTGATCCGGGGCGCGAAATCGGGGTTCAGGAACGTGTAGATACGCATTTTCTGGTGCCAGTGCAGCTCGCCGGGCGGGCGCCAGGCCCGGTAGATGGCCGCCTGGATGTCCTGCTCGCGCTGGTTGGCGCTGGGCGTGAAATCGCGCACCTGGTACCAGGCCAGGGGGATAATCGAGAGCCCAAGCAGCACGACGACGCCCAGGTGCCACAGGCGGCACCCCGCCACGAAAAGCATGACGACGACGAGGGGGCCGAGGCATGCGGCGGTGCCGAGGTCCGGCTGCTTGAGGATGAACAGCATCGGAATCGCGGTGAGGATGAAGGAGAGGACGAACCAGTGCAACTTCCGTATGCGCGGCCCGAGGGCGTGGAAATACCAGGCGAGGAAATAGATCATGACGATCTTGGTGATTTCGGACGGCTGGATTCGAAAGAGCCCGAAATCGAGCCAGCGCCGCGCGCCGTTCACCTCGGTTCCCGCGACCTGCACACCGACGAGGAGGAGGAGCGCGATGATATACATGAGTGGGGCCAGGGCCACGACCATGCGGTAGTCGACGCAGACGATGGCGGCGGCGAGCGCGGCGCCCGCGAAAAAGAAACCGACCTGCTTCTCAAAGTAGGGATTTTCGGAGTTCGCGCTCGCGCTGAACATGGTGACCCAGCCGATGGCGGCGAGGCTTAGCACGAGAATGGGCAGCAGCCAATCGACGCGCAGGAGGTTGCGGGCGTTCACCACGCGCATGATCGCGTCTTCGGCCTGGTAATCGTGTGCGCTTCGGGCCATCTAGCGGATATCCTCCCGCCCGGCCAGCTGGACATCCGGCGCGAGCCGGTCGCGGTAAATGTATTCGATCAGGGGCTTCGCGAGCACGGACGCCGCGGTGCTCCCGTGGTGGCCGTGCTCCACGAGAATGCAAATGGCGACTTTGGGTTCCCGATCGACGACACCCGCGACAAACCAGGCGTGATCCCGCATGTGGTAGGGGATGTCTTCCTCCGTCGCATACTTTTCATGGTGGGACAGGCTCATGATCTGCGCGGTCCCCGTCTTGCCGAGCACGGCGACGCCGGGCACGCCGGCGCGCCAGCCCGTACCGGTCGGGTAGTTCGGGGGGGCCTTGTCCACGCACATGCGGAGGCCGCCCCATACCTGGGCGAGGGTCGTTTCGCTGAACATGCGCTCTCCGCGCGGATGGGCGCCGTTCCGGTTCAGATGCGGGGTCACGAGGTGGCCGCCGTTGACGACCGTCGCCATCATGACGGCGTTTTGCAGGGGAGTGGTCGACGCGCTGCCCTGGCCGATGCTGAGGTTGACGGTGTCGCCGGGATACCAGCGCTGGTCCCACACGGGCTTGTCTATATTCTCCGCCGCTTTCCATTCGCGATCCGGAATAAGGCCCGGCACTTCGCTCGGGAGGTCGATACCGGTCTTTTGGCCCAGGCCCATGCGGTGCGACCACTCCACGATTTTGTCCACGCCCAGATCGAGCCCGACCTGGTAGAAGTAGACGTCGCAGGAATAGGCCAGGGCCTCGCGCATGGCCACGCGCCCGTGGCCCGAGCGCTTCCAGCAGTGCGCGATGCGGCTGCTGTTGGGGACGCGGTAGCGCCCGCCGCAGAAGTAGGAGGTGGCGGGGGTTACGGCCTTCTCCTCCAGGGCGGCGGCGGCCAGCGCCACTTTGTATATCGAGCCTGGCGGGTACTGCTCGCGGTAGGCGCGGTGGACCATGGGTTTGGGGCTGCGGCTGCCCTGCGGGTTCAGCAGGCGCATGCGCTCGCCGGTCGGATCGTGGGACACAAACACGTTGGGGTCGTAACTCGGCACGCTGGCCATGGCGAGCACGGCGCCGGTTTCGGCGTCCAGCACCACGATGGCGCCCACCTCGCCCGCGAGCAGTTCCTCGCACTTGGCCTGGAGGTCGATGTCCAGGGTCAGATGGAGCGGATCGCCCGCGCGCGGGTCCGCGCCCTGCCCTTCGATCGTGGAGACGTTGCCGGCGCTGTCCCGCTTGGCGAGTACGGGCATGCCGCCGCGGTCGGTGCGCAATTGCGGGCGGCCCGCGGCGTACTTGGTGACCAGTAGGAAGCCATCCTGCCCCTGCAACTGGTGCTCGTAGTAGGACTCGATCCCGCCCAGGCCGATGACATCGCCCTGGCGGTAGCCCCGATCGCGCCAGTAGGGGTCGTTGAGCTGGTTGCGGCTGATTTCGCCCAGGTATCCGAGCAGCTGGCCGCCAGTTTCCCGGTACAGGTAGCGGCGCTGTGGGCGCACGAGGGTGAGCACGCCGGGCAGGTCGAAGCTGTTTTCCTCGATGTGGAAGAGCTCGGTCTTGGTGACGTCGTTCTTTATCAGCACCTGTTCAAAGGGGTTTCCGGCGTTGTTCTTCACTTTTTCGAGGACATTGTTCGGGTTCAGGCCGAGGATTTTCGCGAGCCGAATGCAGACTTCCTCGCGCCGGACTTCCGGGCATTCGCCGGGGACGAAGACGACATTGACGCTCGCGCGGTTGTCCGCGAGGATGACGTCGTCCTTGCCGTATATGATGCCGCGATCCGACTCGAGGGTGGTTTCCCAGATGCGCTGGCTGTCGGCTTTGCCCTGGTATTCGCTCTGGTTGACGACCTGCAGCTGCCAGAGCTTGTGGAGGGGCGCCAGGAAGACGAGCACGAGGCCGAGGGCCAGGAACTGGACACGGAACTCGACGCCTTCGTAGCGCCTGGGCTCGTTCTGGATGCCGATCATGGCGCGGCCCCCTGTTGCGCCGCGCGGTTTCCGAATGCGCGGTCCAGCGCGAAAAAGACGAACGGGGTGATGAGGGCGGTGTAGAAGGAGGCCGGCACGACCACGGCCAGCAGCGATTCAACCACCGGGGTGTCCGGGTACTGGACGTAGCGGATGCAGGTGAAGAGGAAGCCCTGGGCGAGGCCCGCGAGGAAGACGAGGCCGGCCTTCACGGCGGGGTGCGCGGTGACGAGGCGCGTGGAGAGGCGGCCGGCGGCGTAGCCCGCGATCACCAGGCAGAGGACGTTGTGGCCGAGTACGGCCTTGCTGGCGACGTCCTGGTAGATCCCGCCGATGGCGCCGGTGAACATGGCGCGCTCCTCGCCCTCGGCGATCGCGAAATACACGACGAGGATGAGCGAGAGATCCGGCTTGACGTTCTGAAGGGTCAGAAAGTCGGGCCAAGTGGTGTGCAGCAGGGCCATGACCACCACGGTGACTATCCACATGAGATTATAGAGCATGGGATCCTGAATTGTTCGGGGCGATGGGCCTCATGGTGCGAATCGTTCCTGTATGCTGCGATCATCGGGCAGGGCCGGCGCCAGCGACCTGGCCGTTCGGTAGGTGTCTTGCTGTCCGGAGCCCGTGAAATACGGTTCGGCGGGCACGTATCGGGTGACCACGAACACTTCGTCGAGCACGTAGGGGTTTACGGCGGGCTCCACCTCGGCCCATCGCCAGAGGGCGCCGCCGGTCTCGTGGACAACGCTGACCGTGCCCACCGGCAGGCCGGCGGGAAACAGGCTCTCGGGATTGGTCACGAGGATATCGCCCTTGCGCACTTCGTTCTTCATATCGATGAAGTCCATGGTGCAGATGTAATTATAGTCGGTTCCGTTGGCCTTGACTACCCCGTCGTAGGCGCGGACGCGGTTGCGGTAGACCATGGCGGCGACGTGGCAGTCCCGGTGGTGCAGTGTGGCCACGCCGGCGGTGAAGTCGTGGACTTCGGTCACCATGCCGACGACGCCGTCGCTGGTGATGACGCCCATGCGGGGCTCGATGCCGTGGACGCGCCCGCGGTCGATGGTAATCATGCCGCGCAGGTTCTCGATCACGCGTGCGGGCATGAGGGTGTAGCGGGGTTCGGAGCGCGCGAATCCGAGCATACTCCGGAGGCGGCGGTTTTCCGCCGCCAGTTCCTCCTGGCGTGACCGGGCCACTTCGAGCTCGGCCTGGACCTGCCGGAATTTCGCGTTTTCGCGCCGGAGCGCGTTGTAATTCCAGATGAAGTCGAAGGTGTAGGCGATCCCCTCCTCGACGGCGGTGCGCGCGGCAAGAATGGGGTAGCCGGTAATACTGACGGCGCGCGTCAGCGCATTGTGGATGATGGTGGAGGAGGCGCCGCTGGCCAGCGAGGCGAGCGAGAGTACGCTCAGCACGGCCAGGATGACTTCGGGGCGGTGCGCCGAGATGGTTCGGGCGAGATTCAAGAATTCGACTCCGTCACATCTCCTCGTCCGGGTAATTCTTCAGCTCTTCGAGGAACTTGCCCGTGCCCAATACGACGGCGGTGAGCGGGTCTTCGGAAACGGTGACGTGCAGCCCGGTTTCCTTCGCCAGGAGCTGGTCGAGCCCCCGGAGGTTGGCGCCGCCGCCGGCGAGCACCACGCCGCGATCGACGATATCGGCGGAGAGCTCGGGCGGAGTCCGCTCGAGGGTAACCCGGACGGCGTCCACCATGGCGCTGACGGGCTCTCTGAGGGATTCCCGGATCTCTTCGGAGGTTATGGTAATGATTTTCGGCAGGCCCATGACCTGGTCGCGGCCCTTGACCTGCATTTCCAACTCGTCTTTCAGGGGGAACGCGGATCCGATGGCGATTTTGATGTCTTCGGCGGTGCGCTCGCCCACGACCATGTTGTAGGTGCGCTTCAGGTGCTGGATGATGGCCTGGTCCATATCGTCGCCGGCCACGCGCACGGACTTTGCGAACACGATGCCGCCGAGGGAGATCACGGCGACCTCGGTGGTTCCGCCGCCGATGTCGACGACCATGCAGCCCTGGGGCTCGTGGACGGGCAGGCCCGCGCCAATCGCCGCCGCCATGGGCTCTTCAATGATGTAGACCTTTTTCGCGCCGGCCTTCATGGCGCTGTCGATTACGGCGCGTTTTTCCACTTCAGTGATGCCGGAGGGCACGCTGATGGCGACGCGGGGCCACACCAGGCGGTTGCGGTTGTGCACCTTCTGAATGAAGTGCCGCAACATTTCCTGGGTAATCTCGAAATCGGCGATGACGCCGTCTTTCATGGGGCGAATGGCGATGATGTTGCCCGGCGTGCGCCCGATCATGTTCTTGGCTTCGTTGCCCACCGCCCGTGGTTTACCGGTCTTGGTGTTGATGGCGACCACGGACGGCTCACACAAGACAATGCCCTGGCCCTTAACGTAGACCAGGGTATTCGCAGTGCCCAGGTCGATGGCCATGTCGTGGGAAAACAGGCCGGGAATCCTGCGGAGAAATCCGAACAATTCAATCCCTCTCGTTCAAGCGCGTGTCATTCCGGGGGGCGCCGCGGTCGCGAAGATCAAAGACGCCCGCATTCCTAAGCGCATATAAGAAAGGGACTTAGAAATGGGCACGTCTCACCGTATCCATTATAACAGAACCGCCCCATAAATCCAATCCAGCCGGGACGGGCGGCGCACCCCTCGACCGCGAGTACTATCCCGCACCGGCGCCTCCCGGTTCCGGCCCGCATACGCGGGCCCCTACCGCCGCCGCATGAGGCTTCGGCCCCGGCGCACGCCCGCGCGGGGCGCCGGGCGCTTCGATCCCGGCGGATGCCACAGGGTCAGCACGTTGGGCGCGCCCTCGTACTCCTTCCGGGGCAGGTTCTTTCCAATAGTCTGTTCAATTTCGGCCAGCGAAGAGTGATCCGTGGGCGTCGCGAACGTAATCGCGTCGCCTTCGCGGGTCGCCCGCGCGGTGCGCCCAATCCGGTGCACGTAATCGTCGGCGTTTTCCGGGATATCGTAATTGATCACGTGGCTGATATCGTCGATATCGAGCCCGCGCGCGGCCACATCCGTCGCCACCAGCAGGTTGTACTTGCCCTGCCGGAATCCATCTAACGATTTCTGGCGCAGTTGTTGGGACAGGTCGCCGTGAATCGCGGTGGCTTTGTACCCGTGCTTGCGGAGGAGCTTGGTCACGCGTTCGGTGCGGATCTTGGTGCGCAGGAAGATAATGGCGGTGTCGATCTCCTCTTCTTCGAGGATTTCGATGAGTATCTTGGACTTGTCTTCCTGCCGGACGGGGATCAGCAACTGCCGCACGGCGTCGACCGGCTTGGAAACCGCGCCGACCTCAATGCGCTGCGGATCCCGCATCATATTGCGGGTCAGGCGCTGGAGTTCGGGGGCGAAGGTGGCGGAGAACATCAGGGTCTGCCGGTCGGCGGGCAGTTTCGCCAGAATGCGCTTGATGTCCGGCAGGAAGCCCATGTCCAGCATGCGGTCCGCCTCGTCGAACACGAGGATCTCCAGGTCATTAAACTTCACCGCGCCGCGGTGCATGTGATCGAGCAGGCGCCCGGGCGTCGCCACGATGACATCGGAGCCCCGCTTCAGGTCGGCGTTCTGCTTCGTGAAGCCGACGCCGCCGTAGATCAATGCGCTGTGCAGGTGCAGGGCCTTGCAGAGCTCCTGCATCACGGTCTCGACCTGGATGGCGAGCTCGCGCGTCGGCACAAGGACCAGCATGCGGTTGCGGCGCTCCTTTTCCCGGGCGAGCCGGGTCAGGGCGGGCAGCGCGAAGGCCAGGGTCTTGCCGGTTCCGGTCTGGGCGGTGGCGATTAGATCATGTCCCGCCAGCGCCACGGGAATCGACTGTTCCTGCACGGGTGTGGGGGTCTCGATGCCCATTTGCTGTAATACGCGCAGACAGCGCGGATCAAGATCTTCAAATTCCTCGAATTTCATAGGTTCTTTCTATCTCGGGTTTCCGCACAGTATAGCGAAACTGGCGGGCCGATGTGGAATTCTATACCGGACATCGGCGATCCGGGAAGGGCCCGGGGCGGCTCGGGCGGCTGTTTCCCGGGCGCCCACCGCGTCAGGCGTTGTCCTTCGCGGGCGCGGGTATCAGCACGCTCAGGGCGTAACCGGCGGCGAAGGCGACGAGAAATCCAGCCGCCGGGTAGAGAAAAAAGTGCGTTATTTTGTGGGCGTCCACGTAGAGCATGACGCCGGTCCCCGCGAGGGCGCCGGCGAGTACGGGCCAGCTGTGCGCGCGGCGGGTGAGCATGCCGAGCGCGACGACGGCCGAGAGGCCGGCGCCGGCCATGCCGAGAAACTTCAGGTAGTCGTCGAACAGCGATCGGGTCTCGTGGGTCGCCAGGTAGAGCGCGGCGCCGGTGCCGAAGGCCCCGAGCAGCACGGTGAGGATGCGTCCGAGCCGGAGGGCCTGCGCCTCGGTCACGCCGCGCCTGAAGCGGCGGTAGTAGTCGTTCACGAGCACGGAGGCCAGGCTGTTCATGCTGCTGTCCAGCGTGGACATGGCGGCGGCGAACACGCCCGCGATAATAATCCCCTTCAGGCCGGTGGGGAATTCGGCCATGATGAAGAGGGGGAGAATGGCGTCGTTCTGCAGGTTGGGATCGAGGTCGCCCGGGTGGGTCTTGAAGAAGGCCCAGAGTGCGGTTCCCAAGCCGAAGAAGATGATGGAAACCGGAATGGTGAAGGCCGCGTTGGTCCAGACGGCGCGGCGCGCGTCACGCAGGCTGGCGGTGCTCAGGTAGCGCTGGACCATAGTCTGATCGGCGGTATAGGGGTAGAGCATGTTGAAGAACTGGCCGACGACACAGACCCAAACGGCGGTGGAGGTCATGTCCCAGCTCCAGTTGAACATGTGGAACTTGTCGTAGTCGCGGGCCGCGCCGATGGCGGCGCCGAGGCCGCCGTCGATTCCCGAGGAGACGAGGTAGAGGGCAAGGAGCGCGCCGAAGAGCAGGACCACGGCCTGGATGACATCGGTCCAGATGACGGCCTCGATTCCGCCGAGCACGGTGTAGATCGTGGCGAGCACGCCCATGGCCAGGATGCAGTGGGACATGGCCAGCCCCGTGGCGGCGGACAGCGCGATGGCGGGCAGGTACAGGACGATGGCCATGCGCCCGAGCTGGAAGAGAATGAAGGCCAGGCTGCCGTAAACGCGCACGGCGACATTGAACCGGCGCTCCAGGTATTCGTAGGCGGTGGAAATGGGTTCTTTGCGGAAGTGGGGGATGTAGTAGTAGACCACGAAGGGGGCCACGAGCACGATGCCGAGGTTGCTCAGCATGCCGACCCAGTCGCCGGCGTAGGCGTTCGCGGGGATCGCCAGGTAGGTGATGGAGCTGAGCGAGGTGCCAAAGATGCTGATGCCCACCGCCCACCAGGGGATGCGGCGGCCGCCCAGGAAGAAGGCCTCGGTGTTGTTCTCGCGGCGGGAAAAATATACGCCCATGGCCACGAGCAGCGCGAAATAAATCGCGATGGTCCCGTAGTCGATGGCCGAGAACTTCTTCTCAACGCCGAGCGGCACGCCGGAGATGACGCGCGCGCCCCGGTGTCCGGGCCGGTCTTCCCCGCCGGGGATCACCATGCCTCCATTCCAGACCACGGCCTGCGTGGTGACATAGGCGGCGGGCGCGGATCCGAGCTGGACCCAGGAATCCGTGATGGTATGGTAGGCCATCAGGGCGTCGGGAAAGCCGGGGTGGCTGTCGCCCAGGGCGGGGGTCTGCTCGAATAGGCTCCCGTCGTCGCCGCTCGCCACGAAAATGTGCGCCGCGCCCCAGGGCACGGCGGGCGCCGCAAGCAAGGGTCTGGGCGGAGATGTCAGGGTCTGCCAGCCGCGTTTCGGATCGTAGCGGTAGGCGTCGCTCAGGAAGGTCCGGCCCGCCGTTCCATCGTCGCGCGCGTGGACCGAGGCGCCGCTGATGACGTAAAGGCCCTCCGCGCGGCCCACGACCACCGGGAGCATGCGCGCCGGGCCCGGCATCGCGGCGATCTCGACCCAGCCCGCGGCCGGCGCGGTAAGATCCAGCGCCCAGACTGCCCCAATCGCTTCGGTGGCCATCGGATCCGCCTGGCCGCCGGCGGCGTAGACGTGGCTGCCGGAGACCGCCGCGCCATTGAACGCCGCGGGTCCGGGCAGCGTTCCGGCGGGGCCTTCGAGCGCCTCCACGGCAACCAATTCACCCGTCCAGGCAAGCCGGATAACGGAATCGAAGCAGGTGACGCCGTCCGTGCCGCCGATCAGCCACACGCCGTCCGGCAGGGAGACGGTTCCGCCGTACGCGCGCGGTTCCGGCAGCGCGCCGGCGTCAATCCACGCCCCGGCGCCGGGCTCCAGCACCCAGATGCGGTCGAGCCATTGCTTTTCGCCGCCCTGAAACGGGGAGACGGGGAAGTTGGAGCCCCCGGCCACAATGAGCGCGCCGTTGTGCTGGCCGACGAAGTGGCCGGACATGGGCACGGGCAGCTCGGGGAGGTCGGTCCACGCGAGTTCGGCGCGGGCCGCGCCCGCGAATGACAGCGGAAGGGCCAGAATTAGTGGAACAATCGCACGAAAAACAGATTTGGCTGGGCGCACCGGCGCACTCCTCCCGGTTGAACGGCTTCTCTCCAGGGCATCGGTTCAATGGGGCCTATTGGAACCGATAGCGGGTGCGCAAGTCCAACGCGGGCGCGCGGGGCGGTCAGTTTTCGACGGATTTCCGGTCGATCTCGTGTTTTTTAAGGCGGTACTGGAGCGTCTTGTAGGTGAGGCCGAGCAATTCCGCCGCCTCCTTGATCCGGCCACCGCTCCGATCCAGCGCCTGGCGGATCAACTCCTGCTCCAGCTCCTCCAGCGAGAGCCCGCCCGGGGGCAGCAGGAATTCGCTTGATTCCACGGGGGCCTCGTTGAACTTGGGCGGCAGGTCGCGCAGCGTGATGGTGTCGCCGTTGGCCAGAATGAAGAGCTGCTCCAGGGTGTGCTCGAGCTCGCGGACATTGCCGGGCCAGCGGTAGCGGCGGAAGGCTTCCACGACCTCCGGGGAGACGTGCGGGACGTCGATCCCGATCTTCTTGCCGAGCTTTTCGCGGAAGTGTTTTATCAGGAGCGGCAGATCCTCGATGCGCTCGCGGAGCGGCGGCAGGTAGACCGGGAGCACCTCGAGGCGGAAATACAGGTCCTCGCGGAATTCGCCGCGATCCACGCGCTCGCGCAGGTCGCGGTTGGTCGCGGCGACTACGCGCACATCCACCTGGCGGGTTTTGCTGCTGCCGACGCGCTCGACGACGCCGTCCTGCAGCACGCGGAGGAGTTTCGCCTGGGATTCCAGGTGCATGTCGCCGATCTCATCGAGGAAGAGCGTTCCGGTGTTGGCGTCCTCAAATTTTCCGGGGCGGCTCGCGTCCGCGCCGGTAAAGGCGCCCTTCTCATGGCCGAACAGCTCGGATTCCACGAGGTTCTCGGGTATGGCCGCGCAATTGACGACCACAAAGGGTTTCTTCTGCCGCGCGCCCTCAAAGTGGATGTGCCGCGCGATCATCTCCTTGCCCGTGCCGGATTCGCCGAGAATGAGTACGGTGCTGTTGACGCGGGCGGCCTTCGCGGTTCGCTCGAAGACGGCCTGCATCGCGGGGCTCTCGCCGATCAGGTTGCCGAGCGAGAGCGTCTGCCCGACCATCTCGCGGAGGCGCCGGTTCTCCTTTTGCAGGTTCGCGCGCTCCAGGGCGCGGTTGATGACGTGGAGCAGCTCGTCCTTGTCGAAGGGCTTCTCCAGGTAGTCGATTGCGCCTTCCTTCATCGCGGTCACGGCGGTGCGGATGGTGGCGTGCGCGGTCATGACGACGACCTCCAGCTCCGGCCGCAGGCGCTTGGACTGGCGCAGGAGCTCCAGGCCGTCCATGCCGGGCATGCGCAGATCGGTGACCATCAGTTCGAAGGTTTGATCCTTGAGGATGCCCAACGTGGTCTCTGCGGAGTCGCTTGCGGTCACGTCGAACCCGGACTGCGCGAGAATGTCGCGAATGATCTCGCGCTGGACGCGGTCGTCTTCGGTTATAAGAATTGATTGTCCCATGAATGATCTCGTTTCAGGGCGCGGGCGCCCCGGCGCCCTTGTTTGGCCGGGATACCCGCTGTTCCAGCGGAACGGTGATGCGGACGCGGCAGCCCCGGCCTTCCTGGCTGACGATCTCGATGGCGCCGCCGTGTTCCTCGATAATCCCGCGCGTGATCGACAGGCCGAGGCCCGTGCCGCCGGGCTTCGTGGTGTAATAGGGATCAAAAACGCGTTCCAGGGCCTCGCGCGGGAGGCCGGGCCCGTCGTCCTCCACCAGGATGCGGCAGGCGCCGTCACGGATGGCGGAACTGAGGCGCACGTGGCCGCCGCGCGGGCAGGCTTCAAGGGAGTTGAGCAGGATGTTGAGGATGGCGCGGTTCCACTGCTTCGCGTCGAGCATGAGCAACGTGTCGCCGGCCTTCAAGTCCGCAATCAGCTCGACGCCGCGCTCCTCGGCGTCCTTTCGGAACAGGCGCACGCAATCGGCCAGCAGCGTATCGACCCTGTTTGGCTGGGGATCGAGTTCGCGCTCGCGGGCCAGCGAGAGGAAGCCCGAGACGATCTCCTCCAGCCGGTCCACCTCGTCGCGAATGGTCATCAGCGGTTTTACGGCGGGGGATTCATCGCCGCCGCCCATGGAATCGATGGCGTGGCTGGAGAGGAGCTTGATCGCGTTGAGCGGATTGCGAACGTCGTGCGCGACGCCGGCCGCCAGGTTGCCGAGCGCGGAAAGGCGCTGCGCCTGGCGTAGCTTCACCTCCATCACTTCCTTCTCGCGCAGGGACTCCACCATGTCGTTGAATTTTCGTTCGAGGAGCTGCACCTCGCCGGTGGAACTGGCGATCTGGACGGTCTGGAGGTTGCCCTCGGTAATGGCGGCGCAGGTGTCGGACAGGTCGAGAAGCGGGCGGAGGGTTTTATGGATGTAGTAGACCATGATCCAGAGGGTGACGATAAACACGAACGTCACGAGCAGGATGTAGCGATTCTTGAACGCGCGCAGGACATCGGTGGTCGCCTGGGCGGTGAAGCGCGCGGTCAGCACCATGTCGAGCCGCTCCAGGGGTATCACCGCGAAGCGTTGCATGGCGCCGTCTTCGCCATACTCCTGGTAGATGCGCCGGGAAGGCATATCGCCGCGGCCGTGCAGCGGCTCGATTTTCACAAAGGCGTCGGAGCGGTCCTGCATGATCCTGCCCGCGACTTCCTCGGTTTCCAGCAGGGGGTAGGTTTCGAGCAGCTTGTACACCTCGTCGGCGATTTCGTAGGACTTGCTCTCCACTTCGCGAACGGCCTCGCGGATGGTGTAGCGGACGATAATGAAAATCGACGCGAAGAGACACAGCAGCAGGACGCAGCACAGGAGGATCACCCGGAAATACATCGAGTGCCGCCACTTGACCGGCGAAAGCCCGAAGCGGGCGCTGCCGTTCTGGTGCGGGGACGAATCCGGCATGGCGCCCTACACCGGCGGCGGGGCGTCGCCCGCGAGCAGTTTCATGACTTCCTGGATATCGTCCCAGGCCTTGCGCTTTTCTTCCGGCCGCCGCAGCAGGTAAGCCGGGTGGTACGTGACGCGCAGCGGGATGCCCTGATACGTGTGCCAGCGCCCGCGCAGACGCCCGACATTCTCCTCGGTGCGCAGCAGGCAGTGGGCGGCGGTGGCGCCGAGCGCGCAGATCACCCGCGGCCGGATCTGGTTCAACTGCTCGATGAGGTAGGGCTCGCAGAGGGCCATTTCCTCCGGATTCGGCGTGCGGTTTCCCGGCGGGCGGCACTTGAGCACATTGCAGATGTAGACGTCCTCGCGCCGCATCTTCATGCCCTTGACGATGATATCGGTCAGCAACTGGCCGGCCTGGCCGACAAAGGGCTCGCCCTGGCGATCCTCGTCCGCCCCGGGCGCCTCGCCCACGAACACCAGCTCCGCGTTGATGTTGCCCACGCCAAACACCGTCTGGATGCGGGTCTTGCAGAGGCCGCACTTCTCGCAACCCCGGACCGTCTCCGCCAGCGCCTCCAGCGCCGCCTTCGCATCCCCGGACGCCGGGGCCGAAACGGCGGAATCCCCCATGTCCGCCTCGGGCATGGCGGCCCCCGCCACCGGCGCGATGGCCTCCAGCAGGGCGCTCACCTCGGGCGACAGGGTTATGGTTTTCCGGGGACCGGACGCCGCGCGCCGCAGGTACGCCATCGCGTCCTCCAGCGCCGACCGGTACAGATCAGCGGGGGTCATGGAACAATCTCCAGCAAACCCCCATGATAGCACCGGCGCGCCGATCCGGGCAAAGGCGCGGGGGCGCGTGGGGTATGGCGAAGCGTTCAAAAAGACGCCCCGGCGAGCGGGGGGAGCGCCGGGGGAGCAAGCGCGCTTTCATTTATCGTAACATTTTAGCCGCCTGAAGCAGCAAGGCGCGTAAACAGCACGAACGGACCGTTAATAACGAGGAAGCGCGGCAAAGGATCGCGGACATTCGTGTCCGCGGCAGGACGAGCGCAAGACATATCGTGCTCGATGTGTATGTGAAGAGGCGCGGGTTCACAATGCTTTCCGCTCCCGGGGACGCCGGAATTCTATTCCAAACCACGTACGTCACTTTATTTCCCGGGCTCACTTTGCCGCGGAATGTCCGCGATCCTGCTATTCACGCCCGTCTTGACGGATATTCGCCTACAAAACGGTGGGTGCTTCATTCCGCTAAAGTGTTACCATTTCTCTACAGTGATACGCCCTGAATTCGTGCGTGTTCCTGGTTCCGGCGTTTTGGCTTCATTCTGACTTGCACATCGACGTCCAGCCGAACCAGGTAGGTAAACAGCCGATCAAGTGTGTATCCCTTCAGGCGTCCACAAATGATGTTGCTTACCTTGACCGCGGGAATCCCCATCAACACGCCTGCTTCTTTCTGTGTGATGCCCTTTCTATCGATGGCCTTCTTAATAGCAATCGCAATATGGGCCTTGAGCAGGGCCAGCTCCGGGTTCGGAACTCCAAAGTCTGCGAATACATTTCCGGAGCTTTCTACCCACTCCACCTCTTGCGACCGAGACGCTCGTGTCTTTCGTATCTTTTCACTTCCACCGCGCATGGTGTAGTTCCTTCTGCATGTTATGTTTCCTGATTTCAATGAATCAGGTGAAGCTTCTCCCGGCAATTGTCGATCTTGCCGGGTTTATACTTTCCAACATTTGCCTGGAGTCTATTTGTCTCCAAAGCGGCTTCGCGCTTCCTTGAGGCGTTTATGAACGAGGTCGATCTGATGCCTGGGCGTGCTGATTCCGCTTTTCGACTTCTTTTCGAACGCCAGAAGCACGACGATCTTGTCTTTCAGTTCCGTTGTGTACACAACCCGAAACGCGCGGCCACCGGAGGAGTCCCGTATTTCAAGTGTGCTGGCGCCCTTGAAACCCGCAAGCGGCTTTACTTGAAGGTGTTTTCCGCCCAATCGCGCTTCTTCGAGGGCATGATAGATGACTTCACACGTATCTGCCGGAAAGCGCTCTATGGTCTTTATGACATCGGGATAGTAGACCAGCCTTCGGTTTTGAATCACCCGCTTGATCCTCACGCCACCTGCACGCTTACTTGCCACTCCACCCGCAGCACCTTGCAACTACCCCACCAATAAGTCGTTTCGTTAATCTACCATAAATGGTCTATCTCTGCAATCAAAACGTTGACCGCTTCTGGTCTATCCGTCATGAGCCGCCTCTTCCCCCATGCGCCTTGCGGCTGAGTGACCGGCGGGACGCCTGCTCTGAAAAAAAGCCTCGGCATCACCACAACTGCCTCATACAAACCAGATTGCAGCCTCTCCCCCAAGGAAACGGCAAAGGCTGGGAGCGCAGGCGTCCCCGCCTGCCGGGCGGCGAAGCCGCCGTCCATTTTCATCCTTAACGGGTGACGCTGCGCGTCATGAAAGGCTGTAGCACACTTCTTTCGGGGCCATTCTGGTGGAGTTGGGATACTGGCGGGGACGCCCCCCCGGGACTGATACGCGCCCGTCACCGCAACGGGCGGGTCTGTCCCGCTTGGGGTCGGGAGTGAGTTCCCTCGCACACCGCCGGGGCGGCAGTGCGGGCGCCGCTCAGGCTGTCACGGGCTGGCGGAGGATGCGGAGGGATCGCGGGGGGATCGGCCAGTCTCTGGCGGGCGTGTCGTGGCCCTCGGCGATCCAGGGATCGGTGGTGGCGATGCTCGCGGCGGAATGCCCGTAGTTCGCGAGCACCAGGTAGAGATCGCGGTTGGCGAAGGCCGTGGCTACCGTCCCCGCGGGCAGGGGCGCGGTGAAGAGATCGGAGTCGTTGATCTCGATCCAGGCTCGGGTCCCCTCTTCCACCATGGGCCGATAGCGTTTCAGCCATTTCGCGTGGACCACGCGGGTGTTTGGGTTTCCCGGCACGGCGTCCCAGGCGCTGTAGGTGTGCAACTTCGACGGGTCTTCCTGGTATTGCTTCCAGGCGTCCCGGCAGCGCTGCATCCAGAAGTCGTCCTGGTATTTGATGCCGGGGACGAAACCGCGCTCGCCGGTGAATATGCGCCCGCCCATGCTGACGGGGAACTGCATGTAGGGGATCGCGTGCAGGTAGGGCTCGTCTTCCGTATCGATGCTGGTGAATCCCATGTCGAGGCAGGGCACGACGTAGGGGGCGTGGTTCTTTACGGCCTCGCGCAGGGGATCGGCCTGCGCGACGCCCTCGCCCACCCAGAGGTAATCGTAGGTTTTCAGGACGCCGGCCTGCGGGGCCTCGGCGGCGTTGACGTGAAGCTTCAGAATGCCGCCGCGGCGCTTGACGTCCGCGTAGATGAGAGCGAGCAGGTCCGCGAAGGCGCCATCGTGCTCCGGGGTCTCCTCGAAGGCCACAATCTCGTCCGGCGCGACCGGCATGGTGGCCTTGTAGGCGTGGCGGTTGGCGAGGTAGCCGCCGTCGACGTAGATGCCGTCGGATCCGTACTCGTCGAGGATTTGCGCGAACTTCTGAAGCACAAACGCGCGCCAGCCGGGGCTTGCGGGCGAACAGCGCGCCATATTCCAGTAGCCCACCTCCAGGAAATCACCCTCGCGGCTCCATTCCTGCCGGAAATCCGGATCGGTCCGCTGGATGAAGCACGTGGAGGTGTAGGTGAGCACCTTCATGCCGCGCGCGTGGGCCAGTTCGATGAAGCGGCGGTAGCCCCCGGGGTTGACCGCGGAGTATTTGTCGCCGCCGAAAAGGCGCAGGGAGTCGTTCCAGTCGTCGAAGACCTGGATGACCTGAATGCCCTCGGCGCGGAGCCGGTCCAGCTCCTGTTCGTCGTATTCGTCCACAAACCAGGGCTTCGTGCTCGGGTATTCGCCGAGGTTGTAGCAGCACTGGCCGGGCAGGTAATCGGTGATCAGGTGCGAACGCATACAGCCGCGGATGGCGCGGTTACAGCGGGCGATGTTTTGCAGGCGGCGGCGGTGATCGGCGGCGGTGTAGTCCCGCGGCAGGGAGAATTGCCCGGCGGTGGCGGCGCCAGGCGCGGAGACTTCAATGGCGGCGGCGCGCGGCGCGGAACCGGCAACCGCGCCTCCGGCTGTCATCGCGCCGGCCTTCAGGAAACTGCGGCGATCCATGGATCACTCTTTCTATACCGGGAGAGGCGCGCCCCTCCCGCGTGCGGCCTACGCGTCCATGCCGCCCAGGTAGTTCAGGTGGCCTTCGCTGTCGCCGAGGTTTTCCGTGGGACAGCCGGCGAATTCGAGCATGTTGAGATAGAGGTTGGCCATTGGGGTGTTCTTGGGGTACTTAACGTGCCGGCCGGGTTTGACGTTGCCGCTGCCGCGCCCGGCGATGAGCACGGGCAGGTTGTCGTGGTTGTGCCGGTTGCCGTCGCTGATGCCGCTACCGTAAACGATCAGGCTGTGATCGAGCAGGGAGCCGTCGCCGTCCTCGGTCTCCTTCATGCGCTGGAGGAACCACGCGAACTGTTCGAGGTGGTAGCGGTTGATGTCGCGCAGGTTCGTGATCTTTTCGGCGTCGCCCAGGTGGTGGCTGAGTTCGTGGTGGCCCCCCTTCACGCCCACTTCGCGGTAGGCGCGCCCGCTGCCCTCGCGCGCCATCATGTAGGTCACCACGCGGGTCTGATCGGTCTGGTAGGCCAGAATCTGGAGTTCATACATGAGCCGGGCATAGGCGGAGTAGTCGTCCGGCGCGCTCTCGGGCACATCGGGCTTTTCGAGGCCGGCCGCCACCTCGTTTTCATTGTGCTCGATCTGTCGCTCCACCATCCGCACGGCGTACAGGTATTCGTCGATTTTGCGGCGATCGGACGGGCCCAGCGAGGCTTGCAGCGCGCGGGCGTCGTCCATCACGAAGTCGAGCAGGCTGCCGCGGTACCGGCGCTGCCGGTCCTGTTGCTCCGGAGTCAGATCGGCGTTGCGCGCGCCGAACAAGCGCTCGAACACCGCGCGCGGGTTGCCCTCAGGCGGATTGGGCGTCGTTTCCGTGCGCCAGGAGATGCTGTTGGAATAGGCGCAGCTGTAGCCGGAGTCGCAGTTGCCCGTGAGCTTGCCCGGCTCCACCGTCAGCTCCAGCGACGGAAAGCGCGTCTGCCTGCCCAGGTGCTGGGCGGCAATCTGATCGGCGGAGATGCCCGCGCGGATGTTCGCGCCATCGGTCTTGTTCGGGTGGACGCCGGTAAGGAACACGGCGGACGCCCGCGCGTGATCGCCCCCGCCATTCCCCAGCGCGCGCGCGTTGAGGTGGGCCAGTTCCGTGGCCACGAGGACGTCGTCCCGCACGCCGGCGAGCGGCTCCAGAATGAACGGGAGGTCGTACCCCGCGCCTTCGTTCGCCGGGGTCCAGTCTTCCATGATGATGCCGTTGGGCACGTAGACAAAGCCCAGGCGGATGGGCGCCACGGTGCGCAGTTTAGCCGCGGAGGCCGACGCCGGGATCATCGCGTCGAGCACGGGCAGCGACAGCGCCGCGCCCATGCCGCGCAGGAAGGTTCTGCGATTGAGGTGTTTGCGGGTAAGATAAGAGCTCATGATGCGTCCGTTTCGCCTCGTTGTTTTTTGAACGGCAGACTCCGCACGATCTCGTAGACGAGCGCGGAAAACCTGTAGTCCTGCTGCGCGACGTTGCCGACAATGGTTTCCACGGCGGGGCGGTCATACGCCTCCAGGCCGCGGCCCAGGGCATAGGTTAACATGTTTTCGGCGAGTGCGCGAGTAAAATCGTCCTTCTTCGCCAATAGCACTTTTTTCAGTTCGCCGGGCCCCGCGAATTCCTGGCCGTCGGGGAGGATGCCCGTGTTGTCGACTGGACGCCCGCTCTCCTCGGCGCGCCACGCCCCGATCGGGCTGTAATTCTCGAGGCCGAAGCCCAGCGGATCGATGCGATCATGGCAGCTCGCGCAGCTGGGATCCGCGCGGTGGGCCTCCAGTTTCTCCCGGAGCGACGCACCGTCCCCGGCGGGGGCCGCGTCCAGCGGGGGAATGCCCGGGGGCGGGTCCGGCGTGGGCGCGGCGAGGACCTTCTCGAGAATCCAGACGCCGCGCAGCACGGGCGATGTGCGCGTGGGGTGCGAGGTCAGGGTCAGGATGCTGGCCTGGCCGAGGATGCCGCCACGCACCGCGGGGTCCACTTCCACGCGCTGGAACGCGGGACCGGCGATGCCGTCGAGGCCATAATGCGCGGCGAGCGGGCCGTTGACGAAGGTATAATCCGCGCCGATGAAATCCAGCACGCTGCGATCCTCCGTCACGATGGAATCGAAGAAGAGCGTGGTCTCTTCGGCCATCGCGAGGCGGAGATCCTCGGTGAACTCGGGGAACAGGTCGGGGTCGGGGTCGGCATGGGCCAGATTCCGCGTTTCGAGCCACTGCCCGCCAAAATTCTCGGCCAGGGCCCGCGCGCGCGGATCGCGGAGCATGCGGCGGACCTGCGCGCGCAAGGTGCGCGGATTCCAGATCGTGCCGTCCTGCGCGCAGGCGAGGAGTTCGTCGTCGGGCATGCTGCTCCAGAGGAAATAGGAGAGCCGCGAGGCGAACTCGTAGTTGTTGACGTAGTACTCGCGATCCGGGTTGTCCGGCGCCTTTTCTTCCTCCGCGCGGAAGAGGAAATGCGGAGAAACGAGCAAGGCCTGGACGGCAAGCTCGACGCCCGCCTCGAAGGAATCGCCACTTTCGCGCGCGAGCTGGTAGAACCCGGCGATCTTGTCGATTTCCTCGCGCGCCGCGGGGCGGCGGTAGGCGCGCGGCGTCATGTAGCGGATCGCGCGCATCGCGCAGCCGTCGCCATGCTCGGGGCGCGCGTGGTTGCAGACGAGGATCTTCCGCTGATGCGGCAGGGTGCGGGTGTAGTCCGCGATTTCCTTCGCCACCGCATCCCGGGCCACCTGCTCGGCGGCGTCCAGGTACTTCTCCGCGAGGAGCGGGGACAGCGTGAGCACATCGCCGATGTTGTCGTAGCCGTAGCCAGTGTCGTCCGGCGGGAAGGCGTCCGAGGGGGCGGATTCCACGCCGAGCAGGTCGCGGACGGTGTTGTTGTATTCCACCCGGTTGAGCCGGCGCACGGTGACGCGGCCCGGATCCGGCGGGATGGCGGCGAGGCGCGCTTCCCGTTCTTCGCGGAGGAGATCCAGCAGGGCGGAGAGCTCCTCGGGCGCCGGTTGCTTCTTCCGCTTCGGCGGCATCTCGCCGGCGGCCAGCACGCGGATGACGCGATCCAGCACGTCGCCGCCGGTGATGTGGCCCTCGGTTTCGAGCATGGTGGCGAAATCGATCTCCGCCTGGCTCATGTCCGCGTCGTGGCAGTCGAAGCAGTAGGTCGCGAAGAAGCCCGCCATCTCGGGCGGGGCCGTCTTCGGGGCATCCGCCGCCGGGCCGGTTTTCGACACGCTCTGGCACCCGCCGAACGCCAGCGCGCCCGCGGCCAGCAGGGCGGTGCACGGGAACAGGAAGAGTAACGACCGATTTCGCTGCATACTTATACGACTCATGGGCGCACTATAGCAGGAATTGCGGGAATGCGGCCAGCCCGCGACCGTGGGGCAATCGTGACACTACGGATGGGCGACGGGTGAGGGTGTGGGCCATGAATCTAGATGCGGCAGCCGCTGGGCGCAACCAAAGAAATGATCACCACGAAGGGCACGAAGGACACGAATGCACACGAATGCGCCGGGAGCAGCGGCTGGCCGCGATCAGGATTTGCGACCACGGATGACACGGATGACACGGATAGCAAATCGTTCCGGTCGTTGCGGCCTGCCGTCGGCTGCGTGTGATTTCCGAGGCAGCCTGTTCGGATATTTCATCATCTGGAGTGTCGTGGCGTTGAGCGGGCGGCGGGCGGGTCCTTCTCATCTGGTTCGCGTGTCGCTTCAATCCGTGTCATCGGTACTACTATCCGTCATTTTCTTGTTTTTTCTGCAAGTTCTTGCGCGCAAAGCCTCCATAACAATCTGCTGTAATAGCATTTGCGAATTGGAAACTCCAAGAAGAATTTCCGGGCCGTCCCATGAATATCGTGGCCGGTATTCTTCTATTGACCACGGATTACACCGATGACACGGATTGCCGCGACGCTCGAATAAGATGAGACCGGGCAGCCCGCCGCCCGTTCCACCCCGCCACGATTCCGATGCTGAACTATCCGAACAGGCTGCGCCGAAAATCGCACGCAGCCGTCGGCACGCCTCAACGACCGGAACCAATTGCTATCCGTGTCATCCGTGTCATCCGTGGTCACAAATCCTGATCGCGGCCAGAGGCTGCCCTGTGAATTTCGTGAACTGCGGCGGCCCGTCGTAATTAGCAATCGTGACTTCGCTACATAGACCCTGGCGGACTTGGAGTTCGGTCCGTTGAAGACGACAGGCTTGGCAAAGATCACTGAGCCTAAGTCTTTTGATTCATGGTGTTTCTAAATAGCAAATGGACGTACCCTTTATTTCTATGGAACGAAGAATGCTGGCAAGAGAGTATTCTGGTATGGAATTTCAGGGATTGACAAATGAGATAAGATGCTTTATTTTGGGCTTAGCCAGGCGGGCTGCTGTGTGATCTATATCAGCTTCCCACAATATCGTGGGGGAGTGGTAACGAGGGACTCTAAAATGCGGCGAAAAAGAGCTTTCCCGACATGCCTCCGAAATCTGAAAAGACACAATGGGCGCCCCTACGGAGGGCGTTGTACCACCAAACGATCATCCTCCATCAGATTGACAAAGCTGGAGGATGACGGCAGACAAATCCAGTTTGATCTGCTTCCTCCGCTGGATAAGGGCGTCTTCGAGGAGACTATTCCGTTCGTTTTTGAGGTAGCGGGGCAGGACTCAGTTACGGTTCCCGTGACCATCTATGCGTACGTTACCAGCGATTTAGAGGAGTCCACTGAACCAATGGGAGACGCCCGGAATGCGCCGTAAGAAGCCCCCCACTATTGCCGTCGCGGCCATTCTGCTGCTGGCCGTTGCGGTTCTGCTGCTGGCGTTTCTCTTTCCGGGAAATGAACCGGCGCCGGAGGCCGTAGCGACGTCGAATGCCGCCGAGACGGCTGACGTTTCCGAAGCGCCCCCCGCGCCGCCAATCGAAACACCCACCGTACAGCCAGCAGTGGAAGTGATCGACACCCTGGCCGGGGCGGCGCCCTACCAGTTGATTGCGCGGGTGTGGACCCGGTCGGGCGAACCTGTACCGGATGCGGAGATTGTGTGCACTCCCACCAACACCGAAAAGATCGTGGCGGACGGTGAAGAGCCTATCGTCTACCGTTTCCGCACTGGTGCGGACGGGCGCGCCGTGCAAGACTTCGGCGGCGAGAGCACCTCATATTGGGCGCGTTGTGAGCGCGACGGCCTGCTGGCGGCGGGCAACGTGCGTTTTGGGGGCCATCCCGTGAACCACCTCGATTTGGTGCTGCGGCCACCGGCGGCGCTCAAGGGGCGTACAGTGGACGCCCTGGGAAAACCGGTGCCGGAAGTGACGGTGCACTGTTCTCTGGAGCGTAGTGGGAAAGTCGCATCCGTGGAATCAGGCCCGGACGGCGTGTTCGAGTTCACCGACCTTCCCTATGATTCGATCAGTAAGGGATACTTACTGAGAGGCGAGGCCCCGGGTTACGTCCCAACGATTTCAGAACTTGTTCGGCCGGGGGATGACGTGGATCTCGTGATGAGCCGCGGGGCAAGAGTGGTTATTTCGGTGCGCCGGAAAGCCGACGGCCGTCCTTTGCCGGGTGTCCAGGTGAGCGCAACGAGACCCGACGTTCGCGGGCAAAGTTTTGAAGGGGTCTCCGACGCCACGGGTATTATCAATCTGGAAGGCCTTACGCCGGCTTCCTACACGGTAACCGCGAAAGGCGAGAAATACGTCCTGGATCCATTCATGACGCGAGTGGAAGTGCAATCGGGTCTGGAGACCCGGCTGGAACTGCTTGCGACCGATGCGGCAGCCATCGCCGGCCGTGTGGTTGATGCGGTCACGGAAGCCGGCGTTCCCGGGGTTGAGGTGTGGGCTTTTCCCACCGGCGAGGCGTCCACGCTGACTATCCGGGCAACTTCGGACCCCACGGGCGGTTTTTTACTCACGGGATTGAAAAGCGGCACACACCAGATCGGCCTGTTGAACCTCCCGGCCAGGTACGGCGGTAGCCGCGGTAGCATCTCGAATTTTCAGGATGTTCATGTCGATGCCGGAGGCGAACGCGATGATGTCGTCTTTGAAATCACGCCCGGCCTGGTACTGTCGGGACATGTAGTCTACGAGGACGGCGCCCCGGCTGGCGGCGCCACGGTACAGGCCCATGTGTACCACCCCACGGCGGGAGAACAAGCGCCGATCTGGGTCGAGCGCGGATACACGGATAGCAATGGCGCATTTGTGATTGCCCGGCCACCGGAAAACAAGCCGGTCCATGTCGAAGCGTGGCTCCGCACCAACAAGAGCCCAGTGGTGGGGCCGATCCCGTCGGACAGTCCCGCTGCCCAACACATCGAAGTCGTCCTGCCGCCGCCGCCGGAAACCACCACCGTTGCCGGCCATGTGGTGGACGAACGCGGCGCGCCGGTCGTCGCCCAGGTGTCCGCCCACCGGCGCGGCCCGGACCCAATTACGGATCAGGCCCAGACCGACATGGAGGGCCATTTCCTGCTGACGGACATCCTTCCCGGGGCCTATGATTTCACCTTGCGCAACACCGGAATGGACACGGACGGACCGGACGTGGAAGCTGGATCCGCCAATATTCAGGCGGGCCGCCGGCTGGAGAATCTACGGCTCGTATACCGCACCAGCGGCCTGACCATCAGCGGCGTCGTCTACGACCAGAACAATGCGACGGTGCACGCATACCGGGTCCAATTGGCCAGGGGAAGCGGTGACGGTGTTGGCTTCAAACCGCTCTATTCGGAATGCACTACGGACAGGGGAGGCCGCTTTCGCTTTGAAAACCTGGAGCCCGGTGTGTATCGTCTCTCCGGCGATCGCAGCCATGGCCGATGGCAACAGGTAGTCCAACCGGGAGACGACGTATCTATCGTCCTCCCGCCGAAGGAAGCGCCGGACGAAAACTGACGGGGATGCCGAGAATCGAGTCGTCGTCGATGATGTCACTGTCGATGCCTGCGTCGACCACCGCGCGCGACTTCGCCATGTAGCTATTGTAGTCCGGCCCATTGTAGCCCGGCGCGGAAAACCAGCGCTGTGTCCGAAAGTAGTCGATGTCGCCCTCGGTCGGCTTGTAGATCGTGTTGCGCCCCCAGTTGTCGTGGCTTGTGAGCAGACCGCGCTCCGGCGGACAGCGCCAGAACGGCCGCCACGAGCGTGGCGGCGGTGAAAGCCTTCATTTCCTTCATGATCCACTCCGATGCCCAACCTCAACAAACCTGATGCCAGGAAAGGTTAAGGAGCCCCGCCAGCTTCCGGAGCCGGGAGGCGATATGGCCAGCGCCAATGGCCATGTGGTGGGCGGGGCCCTGCGCCGCCCAGGAATTCACAAACTCTTTTGCGCCGATGCGGAAGCGGTACCGGCTGTTGGTGTTGCCGATGTGCAATACCGGCCCGGGCACACTCTCGCCCTCGGCGAGAAGCAGACGCGCCTGTCCATCGCGCCCCTGCACGACGGACAACAACGTAACCGGTCCGTGCTTCACCGTCATCTGGATGGAGAGGCCCGTGCCGGGTTTCCCGTGGTACACCGGCAACGGGACGAGCGCGACGCGGCCCTCGGCGATGGCCGGGTGGGCCGGTCCGTCGTGGCCGAGCAGCACGATATCGTCGTCGAAATCCATCGCGTAGAATTCGGAAAAGCTGCCGCCCGCGCCGAACAGGTCCATGATCTTCATCGCCAGGGCGTTCTTGATCTCGCATTCGCCCGCCACCGGTACGCCGTGCATGGTGAGGAGCGTGTTGCCCGCGATCACGGAGGTGACGATGTTCTCGTATTCGTTGCCGGGCTGGCCCTCGTAGTAGTAGGCCATCGCGTCGAGGCGCCGCGCCGCCACCAGCGCGTCCAGCGCGACCGACGTGCGGGCCGCGCGATCCAGTTCCTCGTCCGCGCAGGCCGGGTCCACGTCGAAATCGCGTCCGAACTGTCCGCGCTTCTCGCGGACCGCCTGCGCCGTCGCGGCTTCCCGGAGCCGGTGCAGTTCGCACATCTCCAGCAATTCGAAATGAACGCCGAAGTCCACGGCGAGCCCGGTCATGTCCGCGTAAACGTCCAGCATGCCGCAGTAGTAATGGCCCAGTACCCCCACGCGCGCATTGCGGAGTCGCGCGGCCACCCGCGCGGCCGCCACCCAGTCGAGGATCTCCGCCCACGCTTCCGGGTCGTCCAGCGTGCCGGTGACGAGGTGGTAGTCGATGCCGGCGCGGTTGAATACCGCCGCGATCTCCGGCGCGGCGCAGGCCTGGCAGTGCGCCAGCCACTCGCCGGTCATTTTTCCGCGATCGCCGAGCGCGTTGAACGCGGCGTAGTCGATGGCGCGGACGGGCTGGAGGTTCAGCACGAGCACGGGGGCCTTCGCGCGCTGGACCACGGGCAGCACGGTCGAACTGAGCGCGTAGGTGGACACGTAGAGGAGGATCAGGTCCACCCCTTCGCGGGCGAGCATATCACCGACTTCGCGGGCCTTTTCAGGGTTGTCCACCACGCCCGTGTTGACGAGCTCCAGCGCCGGGTCCTCGGCCTGAAGCCGGTCCGCGATGCCCTGCTGGTATCCCTGAAGGCGTTCGTAAAGCCCTTCGAACTGCGCCCAGTAGGTGTCGAGGCCGATGCCGTACAGCCCGATTTTCATGCGCTATCCGTCCCTTCCCGCGTCAGCCCGCGAGGTAATTACCCACGCCAACGACGATCGTGGAGAGGACCAGAACGGCGATACCCGCCGCCACGGTTTGCACGGTGCCGCGGCTGGAACCTTTCCACTCCCCGAACCACAGGCCCCACACGTTGCTGAAGGCGATGATGAAGGCCATGTGAATGGTCCAGCTCGAAAAGTCGTAGGCGCCCATTTTGGTGGTGGCGATGCCGTAGAAGAAAAATTGCAGGTACCACGTGACGCCGGCCAGCGCGGAGAACAGGTAGTTCCAGCCGAGCGAGGCGTCTCCGGCGTGGACGTAGTCGTGAAAACTCTGATTTTTTCGATTCAGATAGAGGCACCAGATCAGGTTGGTGGTGAGGCCGCCGCCGAGCGCGACGATAAGCACAGGCAGGTTCACGAACGTGGGCGATACCCCCGCCGCCAGCGCCGCTTCCGTGATGGGCTTGCCGGCGGCGAAGGCGAAGGCCATGCAGGCGCTCATGACGCCGGCGAAGACGGCGACCCAGAGCCCGCGCGCGAAGTTGAATGTGACGGCGCCTTCGGCCTTCTCAGTCGCATCCGTCTCCCGCTCACGGCGCATACCGGCCCAGCCGCAGACCGCGATGCCCCCGAGACACACCACAATGCCGCCCAGTATGGTCAGGCCGGATTGCGTGGCTAGCAGATCGAAAATCGTCCCCATAAAAAGCGGCGGGATAACGGTGCCGAAGGCGGCGCAGAAGCCGAGCGCGACGGCATAGCCAAGGGATAGGCCGAGATAGCGGACCGACAGGCCGAAGGTGAGCCCGCCGATGCCCCAGAGCACGCCGAAGAGATAGGTTCCGGCGAGCGCCATCGGCGGCGAGGCCAGTAAGGCGCCGAAACCGGCGGGGGTGAGGATTGCCGCGCCCGCCAGCGGGGCCACCAGCCAGCTGAAGACTCCGCCGACAATCCAGTAGGACTCCCAGCGCCAGTTGCGCACGCGCGTGTAGGGAATGTAGAAACTGGCCGCGGCAATGCCACCGGCGGCGTGCAAGAGTACCCCCATGAGCGGATTCGGTTCCATGGTTCCCCGTCTCCCCCCACCATTATGCAGAAATCCGCGCGGGCTGGCAACTGGAAAGTCCCGCCGAATCGCGGCAACCGGCCGGCGATTTCCCTGGTCTAATTGTTGTTGGCGCCGTCCGCGGGGCCGATCCCGTCCCCCTGTCGCGTACTCACGCCCGGGACCGCCCCCGGATGCCGCCGCGTACCTCGGGGAGTTTTCGCCATGCGCGCCTTTTCACTGTTCCTTGTGGGGATCCTGTCCTGTTCGGTCGTCCTGGCCGCACCATTGTCCATCGGCGCATTGCGCTGTGAATACCTCGACAATCCCCCGGGTATCGACGCCATCGCGCCGCGCCTGTCGTGGGTACTCGAATCCGGCGAACGCGGCGCCCGGCAAACGGCCTACCAGATACTCGTGGCCTCCGATCCGGAAAGCCTCGCACAGGACATGGGTGACCGCTGGGACAGCGGCAAGGTGGCCTCCGATCTATCCGTGCACGTCGCATACGTCGGGCGCCCGCTCGCATCGCGGGACGCCTGCCACTGGAAGGTGCGCGTGTGGGACGCGGAGGGCGAACCCTCCGCCTGGAGCGCGCCGGCGTTCTGGAGTATGGGCCTCCTGCGGGAGGACGACTGGAAGGGCGCGTGGATCGGGCTGGACAGCGAGGTGGAGGCGCCGCGCCCCATCACGCCCACCCTCGAAGCCGCCCACTGGATCTGGTTTGCGGGCGACGATCCGATTGCGGCGCCGCCGCCCGGAACGCGCTACTTCCGAACCACCCTCGACGCGCCGAACCCCGCCGCGATCGAGCGCGCAACGGCCTGGTTCACGGCGGACAACCGCGCCGACCTGTACGTGAATGGCGAAGCGGTTGCCTCCATCGAAACCTACAACGAGGTGCGCGAGGTGGACATCACGGCGCGCCTGGTCGCCGGGAGCAACGCGATCGCCATCGCCGCCTCCAACGCGGGCGCGGTCCACAATCCAGCCGGGCTCCTGGCCGCAGTCGAAGTGCGCTTGCGGGATGGCGGGTCGATCGTGAACGGCAGCGGGGCGACCTGGCGCGGGGCGGCGGAGGCGGAGGCGGGTTGGATGGCGGCGGACTTCGACGACCGCGGATGGCCCGCCGCGGCGGTGCTTGGCCCGCTGGGCGCGGAACCGTGGCCGGGCGTGGGCTACGCCGACAACCGCCAGCTTCCTGCGCGGATGCTGCGCCGCGAGTTCACGGTCGACGCGGCCCCCGTAAAGGCCACCGCCTGGATCGCGGGCCTCGGGCACTTCGTGCTGAACGTCAACGGCCAGCGCATCGGCGACGAGGTCCTGGCGCCGGGCCTGACGGAGTACAACAAGCGGGTTTTCTACCGCACCTTCGATGTCACCGAGGCGATCCGATCGGGCGAGAACGCCGTTGGCGTGCTTCTTGGTAATGGCCGCTATTTCGCCCCGCGCGGGCTGGTTCCCACCCGGACGCGCACGTACGGCCTGCCGTCCCTTCGCTTCCAGTTGGAGATCACGCGGGAAGACGGCCAGGTCGATCGTATTGTCTCCGATACGTCCTGGCGCGTCACGGACGCGGGTCCGATCACGGAGAACAACGAATACGACGGCGAACGCTACGACGCCCGCCGGGAGATGCCCGGCTGGGGAAAACCGGGCTTTGACGACAGCATGTGGAAGCCCGCCGACACGATGCCGCCGCCCGGGGGCGTGCTGGCCGCGCAAATGGCGGAACCCATCCGGATCACGGAATCGATCCGCCCGATCGCCATCACGCAGCCGCGCCCCGGGATGTATATCTACGACATGGGCCAGAACATGGTGGGCTGGTGCCGCCTGAAGGTGCAAGGCCCCGTGGGTACCGCGGTCCAGATGCGCTTCGCGGAAATTCTGCAGGACGACGGCACGCTCTACCTGGCGAACATCCGGGGCGCGCAGGTGACCGATGTCTACACCCTGCGGGGGGACGGCGTGGAAGTGTGGGAGCCCGAGTTCGTCTTCCACGGCTTCCGCTATGTGGAACTGACGGGCTATCCCGGCGAACCGGATCTCGATACGCTGGAAGGCCAGGTGGTGCACGACGATCTGGCGGTCGCGGGCGCCTTTGAGTGCTCGAATCCCCTGCTGAATCAGATCTACCGCAACATCCGCTGGGGCGTGCGCGGCAATTACCGCAGCGTCCCCACGGACTGCCCGCAGCGCGATGAACGCCAGGGCTGGCTGGGCGACCGGTCGGCCGAATCCACCGGGGAGAGTTACCTTTACGACGTGGCGGCGTTCTACGCCAAATGGGTAGCCGACATGGAGGACGCGCAGCGGGAGGACGGCAGCGTATCCGACGTGTGCCCCTCCTACTGGCCGCTGTACAACGACAACGTGACCTGGCCGAGCACCTTCCTGATCGCGCCGAAGATGCTGCGCACGCAGTACGCCGACACGCGCGCCATTGAGCGGCATTACCCGGGCATGCAGCGGTGGATCGCGCACATGCGCCAGTATCTGCGGGATGGGCTGATGCCGCGCGACAACTACGGCGACTGGTGCGTGCCGCCGGAGGAAGAGCACCTGATTCACTCGAAGGATGAAAGCAGGAAGACGCCCGGCGAGGTGCTGGGAACCACCTACTTCATCCACGATCTGAACCTGATGGCCGAATACGCCACGATGCTGGAAAAACCGGCGGACGCGGAGGAATACCGCGCGCTGGCGCGCGAGATGACGGACGCCTTCAACGCGAAATACTGGAACGCCGAGCAGGGGTACTACGCCAACGGCGCGCAGACCGCGCAGGTGCTTCCGCTGTATTTCGGCATCGCCCCGGAACCGGCGCAGGGCCCGGCCTTCGATCACCTGGTGAACAAGATCCTGGTCGAGGGGAATGGCCACATCGGCACGGGACTCGTGGGCGGGCAGTGGCTCATGCGCACGCTCTCGGATCGGGGCCGGGCGGACGTGGCCTATATGATCGCGACGCAAACCGGCTACCCGAGCTGGGGCTACATGATCGCCCAGGGCGCCACCACCATCTGGGAACTCTGGAACGGCAATACGGCGGACCCGGCGATGAACTCGCACAACCACGTGATGCTGGTGGGCGATCTCTGCATCTGGTTCCACGAGTACCTGGCGGGCATCCGGCCGGATCCGGATCTACCCGGCTTCAAACACATCGTTATGAAACCACACGTCCTGGGCGATCTGACCCACGCCTCGGCAACGCACCGGAGCATGTATGGGGAAATTCGAAGTGGGTGGCGGATTGCCGGGAACCAGTTTGTCTGGGATGTGACCGTTCCGCCGAACACCCGCGCAACGCTGCACGCGCCTGTCCAGGGGGCGGATACCGTCCTGGAGGGCGGCGCGCCCGTGGAGAACTCGGAGCACATCCAGGTGCGCGAACGTTCCGGCGACCGGCTTGTTCTGGCGGTGGCGCCGGGCCGTTACCGGTTCACGACCCCGTGGAATGCCGGGACGCCATAGCGGCGGGCCTGAACCACGAACGTGCACAGGGCAGCCTCTGGGCGCGCCCAAAGAAGGGATCACCACGAAGGGCACCAAGAAGAACAGAGAAGAGCTTTAACCGCAAAGAACGCAGAGAGCGCAGAGAGTGGTCTTTGTACGCGGACGGACCGGGACGGTTGAATGGTGGCGTGTTTTCTAACCACGAATGAACACCAATGCACCACGAATGCGCCGGGAGCAGCGGCTGACCGCGATCCGGATTTGTGACCACGGATTACACGGATGACACGGATAGCAAAAGATGACGGTCGTTGGGTTTTGTCAGCGCCAGCGTGCGATTTCCGAGTTGAGTTATTCAGGTTCTTGGAGGGGCTGATTGGGCGGCGGGCGGGTCCTTCGCGTTTGGTTCGAACGTCGCTGCAATCCGTGTCATCGGTGTAATCCGTGGTAAAAAGCACCGACCTCAGAATTCTCGGAACGGCCCGAAAACACTCACTGGAGTTTATGAAAAAACAAAATGATTGATCCGTCCCGGGAATCCGGGGGCTGTGTTTATGGGTTCAATGCGCCGTTCGGACCACCGACCACATAGTCTCGGGTTTGAAGCCTGAGCCACGTTGGCGGGCGATGAGGACGTGTGGTTATATTGGATTTGATTCGGCTGCGGGAATAAGCGGGGAACTAGTGCGGGAGAAGGAGGAAGAGTCGATTCTTCATTCGTGTTTATTCGTGTGAATTCGTGGTTTACTTCCCGGTTGCGGCCATCGGCTGCTCTGCGGCGGGGCCTGGCGTCGGCCTGGGCGGCCTTGAAGCGTGGGAATGGGGCCCCAGGCGCGAAGCGTTACGGTACACGTTCCAAGACTGCCCCCGGCGTGCCCGTGCGGCGCTGGTTTGATAAAATACGCGGAAATATTGCGTCGCGCGGGCAGCGCGCGACCAGCCGCCGCACTGTAATTCCCCCGGAAAGACCGCTATGCCCGATAAAGATTTAATGCCCGAATGGTCGGAGAAGGTGGCGCGCGATCGCGATTTTCTGACCCAGTGCCTCGCGGAAGTGCTGGAGGAGCTGGGTGAAAAGAGCCTGGTCCGCTTTCTGCCGTGGCGATCCGGCAAGGCGCCCCGCACGGTGGCGGGCCACATCGACACCGGCCAGGTGAACCGGCAGTTGCAGGTGATTTCCATCGCCTACCACCTCCTCAACATCGTGGAGGAGAACGCGGCGGCGCTGGGGCGGCGCGAGCGCGAGCGGCATCTGGGGCTTTTGCACGAGCCGGGCCTGTGGGGCCACGCCCTCAAGCGCCTGCGGGAGGCGGGATTCAGCGAGGCGGACCTGCTGGACGCCCTTGATCGGGTGCGGGTGGAGGTGGTGCTGACCGCGCACCCGACCGAGGCCAAGCGCCCCGTGGTCCTGCGACAACACCGCGCGCTCTATGACGAGTACACGAAGCTGGAAGGCGCCGACTGGACGGCGTACGAGCGGGACGCGATCCGGGACCGCATCAAGGCGCAGCTGGAGCGGCTCTGGCGCACCGGGGAGATGTACCTGGAAAAACCCGGCGTGCTCTCGGAACTCGATGATATGCGCGATTACCTGGGCATGGTCTTCCCCCGCGCGGTCATCCAGGTGCGCCAGCGGCTGCACAACGCCTGGCGCGAGGCGGGCCTCCGTCCCGGGGCCCTGCGAAACACCGCCACCGCGCCGCGCCTCCTGTTCGGCAACTGGGTGGGCGGCGATCGCGACGGGCACCCGCTGGTTACCGGCGACGTGACCCGCGAGGCCCTGGCGCGCCTCCGCAACGAGGCCCTGGACCGCATGCGCGCGCTGCTGAACGCGCTGGCCGATAATCTGACGCTTTCCGACCTCTTCCAACCGGTTCCGGCGCCGCTGGCGGTGGCGCTGGCCGAAGCCGAGGCGCTGCTCTCACCGGCCGCCCGGGAGAATCTGGCGCCGCTCGCGCGCGAGCCGTGGCGCGCGTTCACCCAGGCGCTTCGCGGCCTGCTCGACGATGCGCGGGCCTGTCCGGAACACCCCTATGCCCGGCCCGGCGCGCTCCGCGCGGGCCTGGTCACCCTGATCGAGTCGCTGGAGGCGGTGGGGGCCGGGCGGCTGGCCCGGGCCGAGGTCGAGCCCCTGCTCCTGCACCTGGACACCTTCGGCTTTCACCTGGCGGCCCTGGACATCCGGCAGAACAGCGACTTTCACGCCGCCGCCGTGTCCCAGTTGCTTCAGGCGGCCGGTTTCGCCGACTGGGACTACGCGAAATGGGACTACGCCACGCGGCGCGCCTTCCTCGATCGCGAGCTGACCTCGCTCCGCCCGATCGCGCCCCGGTGTGGCGCGCTGGGCCCGCAGGCGGCGGCGGTGCTGGACGCGTACCAGGCCGTCGCGGACTATATCGCGCACTATGGCGCGGCGGGCATCGGAAGCTTCATTGTGAGCATGACGCGCGACGACACGGATTTGCTCGTGGTGTATCTGTTCGCGCGCGAAGTGGGCCTGATGCAACAGGACGACGATGGCATCCGCTGCGATCTCGAGGTCGTGCCGCTGTTTGAGACGCTGGACGACCTGGAGGGCAGCCCGGCGATTCTGGACGCCTTCCTCCAGCACCCCATTTCGCGGCGCCGGGTCGCCAGCCCGCAACAGGTCATGGTGGGCTACAGCGACAGCAACAAGAGCGGCGGCATGCTGGCGAGCCAGTGGAACCTGAACAAGGCCCAGCGCGCGCTGGCGGAGGTCTGCCGCGCGCACGGGCGGGCCTGCTACTTCTTCCACGGTCGCGGCGGCACCTTCAGCCGGGGCGCGGGCCCGACCAACCAGTTTCTCGAAGCGCTGCCCGAGGGCACGCTCCAGGGCCGGGTGCGCCTCACCGAGCAGGGCGAGGTGATCGGGCAGAAGTTCGGCAACCTCCCCACGGCGGTGTACAACCTGGAACTGCTCGCGGCGGGCGTCACCGTGGCCACGCTGAAAAACAGCCGCGCGGCCAATCTCGATCCGCGGTTCCACCGCATCGGCGAACTGCTGAGCGCGTACAGCCGGGAGGCCTACCAGGAACAGCTCGAATCGCCCGGATTCATCAAATTCTGGTCCGCCGCCACGCCGATCGATGCGCTCGAGCGCAGCTTTATTGGATCGCGCCCGTCGCGGCGGAGCGGCAAGCGCACGATCGAAGATCTCCGGGCGATCCCGTGGGTTTTCAGCTGGACCCAGGCGCGCTATTATCTGCCGGGCTGGTTCGGCGTGGGGTCCGCCCTGGAGCGCCTGCGCGACGAGCACCCGGACGACTACGCGTTTCTCAAACGCGAGGGCGGCGCGTGGCCCTTCGTGCGCTATGTGCTCTACAACGCCGAAACCAGCCTGGCCTCGGCGGATCTGGGCATCATGAAGCAGTACGCCGCGCTCGTGCCCGACGCCACGCTGCGCAAGGCCCAGTTCAAGCGGATCGAGGGCGAATACCTGCGCACCAACCGGATGCTGGAGGACTTCTTCGGCGCGCCGCGCGCGGAGCGGCGTCCCCGGCTCACGCGCACCCTGGCGATGCGCGCGGAAGGGCTGCGGCGGCTTCACGCCATCCAGATCGCACTGCTCCGCGAGTGGCGCGAACTGCGGGCGCGCCGGCGCACGCGCGAGGCCGAGGCCCTGGTGCCCGCATTGCTGCTCTCGGTGAACGCCATCGCGAGCGGCGAGCGCACCACGGGATAGGGCGCCCGCTTATTCTGCCCCGAACAGCGCCGCGATCTCGCGGATCGCGGCGCGCACAGGGCCGGAGAGGCCTTCGCCCAGCGCCGTGCTTTCCGGCTGCACCGCCAGCACGGCGATGCGCGCGCGGGTCTCCGCCTCCACATAGCGGATCGCCAGGTGGAGCGTCATGTCGTGCGTCGTCAGGCCGCCGGCACCCAGATCGTCCGCATGCAGCAGCGCACAACTGCCTGGGTCCGCGCCGAACTCGACCGCATCAACCAGCACGACCGTTTCCGGGCGAAAGGCCACGATCTTGCCCATGTAATTCTCCGGTGCGGCGCCGGCGTCGATCTTGAGCCAGGCCTCCCGGGGCGGCAACGCCGACACCAGCGCCGGGCCCAGCCCATCGTCCCCGCGCAGGGGATTACCCACGCCCACGATCGCGCAACGGTGGGCCAGCAGGGCCCGCAAGGCGATGGAAACCTCGGGGCTCACGGGGAAGACCGCCCGGCGCGCGTATCGTGGTCCAGCGCCGTTTCGCGCCGGCAACGCGCGCACAGGATCTTGAAGCGATCGGGCCGCCAGCCCTCCTTCGTGGGACCGCCGGGATAGGCGTCGACCAGGCCGAGCTCACGGAGTTGCGCCAGGTACAGCGTCGGGCTCGCGTAGGTCAGTTCTCCCAGCCGGGACGCCAGCCAGCGCAGGTGATCCCAGGTGGCGATCGCGGCGCCGCAGCATTCGCAGCACGCCAGCGGCTTCTCGATGCTCTCGCGCGCGGTCCGGCGCTCGAAGCAGGCCAGGTCCCAGGCGTTGGTCAGGCGAATGCCACGCCCGCCCGCGATGCAGTGCGCCTCGCATTCGCCGCAGAATATGCAGGTGTCGGTATAGTGAATCATGATCCGGCGCGGCCCGCGATCGCCCTCCAGCACATCCTCGTGCGCGATCGCGCCGGCCGGGCAGACCGCCTCGCAGGCCAGGCAGCCCAGACACGCCTCGGCGTCAAACACCGGCTGGCCCCGAAATGCAGCGGGCGGCGTGTGGGGCGCGGCCGGAAAGGCGGACGTGTACGGGCCGGCGAACACCACGCGCACGGCTTCGCGGATCTCACGCACCTTGGGATACTTCATGATCCGTTCCTTTTCCCGCAGCGGCGGGCGGGACCTCCGGTTGCCCATCCCGGGCCGCCGCGTAGTCGTCGCAGACCGAACCCGGCGCCAGCGGAATGCCCGCGCGGCAGGCCCCCCGCGCGAGGGCGTGCGCGGCGACGGGCGCGGTGAGCAGAATGAAGAGGGCGCAGAGCAGGGCCTTGAAGCCGGTGGCGGACAGTCCCGCGATCGCGAAGACGCCCAGGAGAATGCCGCAGGTACCGAGGGTGACGCATTTCGTGGCCGCCTGGAGGCGGCAATAGACATCAGGCAGGCGGACCAGTCCCAGGCAGCCCAGCAGGTCGAAGGCGACGCCGAGCGCGATGAGCGCGATGCCGATCCCCTCACGCATCATAGCGCCTCCCTTCCAGGTGTTTCGCGAGCGCGAGCACGCCAATGAAGCTCTGGAGCGCCCAGGCGATGGCGATGTCCAGATACCAGCTGTGGCCGCTGGCGATGCCCAGCACCGCGCAGATGCCCACGATCAGCACGCCGAGTATATCGATCGCCATGATCCGGTCGGCGACCGTGGGTCCCGCAAGCACCCGCAGCAATCCCAGCACCGCGCCGATCAGGAGCACATGGATGGCGCGCGACGCGTGAGCGGCCACGCCATCGTCCAGCACCAGGGGCAGCGTGGGCGGCGCCAGCAGCAGCGCGCCGAGCACAGCCGCCAGGACAATCAAGCCCAGGGTCCAGCGCAAGGTCTTCACGATAGCCTCTCCTATTCGAAGATTTCTTCCAGTATCCGCTCAAAACGCCGCGCAATGCGCTCGGTCGCCTCGGCGGGATCGCGGGTTGTCACATCCAGCCAGTGGATATACAGCAGCCCCGCCTCCCGGTCGATGTCGACCGTCATCGTGCCGGGGGTCAGGGTGATCGAGTTGGCGAGAAAGGTCAGTCCCGCGTCGCTCCGCAGGCGCGTGCGCACGGTGACGATCCCCGGATGAATGGGCAGGGCCGGGTGCAGCACGCGGCGGGCCACGTCAAAATTCGCCCGCAGGCATTCCCACGCCAGCACGGGAAGGTAGCCCGCAAAGAAGTAAAGATAGCGGCGGGGATGCCGCAGCAGGTGCGGGCGCGTCAGGAAGAAGTGGCCCGCGGCGCCGGCCGCGACCGCCGCCACCGCAACGCCGACCACGAGGTGCGCCGGGTCGGGCGGCCAATTCAGGAGGCACCAGGTCGCAAACGCGGCGAGAAAGAGTAGTAGCCGGGTAGCCATCATTTTCCCTCCATCAGGGCCGTGTCCGCGTAGGCGAGCCCCTGGGCCAGCGCGGAGACCGCGGGTTCGAGCAACATTTCGCGCGGCCCATCGAGCAACAGGAGGCCGCCGAGCGCGCAGAGCGCCGCCAGTAGCACCATGGGCGCCCGCATGGTCCAGGGAACCTCGCGGACTTCGGCCAGTTCGGGATTCAACGGCCCGAGGAAGCCGTATTTCATGACTTTCATGAACGACGCGAGCGTCAGTATGCTCGCGATCACGGCCCAGACCGCGTAGCTGTAGTATCCCGCCTCTACCGCGGCCACAATGATGATGAGCTTGCTCCAGAAGCCGTTGAAGGGTGGAATCCCGGAAATGGAGAGTGAGGCGGTCAGGGTCGTCGCGCTGGTGAACGGCATGCGCTGGGACAGCCCGCCCAGGCGCCGCAGGTCGCGCGTGCCGGTTGCATAGGCGACCGCACCGGCGTCAAGGAAGAGCAGCGACTTGAACAGCGCGTGGTTCAGCAGGTGGAAGAGGCCGCCGAGCAGGCCGAGCGGGGTGCCCAGGCCGATGCCCAGCACGATGTAGCCGACCTGGCTGATTGAGTGGTAGGCGAGCAGGCGCTTGAAGTCCCACTGCCCGACCGCAAGCAACACGCCGGCGACCATCGAGATCGCGCCGAGTGCACGCAAAACCGGCAGGGTGGCGTCCAGGTTGCCGAGCACGTTGAAGAATATCCGGGCATTCGCGTAGATGCCCAGCGCCTTGATGAGGACGCCAGAGAGCATGGCGGAAATGGGCGCGGGCGCCGAGGGGTGCGCGTCGGGGAGCCAGGCGTGGAACGGGGCCAGGGCGGCCTTCAGGCCGAACCCGGTGAGGAACAGCACGGCGACCAGCGCGGACGTGTGGTCTTCCCGCCGCCCCTCAAGAGTCCGGGCCAGGTCCGCCATGTTGAGCGTGGCGGCCCGGCTGTAGATCAGCGCGATGCCCAGCAGGATGAACAGCGAAGCGACCGATCCCATGATCGCATATTTGAAGGCGGCCTCCAGTTCCTGGCGTTCCGTGCCGAAGGCGACGAGCGCATAGCTGGCCACGGAGGCGATTTCGAGAAACACGAAGAGGTTGAAGAGGTCGCCGGTGGCCGCCACGCCGTTCATCCCGGCGACCATCAGGAGGAAGAGCGCCTGGAAGATCCAGCGGCCGGTGAAGCGGGCGATATAGGCCGGCGCGTAAAGCGCCACCACGAACGCCACCAGGTTGATGGTCAAGAGCACAAACACCGAGAGCCCGTCGAGCACGAAACTGATGCCGAGGGGCGGCGCCCAGCCGCCCGCGGCGTAGACCACCGTCCCGCCCGCGCGCACCTGGAGCCAGGCGGGCGCCACGAGCAGCAGCGCGGAGAGGGTGCAGACGCCGGCGGCCCATTCGGGCAGGCGGCGCGAGCCCGGCCCCGCGACGGCCACGAGAAAGGCGCCCGCAAGCGGAATGGCGACAAAGAGCGGGGCGATGTGATCCGCGATCATCCTTTTAATTCCTGTATATCGGCGGCGTCGGACCCGCCGTACTGTTCGCGCAGGCGGACGGCCATGGTGACCAGAAGCGCCGTTGTGGCGAGTCCGATCACAATCGACGTCAGCACGAGCGCGTGGGGCAAGGGGTCGCTCATGGGGAGCGCGGCCACGCCCTCAATCTGGATCGGCGGTTGGCCGCCGGTGCGATACGCCGCAAGAACGAAGAACAGGTTAACCGCGTACTCCATGATGATGACGCCGAGGATCATCTTGATCAGGTTGCGCTTGCACAGCACCCCGTAGAGGCCGATGGCGAACAGGACGAGACACAGCAGATACGGTGTCATGGCGTGTCCTCCGGATCCGGCTGGAACAGGACCAGCGCCAGCACGATCGCCGTCAGGCCCGCGCCCACCTTGATTCCGATTGCCAGATTCGACAGCGGTATCGTGCCCGCGCTGGCCAGCCGGAAGGGCGTTCCCGGCCCCGGGAAGTTCAGGAAGAAGGCGCCGGCCGCGATACCGGCCAGCGCAATGCCCACGAACAGCAGCGCGCCCAGCCCCTCCGCGATTTCCGCAAGGCGCAGCGATCGCCGCAACCGAAACGCGCCCGCGCCATAGGCCAGCAGCAGCTGGATCGCCGCCAGGGCGAGGATTACGCCGCCCGCGAAACCGCCGCCGGGGGTGAGGTGCCCGTGCGCGATGATGTGCAGGCCGTAGATCAGGATCAGGCCGGTCGTGAGGCGCGCGACCGTCTTCACAATCAGGGACATGCCGTGTTCCGGGCCGTTCATGGCGCCTCCTCCGAAGGTTCCCCGCGGCGCCCCCGCTTCCGGGCGACGGCGATTACGCCGAGCGCGGCGGTCACCAGTACGGTGGCCTCGCCCAACGTGTCATAGGCGCGGTAATCCAGGATGACCGAGGAAACCACGTTGGCGGCGCCCGTTTCGGCCAGCCCCCGGTCCACATAGGCCTGCGACACGACCATAGCGGGCGCGCCAAAGGGCGGCAGCTCCGGCGGGGCGCGCCACACCACCGCAAACAGGACCGCGATAAACAGACCCGCGACAACGGCGTTGGCCCGCCCGCCGCGCGCGTTGGCGTCCCTCTCGCCACCGCCCGCAACGCCCGCCGCGCGAATGAGGATGACCACGCTCACAATCTCGACGACGTACTGGGTGATGGCCACGTCCGGCGCCTGAAGCAGGAGAAAGGCCAGCGACAGCGCCAGGCCGGACGCCCCCACAGCGATGACCGACGAAAGGATTTCCCGCGCTTCCAGCGCAATGACCGCGCCGGCGATGGCCAGGATCAGCAGCAGGTAGATGGCGGCCATGTTGGGTTACCTCCAGAGCACGCAGAGCAGCAGCAATGCCGCCGCGATCATCCACGCGAGATAGCGGGGCAGCAGCCCGTTGTGCAATCCCGCGAGCGCGCGGTTCAGCCCGAGCGCGAGGCGTTTGCCCCATTCGTAAACGTCCAGATGCCCGTTGCGCGCGGCGCGGTACACACCGCGCAGAACGGGCAGGTTTTCGATGGTGTCGTAGAAATCGGTCCCGGAGAGGCGCATTTCGGGATGGGATGCGAGCCGCTCGCCCCCCACAAAAGGCTCCACGATCCGCACATGGCCACGAACAGCCGCCGCGTAGAATAGGGCGCCGCCGCCGAGGGCCAACAGGAGCGCCAGGGATACCCGCAGCGGCTGCCACAGCCCGGCGAACACCGGAACGTCCGGCACGGCGGGATAGACCAGGAGGTGGAGCGGTACGGCCCAGGCGAAAAGTCCAAACACAACGCACACCAACGCCAGCAGGGCCGCGGGCGCCCACATGATCGGGCTGGCCTCGCCGGCCACTTGCCTTGGCGGATCCGCGCTGGGCTGCCCGAGGAACACGGCGTGCGCGAGCTTCACAAAGCTCGCCAGGGTGAGCACGCTGCCGAACAGCGCGCAAATAATCCATACCGCCCACCACGGATCGCCGTCCCGTCCCCGTTCGAGCAGACCCTGGTAGATCATCCACTTCGAAGTGAACCCATTGAGCGGGGGAATGCCCGCAATCGCCAGGCTCGCCGTGCAGAAGATGGCGAATGTCCAGGGCATGGTCCGCGCGAGCCCGCCGAGCCGGTTGAGGTCGGTCGTGCCCGCCTGCCGTTCCACGTTGCCGGCGCACAGAAACAGGGCGGTCTTGTAGAGGGCGTTGTTGAGCATGTGAAAGAGCCCGCCCGCGATCCCGATCGGGTTACCCGCGCCAATTCCAACCACCATGTAGCCCACCTGGCTCACAGCGTGATAGCCGAGCAGGCGTTTAAGATCGTGCTGCACCAGCGCCATCAGCACCGCGCCAACGATGGTGACGCTTCCGATCGCCAGCAGAACAGCGTGCGCCCACGGCGGCAGCACGAAGGGGCCGGTGTTCAGGCGCAACAGCAGGTAGATGCCCAGCAGCTTGTCGGCGGAGGCGGGGAGAAAGGCCGTCACCGGGACGGGCGCGTGCTCGGCGGTGTCCGCGACCCAGGAATGGAAGGGCATGGCGCCCGCCTTGGCCAGCGCGGCCGCGGCCAGGAGGAGGTACGCCCAGATCGCTTCGGGCGTGTCGAGCGCCAGGTGTACCTGGTCCAGGTACAGCGGGCTGTCCAGCCTCCAGAGGAACGCCAGGCCCAAAAGCATGAATGCGTCTGTCGCGCCGAGGATGATGAAGGTTTTTTTTGCGGCGGCGGCCGCGCCCTCGGTTCGGGGCATGCCGATCAGCAGGTACATGAAGAGGCCGGTCGCGCCCCAGCACACCGCCAGCACTATAAGATGGTTGGCCAGCACCGCGCCCACGGACAGCAGCGCCGTGGCCGACAGCGCGGCGTAGAACCGGACCCGGCCGCCCCGCCCGCGCAGGTAGCCAGCGGCGTACACGGCGATCAGGACGAAGAATACGCCGAGCCCGCCGGCGGCCAGCCCGGAAAGCCGGTCGATGACGATATGGGCGCCGGTATCGGGCATGGTGCGGTCATCCTTTCCTCAACCGTTCGGTTTTTTCCTGGCACAGGCGCACGAGCTCCGCGCCGGTGTAGCGGCGTTTCCCGCCGGGGTCGTACACCCCCATGCGCTCGGTGCAGCAGTAACACGGGTCGATGGCCGCCAGAATGATGGCCGCGTCGGAGATCATCGATCCCACCACCGTCTCCTGGAAGGTGGGCAGGTTCATGTAGGTCGGCGCGCGCACCTTGTGGCGCACGGGGAGGTTGGTCCCGTCGCTCCGCACGTAATGGAAACACTCGCCGCGCGGCGCCTCGACATGGCCGATGCCCTCGCCCGGCGGAATGTGCTTCACGTTCAGGTCGATGGGGCCGTCCGGGAGCGATTTGAGGCAGTAGCGGAGTATTTTCACGGACTCCAACATCTCGCGGAGCCGGATGACGAGCTTGTCGTACACATCGCCGTTCTCGGCCGCGATCAGGTCCCACTCCATATCCCCGTAGGCGCCGTAGGGGGAATCCTTCCGGACGTCGCGGCGCACCCCCGAGGCCCGCGCGGTCGGCCCGAGCGCGCCCCAGGCGAGCGCGCCCGCCTTCGAGAGCATGCCCACGCCGGCGGTCCGCGCGTGAATCACCGGATCGTCCCGCACCGCGTCCAACAGCATCTGGAGCGTGGGAACTATGCCCTCGATCTTCGTCAAAACGACCGGGATGTCCTGCGGACGGATATCCCGGCGCACGCCGCCCGGCTTGAACATCGCGTAGTTGTTCCGGTTGCCGGAGAGGATCTCCATGACGTCGAGGATTTCTTCCCGCAGCTTCCAGCCCCACATGAACACGGTGTTGTAGCCCAGAAAATGGCCCGCCAGCCCGAGCCAGAGCAGGTGCGAGTGAATGCGCTCGCCCTCGGCGATAATGGTGCGGATGTACTGCGCGCGCGGCGGCGCCTGAATCCCCTCGATATCCTCAACCGCGAGCGTGTACGCGTAGGGGTGGCTCGTGGAGCAGATGCCGCAGATCCGTTCGACCACGAAGGTGGACTGATCGAAAGTCTTCCGCTCCGACAGCTTCTCAATGCCCCGGTGGTTATAGCCGAGCTCGAGGTCGGCGGCGACCACGCGTTCGCCCTCGATCGTAAGCCGGAAGAATTCCGGCTCCTCCTGGAGCGGATGATAGGGCCCTATCGGTATGACCTGCGTCGCCATTACACACCTCGATTCCGGATCGCCCCCGCGTCCCACTCCGCGTAATCCTGGCGCAGCGGGTAGGAATCCGCCGGCCAGTCATCGGGAAGCAACAGCCGTTTCATGCCGGGATGCCCGGTGAACGTGATGCCGAGCATTTCGCTGATCTCGCGCTCGATCCAGTTCGCGGCGGGCATCGCCTCCGCCAGGGAGGGCAGCACGGGATCCGATTTCGGGACGCGCACGCGCAGGGTCAGCACGAGGTCGATGTCCTCCACGGTAAAGTGGTAGAGGACCTCCAGCGCGTCACGGCCGTCGACCCCCGAGGCAATGTTGAAGCGCGCGCCGGCCTCCGAAACCAGCCAGCGGGCAAGCCGGGGCAGCGCCGCGGCCCGGATCTCGGCATAGGCCCGCGCGGGCGCCTTGTCCTCCAGCGCCACCCAATCCTCCCCCGCGCGGGCGCGCAGCGTGTTGAGTATCGATTCGCGGTTCACGGGGCGCGGTCTCCTTTCGCCGTAACGCGGCCCACCAGCCGCACGATGCCCGCGAGGACGGCCTCCGGCTTCGGGGGGCAGCCCGGTATGTAGAGGTCCACCGGGATGATGTGGTCGAGCGGAACCGGGCAGTTGTAGCTCTCGATGAAAATCCCGCGCGACATCGCGCACTCCCCGATGGCGACGACGAGACAGGGCTTGGGAATCTGCTCGTAGAGGCGCTTGAGGCGCGCGGCGGATTTCCGGTTGCAGGATCCCGTGACCAGGAGCACGTCGGCCTGTTTGACGCTGCCGGCCAGCAGCATCCCGAAGCGCTCCACGTCGAAACGCGGACACAGGCAGTCGAGCACTTCGATGTCGCAGTTGTTGCAGCTTCCCGTCGAGCAGTGGAACACCCACGGCGCGTTGCAGACGGCTTTCAATGCCGCGGCCGACATATCACCAGCCTCCCAGCGCCAGCAGCACAGCGGCGACCGCCAGCGCGGTTATGGGCCCCCAGAACAGGCGCAGGGCCTGGTCGATGCGGAGTCGCGGGTTCGTATTCCGGATCACCGTGGACAGCGCGATGATCGCCGCGAATTTCACCAAGCCCCCGGCAAACCCCACCAGGGTCGGCGGCGCGCCCCCGAGAAACAGCGCCATCAGGAACAGCGGCGCCACGGCCAGCAGCATGGCGTGGCTCAGGCGGTAGACGGCCAGCGGCGGGCCGCCATAGTCGATCAGTGCGCCGCCGCCGATCTCCGTTTCGGCTTCGGCGAGGTCGAAGGGAACCAGCCCCAGCTTTGCCTGCATCCACAGGACGCCCACCACGAGCGCCAGCGCACCGGAGAGATGCACGGCCACGGCCCCGCCTTCCGCCTGCGCCGAAAGGATCGCGCCCAGGCGGATTTCGTACCCGGCGTGAATAACCGGAACCAGCAGCGCGATCAGGAAGGGCAGTTCGCAGGCGAGCAGCAGCTTCATCTCGCGCGCGCCGCCCAGGCTCGCCAGCGGATTGGCCGAGGCAAAACCGCCCAGCATGATGGCGAGGGACGGCAGTGTGAGCAGGTAGAGAACGACAATGAGGTCGCCGAGGTCGCCGTCCCCGGGAAGAAAGATCGCGCTCCAGAGGATGGACCCCGCCACGGTCACCCCGGCAAGCCCGACCAGCGGCGCGCCGAGGAATACAGCGGGCGCGGCCCCGTCGGGAATCAACGTCTCCTTGTGGCGCAGCTTGACCAGGTCGCGGAACGGCTGCGCCAGGGGCGGCCCGGTGCGGTACTGCACCCGCGCCGTCACGACGCGGTCCAGACCGCTGGCCGCCAGGCCAATCAGCGCGCTAAGAAAAAGCCGAAGATCGCTATGAAAAGCGTGCTGGCCATGTTCAATCCCGTTTCCAGTGGGTTACGTGGACCGCAAGATACGGCCCGACAAATACCGTGTGCTCGTCCTCTTCCAGTTCCGGCGGCGCCAGGCGCAGCGCCCAGTGCGGGCAGGTTTCCACGCAACGCGGCTCGCTGCCCTCCGCCCGACGATCGAGGCAACCATCGCAAATGTGGTGCAGAATCGGCACGCACTCCGGGTATATCGTGCCGTAGGGGCAGGCGTGCGCGCAGGAGTGGCAGCTGATGCAGCGCATGGCGTGGCGCACGAGCAAGCGACCGCGCCCCGGCTGCTGCTCCAGCGCGCCGGTGGGGCAGGCCGCGACGCAGTGGGGCGATTCGCAGCGGCGGCACACCACCTGGTACGCCGCCATCTCCGCAATGCTCCGCACCCCGTTGTTTTCCGGGTGGTAGAAATAGCTGCACTGCGCCGTGCAGACGGGGCAGCCCGCCTCCGCGCAGATGTCGAGATCGATATAGAGCCGCCGCGTGGCGATGGCTACCGGCTGCTGTTGTTCCGCAAACAGGTTCATGGGTCGTCGCCCGGCGGGGGGTCAAATGGCCATCCCCGGTATTTTCCTTATCTGGTCACACGTGAAGACCGGGCCGTCGCGGCAGATGTACCAGGGGCCGATCCGGCAGTTGCCGCAAAGCCCGATCCCGCAGGACATATTCTCCTCCAGCGAGAGATAGATGTGGCGGTCCTGAAAACCCAGGGCGGCCAGTTTCTTCACGGCAAATCGCATCATGAGCGGCGGCCCACAGACCACCGCACGCGCCTCAGCCGCGTCCACGGGCAGGTCCTCCAGTATCGTGGTCACCACGCCTACATGGCCCGGCCAGTCGGGGCTGGCCTCGTCAACGGTGAGCTTCACATCCACATCCGCACGCGCGGTCCACGATTCAAGTTCCTCGCGAAAGAGCAGTTCGCGATCATTCCGGCAGCCGCCCCGGAAAATGAGGCGCGCCAGCCGATCGGATCGTTCGAAGAACGCGTACATCAGGCTCCGGAGCGGCGCGAAACCGCACCCGCCGCCGACCACCACCACCTCGCGCCCGTCGAAATCCTCCAGCGGGTACCCGTTCCCCAGCGGGCCGCGCACACCCACCCTATCCCCGGGCTGGAGCGCGTGAATCCGCTCCGTCACCCGCCCGACGCGCATGATCGTGACTTCCAGCGTCTTCCTGTCCGACGCGCTGGACGAGGGCGTGAAGGGGGCCTCCCCCACGCCGGGAACCGTCACCTCGATGAATTGTCCCGGCGCAAAGACGAGCGGCTCCGCCGGCTCCAGCCGGAAGGTCTTGATCGACGGAGTTTCGGCGCGGACCTCAAGCACCCGGGCCGATAACGGCCGGTATGGATTGATCGCGACGGCCATGATCCACCATCTTCCGCAGCACGGACCGAATATCAATCCGGGCGGGACAGGCGGTGACACAGCGCCCGCACCCGGTGCAGGCGATGATCCCCGCCGTTTCAGGAAAGTAGGAAAATTTCTTGTCAAAGCGGTTGCGCAGGCGCATCCAGAGCTTCGCCCGGGGATTTCCCCCGCCCGCGCAGCGTGCGAAATCCTTCAGGAGGCATGCGTCCCAGGTCCGGAAGCGCGCGTTTTCTCCGGCATCGAGGGTGTCGTGCAGCAAAAAACAATGGCACGTGGGGCAGACGGTATTGCACGCGCCGCATTCGACACAGGCCGACGCCAGATCGCGCCAGAACCCGCTGTCGTACGCGCCGTCCATTACGCCGTCAAGCGCCGCACGGTCCGGCACGCCGGCGGCGGCGCACTGCGCGCGCACCTGGCGCTCGATCCGGCTTCGCAGCGTCTCCCGCGCGACGATATCCTCGTCGGCGGCGAGCGCGAACCATTCCGGATGTTCGGCGATCAGGCGGTCCCCCTTTTCCGAGGCCGACACCGCGACATACCCGCGCGGCACGGGCGTCAGGTTCAGATCGAAATCCACCCACGCGTGGGGATGCTCGCCGATCGCCGTGCAGAAGCAGGTTTCCCGCGGCGCGGTGCAGTCCGAGGCGATGATCAGGCCGCGCGCCCGCTCCCGCGCGTACAGGGGCTCGTGGGGGGCTTGGCCGAGAAAGGCCGCGTCCAGCACGGCGAGCCCGTGCACGTCGCAGGCCTTCACGCCGACCAGGCATACGGGTTTCTCGGAGGATTCCGCATCATCGCCCCCGAGGCCGAGGGCGACGCGCTTCCGCGGGGGAAAGAAGAAGTCCCGGGCGGATTCGCTGGCCCGGCAGACGCCCAGGTCGGCGGCAATGGGCGCTCCGGGTTCGTAGCGCGTGAAGTGGAGGGCACCGTTACGGTTCACCGGAACGAAGACGCGGTAGCTTCCGCACGCCCAGGCCAGGAATTGGTCGAGGCTGGTTTTCGAAACGAGGTACACGCCTCCTCCTTTCGAAACAACCCGAACGCGGGCGCGCCCGCCAACCCCTGCGGGCGGCGTTTGGCCGCGCCCGCCCCCCGCACACGGCGCCTTGTTCCCCGGGCCGCGCCAGCGGCGCCGCGGGGCGTATCGTGCGCTTGTCTTTATTGTAGCAGGTTTTGGCCAGGCTTCAAGGGAAAAACCGGTCGCCCAGGGTAATCGCGTTTAAACTTCCAACTTGAGCCGAGCGCCCCATGAACCATCTTTAATGTAAAAAAGGGCGCGTGTTTGAGCGCTGGCATTTCGCCTGCGGCGAATCCCTGACCTTGCCGGCACAGATGCCGGCGCTCCAAAACGCTCACTATCGTTGATTCAAGGTTCCAAATCGACTCAAGTTTACGTCCATATACCAAGATCGCGTTTAAATGCGATTGCCCTGCACGGTCGCCGTCACTCCTGCTCGCGCACCCGGATTTCGGAATGGCGGATCAGGCTCTTGATGCGCTGGATCAAGGTCCCCGAGAGCTCGACGCCTTCCCGGGCCAGGAAGCGCCCCTCGTCGTCGTACACGTTTTCGGCGGTGACGAGCCCTTCCCGCAATTCCGCGACGGACACCGGAAAAGCCGTGGACTCGGATCGGAGCCGCTCGTCGAAGTATTCCACGGCCAGGGGGACCAGCGCGGGATCGTACATGCGCCCGCGCTCCTGGAGGAGGTGGTTGTGGAGCGCCTGGACCCGGTCACCGTCCGGGTTGTGCATTAGAAAGGTGTCGCACCCATCGGCAACCCGGAGGATCCGCGCGCCGAGGGGGATCTGCTCCCCTTTCTTTCGCGCCGGGATGCCCGTGCCGTCGAAGTTTTCGGCGTGGTTTTCGACCAGTTCGACTACGGGCTTGCCGTCCTTCAGCTCGGAAAGGAACACGGCGCCGATATCAGGGTAGCGGTCGTAGAACTTCCGCTCTTCGGCGTCCAGCGACCACGGGGGCTTGTGCCGGATGGCGTCCGGCATGCCGAAGGCCCCGATTTCGTGGAGCAGCGCCCCGATCTTCAAGTTCAACAGGGCGTGCGGCGGGTAATCGGCAAGCTGCGCGATTCCGTTGGCCGCGCTTTCGACGCGCGTGGCGTGGCTACGGCCGGAGTGGCCCACCTGCTCGATAAGGTTGGCGAGGATGCGCACGGACCCGAGATAGCCGCTTTCGAGGATGTCCCGCTGCTTGTTCAGATCGGAAATGGTGGTTTCGAAACTGCGGGTGACCTCCGCCAGTTTTTCCTGGAGCAGGTTCGCGGTCCCGGTGAGCTGTTCGGAGAGCTGCTGGCGCATGTCCCCCGGCGCGCCGGTGGATTCCGAAAGCTCGCCGCGCTTGCGGAGCAGGTGCCGGATGCGCACCGCGAGGAGCACGAAATTGAAGGGTTTGGTGATGACGTCGATCGCGCCCCGGTTGTATAGATCCTTGATCACCCGAGCGTCGGTCACGCCGGTGATGACCACAAAGGGGATGTCCCGCCCGGCGCCCTTGAGTTCCATCATGAGCTTGTGCCCGTGCATACGCGGCATGCGCAGGTCCGAAATGACGATGTCGTACCGGGAGGCCTCCAGGCGCTCCATCGCGGCCACGCCGTCGGGCACGGTGTCGCACTCGACGCCTTCGCCTTTCAGTGCGCGCTTCAGCAGGCGGCACACATCGGGGCTGTCATCCACGACCAGGGCGGTATAGGTTTCCTCGCTACTCATCGGATACTGGCGCCGTTTCCTCGCTGCCCGGGTCCCATGTCGTGCGTGCCGCCGGTCGTCCGGCCCGCCCCGCCCCGGGCATTCCGGCATTATACCGTTTCGGCCATGCGATGCCCACCCAATGGGGGCGCCGGTGAAAAAGGGCGCGCCCCCAGCGGGTTTGGCCCGTTGGGGGCGCGCAAGCTATGTGATCATTGCGCCGCGATTACTCGATCACGGCGATTTCGGCGCGGCGGTTCTGCTGGCGTCCGTCCCGCGTGGTGTTGGGCGCGGCGGGCATCTCCTCCCCGTACGCCTTCGTGGACACGCGGTCCTGGCTTACCCCGCGGGAAAGCAGCGCGGCGCGCACGGCATCCGCGCGGCGCTGTGAAAGGCCCATGTTGTAGGCGGCGGCGCCCGTGGAATCCGTGTGCCCCTGGACGCTCAGGAGGATGCCCGGCGTGGACTTCACCTGGCCGGCGACGCGATCCAGCAGGTCGTTGTATATGGGCTTGACGTTCGATTTGTCCGTATCGAAGTAGACGATGCCCAGCACGCCCCGCACGCCTTCCGGCGTCACCACCTCGATGATCGCGAGATCCTGGAAAAACACGTCGCGGATGAACTGGTCCATGCCGCCCACGGATGCGATGGAATCGCCATGCCGGTAGGAGCCGCAGGGCGTGATGCTTGCCAGATCCAGCAACAGCTTGCCGCCGTCCGCGTCATTCCCCACCTGCACCGTGTGGATGCAGAGGTTTCCGCCGTACGCCATTTCGACCGCCGTGTCCAGCAGGGGCTGTGGCGCGGTCTTGCCGTCGGACACGACAATGAGCGCGCGGTTGGCCGTTCGCGAGAAGTATTTGTCGCCGGCGTAGGCGATCGCTTCGTTGAGCGGCGTCGAGCCCGCGATGAATTTCAGATCATCCGAGGCCCCCTCCAGCGCGGGGCGGTCCAGCGGCCGCGCGCCGTAGTCCAGCCATTCAAAGGTCCATTCGCCGCCAAAGGAAAGCAGGCCGGCCCGGTACGTTCCATCGGGGAAGGCGCGCACCATGGACTGGGTCAGCGCCTTGGCGTAGGCGAAGGACGTGCCCGGAAACATCGAGCCCGACGCATCCACCACAACCATCACCTCGTGCAGCGATACGCGTTCCCCCTCCCCGGGGACGGTCACGGGGGCCGTGGCGACGGTCTTGTTTCCCATGGTGGTGCAGCCGGCGACGGCCAGGCCGGTGGCCAGCAGCGCGGCGGCGCGGAAATAGTTCGAAAGCATGGTCGACTCCTTCTCGATCAAGTAACCCGGTTGGCAATTCCCCACGAAGTTTTAGGTTCGACATTCATAGTACGGTTCCAACCCGCACGTGTCAACTATTTTCCGAGCCAATTCGGCGGCAAATGCCTTGACACCCCGACCGGACTGTGTGAGAATTAAGGTGTATGGTTGCCTCCGGGCCTAAACTCCCGTGGCGGCCCGACTTGGGAGATTCGCAGCAGCATGAGCCTGGACATCGGCGGCATAGCCAGCGCGATAGCGGCGCTGCCACCGGCTGGCGGGTACCGGCCGGATCGCCCCGCCACACCCGGCGATCGCGGCGGCGAGAATGCCCCCCGGCTCATTGAGGAACCCGAAGCCCCCCCGGTGCGGGTCGGTTTCGGCGAAAACACCCTCTCCCCTTCCGGCGCGGCGCTCCGGACGCTCGACCGCAACCTGGAAGCCGCCAGCGAACTGGTGCCCACCGTGCAGGAACTCCGCGAACGCGCCCGCCTCAACCAGGCGCAGCGGCCGGACGCCATCGATCCGCGCGCCGAACGCCCCCCGGACGCGGAACCGCGCCAACCGGAGTTTGTGCGCCCCGAGCCCAACCCTTCGGCCCGGGAATTCGTGGCGGGCCTTAGCAATGACGCGCCGGACCGCCCGAATGATGCGGCAGCCACGCCCGGTTCCGCTCCCGCGCCGACCGAGGCGCCGGCCCCGGAGGCGCCTCCCGGCCCGCAAACGCGCCGCCTGGACCTCCAGGCCTGAATGCCGGTCGGGCTGATGGCCGGCATTGGGAACCGCCGCGCGATTCTGGTGTTTCAATCACCGTAACGCAGTGAAACGCCCGCGGCGCGGAGCCGCTGGAGGAGTTACCCATGGCCAGTCTGCACCCCATCGGCCCCGAATCGTGGTCCCTGGCAAGCGCCCGGCACCTGCTGAACCGCGCGGGTTTCGGTGTGCCCCATTCGCTGGCGGTACGCCTGTCGGAAATGGCGCCCGAAGCCGCCGTAGACCACCTCCTGGGCTACGAGAACGTGCCCTTCGCGTACCCCGAGCCGGATTTTCTTATTCCCGCGCTCACCCAGCAGGAGCGCCGGGCGAAACGCCGGGGCCTGGGCGAGGAAGAGCGGCGCGCCCTCCAGCAGGAGGAGCAGCGGAAGGAACGGGAGGCCCTTCGGAGGCTCCAGGCCTGGTGGATCCAGCGCATGCGCGTCAGCCCGCGCCCGCTTGAGGAGAAGATGGCCCTCTTCTGGCACGGGCACTTCGCCACCTCGGCCCAGAAGGTGCGCGCTTCCCAGCACAACTACGAACTGCTGGAGGTCTTCCGCCGGAACGCCACGGGCAATTTCAGGACGCTGGTCACCCACGTGGGGCAGTCGCCCTGCATGCTGCGGTATCTCGACAACGACCGAAGCACGAAGCAGAAGCCGAATGAGAACTGGGCGCGCGAGCTGATGGAGCTCTTCACGCTGGGCCAGGGGCAATACACGGAGGAGGATATCAAGGAAGCGGCGCGCGCCTTCACCGGCTGGAGCAGCGACGGGCGTTCGTTCCAGTTCCGGCGCCAGGCCCACGATTCGGGCGCCAAGACGGTCTTCGGGCGGACGGGCAATTTCGACGGCGCCGACATGATCGATATCCTGTTCGAGCAGGAAGCCCTCGCCCCCTTCATCTGCGGCAAGCTCTGGAAATTCTTTGCCAGCGAGAATCCGGATCCCGACGTGGTCGCGGCGCTTGCCAGCACGTTTCGTGAATCCAGCTTTGAATTGAAGCCCGTGCTGCGGCAAATCTTCCTGTCGGAGGCCTTCCACGCGCCCGAAGTGGTGGGTTCTCAGATTAAGAGCCCGGCCCAGTTCGTGGTCAAGCTCACGCACGACCTCGCCCTCGACACCGTGCCCCCGGTGGCCATGGTGCAGGCCACCGCGCGCCTCGGGCAGGACCTGCTCCACCCGCCGAATGTGAAAGGGTGGGACGGCAACCGTGCCTGGATCAACGCGAATACCCTGCTGATCCGCTACAACCTGCCCGCCGATCTGGCTTCCGCCGCCACGCGCGGCCACAACCAGAGGATGGCGGGCGGCGGCGACGCGATGATGATGGCGCCCGCCGGGGCCGACCCCGAACTGGCGCCGCCGGCGATGACCATGACGCCCGCCGAGAAAAAAGCCGCCGAGGACCCGCGCGCGGCGCTCCGCGAGCAGATCCGCGAGAAACTCAAGGGCCTCCCGCGGGAAGAACGCCAGTTCAAACTCAAGATCCTGCGCACGGGCAATCCCGCCCAACGCCGCGCCCTGCTCAAGGAGCTGGGCCTGGAGGCGCCCGCCGAGTACGACCCGCTGAGCGATATGTTCGAGGGCATGACCTTCACCACGGCGGGCGAGTGCATTGCGCAACTGGCCGAACGCCTCATCGGCGCGCCGCTCGCGCACGATCAGCGTCAGACGTTGCTCCAGGCCCTCGGCGTTCCCGACGCCGGGATGCCCGTGACGCCGGAAAACCTGCCCGATCAAAAGCGCAACGAATTGCTTCACCTCATGACGAGCCTGGCCGAATACCAGCTCTGCTGACGCCAATACGCGGTCCCAGCGACCGGGGAGAATAGACACATGCCTCTGACACGCCGCGATTTTATGAAGGGCCTGGCCGTTTTTTCGGGCCTCGGCCTCGCGCCCAAGTTCCTGACCGACGTCTACGCCGACACGGCCCAGGCCATCCAGGGCTTCAACGACGGCCGCGTCCTCGTGGTGGTGCAGCTCGGCGGCGGCAACGACGGCCTCAACACCGTTGTGCCCTTCGAGAACGACCTCTACTACAATGCGCGCCCGAACCTCGGCCTCCGGCCCGGGCGCCTGCTGAAACTGAACGATCAGCTCGGGCTCAACGACGCGCTCAAGCCGATCATGCCCCTGTACGACCAGGGCCAGCTCGCCGTCATCCAGGGCGTCGGTTATCCCAACCCCGATCGCTCGCACTTCCGGTCCATGGAAATCTGGCACACCGCGAGCGACTCGGACGAATACCTGGGCGACGGGTGGATCGGGCGCTACTTCGACAACAACTGCAGCGGCTCCGCCCAACCCCAGGTGGGCCTCGCGCTCGACGCCGAGCGCCCCCAGGCCTTCGGCAGCGCCCTGGGCTACGGCGTCTCCACGACCGACCCCGGAAAGTTTGGCTGGAACGCCGGCCAGGGCGCGGACTCCACGGCGGCCTTTGAAGCGCTCAACACCGGGGCCACCGGCAACCCGACGCTCGATTTCCTCCGGCACACCACCACCGCCGCCGTCCAAAGCTCGGGCGAAGTGCGCGCCGCCGCAAAACGCGGCAAGGTCCAGATGGACGGAGGCCGCGGCCGCGCCGCCCGCGTCAACCAGCTCGACACCGTCGCCGGGCTCATCCGCGGCGGCCTCGCCACCCGCATCTACTACGTGTCCACCAGCGGCTTCGACACCCACGCCGGCCAGGGCGGGCGGCACGAACAGCTCCTCGGCGACGTCGCCAATGCCCTCGCCCGGTTCCAGCAGCAACTCGAGCGCGACGGGACCGCCGACCGCGTCACCACCATGGTCTTCTCCGAGTTCGGGCGCCGCGTCAACGAAAACGGCAGCGGCGGCACCGACCACGGCACCGCGGCCCCCATGTTCCTCCTCGGCAGGAACGTCCGCGGCGGCCTCCACGGCCAGACCCCCGACCTCGCCGACCTCGACCGCGGCGACCTCAAGTTCAACACCGACTTCCGCCGCGTCTACGCCACCGTCCTCGAATCCTGGCTCCACGCCGACCCCAAAGCCGTGCTCAAGGACAGCTTCGAGCCCATGAACCTCATCACCTGAACAACCGACAAACGCCCGCGGGCGCGTGAAGGAGCGCTGGTATTTTGCCTGCGGCGAATCCCTGACCTTGCCGGCGGAGATGCCGGCGCTCCAACACGCTCACTTTTGTTGATTCGAGGCTCCGGATCGACTCAAGTTCACGCCGATATGCCGAGAGCGGGTTTAAGTGCGATTGCCCCGCGGGCCGCGTTTCGTTTGATACACGCGCAAGCGGGTGCTATACTACGCGCCCCGCACCAGAAGCCCCGCGCTTCTCCCCCGGGCGATTAGCTCAGCTGGTTAGAGCACCTGTCTTACACACAGGGGGTCAGAGGTTCGAATCCTCTATCGCCCACCATTTATTCATCGCCTGCTCGGGCGCCTGGCGGGGCGGGAATTGTGACGCGCCAGAGGGGCTGCCCGATGCGCTCGCTGTTCAGGAGCAGTTCATCCCGGTTTCGCCCGAAACAGACCGTCTCGCCGTTCTCTCGCCTGGGCAATGTCAGCAACGTTGACGCCCCTTTCAGCGCCTCCCCCCATTCCTGGTCCGGGTCTCGGTCCACCACCAGCGCCCCCCGCGCGGATATGAGCACGAGACGATGGTTGTCGGGCGCGATATCCATGGCGGTCGCGTAGGGTGTATCCAGTTCGCCGATCCGCCGTGCAACGGCCGATGTCGTTCCCGCTTCCAGGGTCAAGGGAATCGTGTACACGCCGCAATCGAGGGGCGTGGATTTCGACTTCGAAACCAGGAGAATCTCTCGGCGTTCCGTGTCCACCGCCACGCTCTCACAATTGCGCGGGCCATCTTCATACTCGAAAAGAATGGTGGCGTGCACGGGGACGGCGTCCTGCTCGCTTCCGACTTTTAGCGCGGGCTCATGGAGCAGCAGCAGGCGACAGGCGCGTTCGGGCCCGCTTTCCGGCGCGCCCAAACGCCGGTGGCTCGCGTTGTCCCCCACGTCGCCGACCAGCAGCCAGGGCTCGCCTTCGAGGGTGAAGCTGCACATGTCCTCCCAATCCAACGGCATGGGGACATCCGCCAGATGGAAAACACCGCGGGTGTTCCCCTCCATACCGACAAGAAAAAGCCTTGCCGTATCGCCGGAATCGTTATGGATCCAGACCGCGTCGGGTTCCCGCCGGGAAAGCGCCAGGCCGCTGGATTCGAGGATCCGTTCATCCGATATCACACATACCTGCTCCGCTGGCGCCTCCAAAGCCGTTTCGCCGTGAAGCGGCCCGCTTACAGCGAGGGCCACAAGCGTCGCCAGTACGATTCGAGTGGTGGAGGGACGCATCATCAGGCAGGGACCTTCGCTGAGGTTTGGGCCATAGTCGGGAACAGTACTTTCCGCAAGTGCAGCCAGACGCCGCATTGGACGGCTCCGCGGATTATCGCAAGCGGGCGCCGACAGTACAAGCGGGTCGTGTAAAGAAATTCGTCCCGGAACGTGGAGGCGTATTCCGGGTCTGCCCGGCGGCGGCACAGCCGCATACGCATGCACCCGGTCCATCCAGGCCTGTTTTCCTCAACGATACCCTCAGTTCATTTGCCAGATGGTGAAATTCAGGAACGCGGCGAAAGAGCTCCACGCGAGATAGGGCGCCAACAGTAGAGACGCGATCTTCGAGCGCCGCCAGAAGAGGACCATCGTCGCCACGATGGCGATCCAGAGCAGCAGGATCTCCAGGAACGCAAAGCCCGGATTCCGGGCGCCAAAGAAGATAATGGACCAAGCCGTGTTGAGCGCCAGCTGCGCCAGAAAGGTGAGCAACGCCCCGCGCGTCTCGGACCAGCGGCCCGTCCGCCAGACCAGAAACGCCGCAACCCCCATCAGCGCGTACAACACCGTCCATACCGGGCCAAACACCCAGGAGGGCGGGGTCCAGTCGGGCTTCGCAATTTCCCGATACCACGTCCCGACGGAGGAGGCGGTGAAGGCGCTCCCAATGCCCGCCGCGCCAAAACACAGCGCCTGGGCCAGCACAAAGGCGCCCACGTTCTTGATGGCTCGAATACCCATACGCACGCTCACAACTCCGGGCCCGGGCCGCCAGAACGGCGTCCCGTGAAAAGACAAGGCGGATGCACTGCAAGGCACGGACGAATTCGCCCGCTAAAGAAACCAGAAGATGAAACCGGATACCGCCAGCAGCATGAAGACCAGCGCCCACCCGAGAATCCCGCCAAAGGGGAAGATCTCGTGGAAGAGGCGCACCTGAACGAGCGTCTGGGGCAAGGTGAACAGGTCCGCGAGCCCGAAGGCTTCCTCTTCCCCGATAGCCATCCAGAACTTGCCCGATTCGCCGCCGGGCAGATAACCCACCAGGTAATAGCGACCGGTGACGGGCGCGGCCAGCTCCACCGCGGGAAACTGCCACGACGTTGTGCCCGTGAATTCCTCCTCGAACACAACAGGCGCCTGGTCATCCGTGAAGAAAACCTGCCCGCCATAGCCCTCGGGCACGGCGAAGGGAACCTCCACCGCCGGAAGACCCGGCCCAAGCAACGCCATCGCGGGCCGGAGCGCCCCGAAACGGTCGATCTTGGGCACGCCCGGCTGCAGGTACAGCGGGGTCCCCTGACGGGCCTCGAAGGTGAACCAGAGCGCCGGCGCCCCGGGCGTCGCCTCATGATACCCCACGTAGGACACCCCGGGGTCGGGCACGTCATGCGCCGTTTGGGCGTCGGTCGGACCGCCATCAATGACGACCGGCTTGTGCGCCCACGCCTCGCCACAGGCGAACGCGAGAATGAGACACATCAAGGAAACGGTGAACAAGAATCGGGACATGGGCGCACTCCCTTCCGTCAAACGGTTCCCCCGTAGGCCAGTCCACGCGCGGACCGGCGCGGTATCCGACTTCTTGATCGTACACCAATTGACGGAGACCATCAATACGTTTGAGGGACGTAAGACCCGCCCCCGTCGCCACGGCGGACGGCACGCCGCACGTCATCCAAGCCCCCGTCTTCCGGGGCCAGGTCGTGATCCGGCGCGGGCCGTTGGGGCAGGCGCTGGCGGCGGTCTTGCGCGCGGACAATGCGCCCGTTCAGGGCACGGACCGCTTCGTCCTGGAAGCGTCGAACGCCTGCCTTGTGGACGATGTGAACATCGGCGACGGGGTGTCGCTTTGCTTGCGGACCCTCATTAGAGAAGAACGCTTGGACTTGCTCAACGTGGGAGACTATTCTAAGAGGAGCACCCTCCGGACCAATGAATACGGCATGAAAGTACAGTATAACGCGAGATTCCAAATTCTGTAATAATTGATTCGTTCTATATGCCCTAAGGGAGACACAAGAATTGAGAGCACACATAATGACACGTCTACTAAGGGGAGAGCATATCGATATGGAAGAAAGATTAAGACATGGACTTTCCATAAATGAAGGGCTTCTCTATTCAGAAGTTTTGGAGCACCTGGCTAGAGTTCTTGAAAGCGTTGAACGGTTTCCTGCCGCTCCACAAGAAGAAAGCGGAGAGAATCCAATGGAGGGGGTCTTAATTCACCGGGAGGCCCAAGGTAGGTTTAGATCCTTTTCTGCCCATACGAACCCAATTGACCCGACATTGGTGGCACACCGATGTTCGCGTGTGTTTGATTCGGCAGTTGCCGCTGCTGAGTACTATCTCAAATGGGAGCTTAAACTGCCGGGAGATCTGGATGGCTGGAAAGTCCGAGCATAGTACGTGTGTAGTACATAGATATGAGCTTACCTCCATCCTTCGACAGGTTCCGGGGCGAATCAACATGCCCAAGCACGATGGAAGATATGGTCTGCCTACGGATATCGATGGGGGCCGGGGCGCGTGCCGTTCCTTGAACCGCGGTAGTTGCACGCTGTCGATCACTTACAGATTACAGCATCATCGGGTTTTGCCTCGCCAGGTAGTGATTATCTGGTTGCTTTACTGCTTTACCGCTTAAAATAGCGATAGCTCAGGCGCGGGAACTTGTAGTGGTGGCATTGGCTCGCAAGGGATAGAAGTTGATGGGGTCTGGGGCGAGGCCCGAGGGATGTTTGGTTTTTCACCCAGTACCGTCATTCCCACGAAAGTGGGAATCCAGCAGGTGGCGGTGGTGGTGGCGCGGTGGTAGCGAGTCGCCCGTCATTCCCACGAAAGTGGGAATCCAGCAGGTGGCGGTGGTGGTGGCGCGGTGAAGTCGTGGATCCCCGCGTTCGGGGTTGTCGGTTTACTCAATTCACTCTACACTATGGAAGGATTGAGCAGATCCGTCATCCCCGCGAACGGGGGGATCCAGGAACACGATCCCACAAACCTCGGAATTCCACTGGATTCCCGCGTTCGCGGGAATGACGCTCAGGACAGCAGCACAAACTTGCAGGTTTTGAGGCGTTCGCACCAGTTAAACCGACAGCCCCGTTCGCGAGGATGACGAAAGTGGCGGTGGCGAGTCGCCCGTCATTCCCACGAAAGTGGGAATCCAGCAGGTAGCGGTGGAGGTGGCGCGGTGAAGGCGTGGATCCCCGTTTTCACGGGGATGACGAACGTGGCGGAGATGACGAACGTGGTGGGCGAGTCGCCCGTCATTCCCGCGAAAGTGGGAATCCAGGAGTGTGGCATGCAGGATAAGCGTCCGGCGGTTTACATTATGGCCAGTAAACGGAATGGCACCCTTTACACAGGCGTGACAAGCAATTTGGCGCAACGTGTTCGGGAACACAAAGAGGATGTTCGGCCCGGTTTCACGAGGCGGTATGGCGTTCACAGGCTGGTGTACTGTGAGTTCTTATCGGACATGCGATCCGCCATTATTCGGGAGAAGCAGATCAAGAAGTGGAACAGGGCCTGGAAGATTGAGCTGATTGAGAAACAGAATCCCGAGTGGCGCGACCTGGCGGAGGAATTGTGGTGACGCAGTGGACTGGATCCCCGCGTTCGCGAGGATGACGAACGTGGTGGCGGTGGCGAGTAGCCCGTCATTCCCACGAAAGTGGGAATCCAGGTGGTGGTGGTGGTGGTCGCGCGGTGAGGACGTGGATCCCCGCGTTCGCGAGGATGACGAACGTGCCGGCGGCGGCGAGGAGCCCGTCATTCCCACGAAAGTGGGAATCCAGCAGGTGGTGGCGGCGGCGCGGTGAAGGCATGGATCCCCGCGTTCGCGAGGATGACGAAAACGGCGGGGATGACGAACGTGGCGGCGGTGGCGAGTAGCCCGTCATTCCCACGAAAGTGGGAATCCAGCAGGTGGTGGCGGTGGCGTGAAGGCGTGGATTCCCGCGTGCGCGGGAATGACGCCCCGGGTCAATAACACACCATCGCAGGTTCTGCGTGCCTCACAGACACTAAACCAGCAGCCCCTTTCGCGGGCTTGACGATCGCGACGGGCCTCGATGCGGCGCGGGAGCACAACCCGGCGAACACGGGTGGCGACTATCGCGGGTATTCGCACGAACTCGCATGGCCGCTGGAGCGCCCATGCGGGATCGCGCGGCACGGCGGGAAAATGATGGCCTGCTCCGGACGGCAGGGCGTCCGGGGCCCGCGGCCCGCGCCTTTTCCCTATTTGGCGGCTTTCACGGGTTTATTTGTTGTGGCGAATTACGCATTCCGGGCGCGCACGCAGGGCCTGTTCGAGTTGCTTATCCACCGATCCTCACGTATGATCTATACAGGTCTACGATTAGGTGTCCTTTATGCAACGGCACATTGCACAGAACAAATTTGGCCAGGCGGACATGCTGTTTCAGCAGGGCCGTTTTGATGAGTCGCTCGCCCTGCTGGACGAGCTGGATCAGGCCTTCCCCAATTCCCCCAACGTGATGTATCCGCGCGCGCGGTGCCTGGTGGAAATCGGCGAGACGAACGAGGCGCTCGACGTGCTCGACGAGATCACCACGCACTTCGAGCACCCGGAGGCGGTCGCGCTGAAGGCGGAGCTGCACGAGGCGCTGAAGACGCTGACGCAGGCCCCGCCGGCAGAGGCCCGGCACCGGGTGGGTCCGGAGCCCGACCACGCGCGTTCGCGGCCCTCGTCCAGCCACATCGGCGGGAGCGCGCCGGCGATGTCGAAGGGCAATGTGATGGTGGTGGCGATCACGGCGGCGATCCTGCTGACGATTTTCGGCAGCATCATCATCATCGCGGTGATGCAGTAGGCGCGCAACGGAAGGCGCCCGCCGAAGCGCACGGCGATCAGTCGAGCACGAGCGCCTTCACGCGATCGATCCGCTCCAGCAGCGCCCGGGTCTCCTGAATGGTTTGCTTTTCCGCGCGGAAGGCGAGCTGCGGCGCGAGGAGGGCGGCGCGCAGGTCCATGAGGCTTCCCTGGCGGGCGAGCCACGCGTAGAACCGCACGGCGAAGGACAAGCCCACCAGCTCCACACCGGCGATAATCGCGAAGACCGTGGCGGAATGGATCAGGAACCCGGCCCCGAGCAGCTCGGCGGACAGGTACTTCGACACGACGAGGTAGCCGGTGTAGCCGAGGAAGGCCAGCGGCGGCGCGTCGAGCATGATCGCCGTAAGCCAGCGGCTGAGGACGCGCGCGCCGCTCTGGACGCGCTCGCGGGCGGGCCCCTGGATCACCCCGGCGAGGCGCCGCTCCAGTTCCTGCTGAAACTCGGCCTGTCCACCCGAGGCGTCGGGCGCGGCGAATCCCGCGCGCACGAAGGCCAGCGCGAGCTCGCTTTGTTCGGTGTGGTAATGATCCAGCACGCGATCGGGCACGAGCCGGTCCCCGTGGCGGACGAGTTCCTGGCTGGTGAGCAGCTCCGCGGCGCGGCGTCCGCCGGCGTCCTTCAGGCCATACCAGGAGAGAACGCCCGGCAGGCGCACGGGCAGGCTGCGGGCCGCCTCCACGAGGCGGTAGAGCATGCCGATCACGCCCTTGGACCGGATGCTGGTTTCGCGGCCCACGGCGTAGGCCCACAGGTGGGACTCCGCAAAGAGGTGGCCGCTGGCGAGGGCCAGGCTTGCGCGCGCGAGGGATTTGTCGGCCTCGGCGACTTCCTTCTCGAGCCGTTCGAGCTCCGGGCGGACGCGCGCGGCGATTTCGTCGAGCCGCTGGGCGGCCTTGCGCAGGAGCCCCGCCACGTTCGAGCGCTTGATTCGCGCGATGCGCTCCCGGCTCAGCTCGCGCGCAAGAAACTGGTCCAACGCGGGAAAGTCGAACTCCTCGGTGCTTTCGGGCGCGCCGGAGAGCTTGCGGTCGAGCGTGCGCAGGGCGTTGACGCGGAAGTACTCCGAAATCTGGAATCCCTGCTCCTCCAGCCGCGCCATCCAGTGATCCCGGGCCGAGGCGCGATCGCTGGCCTTCGTCTCGACACAGACCATGGCGCGCAGCCCGCGCAGGGGTCGCAGGAGCGACCAGGTGGCCTCGTCGAGGTATTTTTCCATGCTCGCGCACAGCAGAATCAGGTCACACTGCCTGAGCACTTCCAGGGTGATCTCGCGGTGCGCGTGCACGATGCTGTCGGAGTCCGGCGTGTCGATCAGCACCAGGTTTTCCAGCGCCGACCGGGGCACGCTGTCCCACTCTTCAAAGGGGAGCTCTGTGCCCGGCGGGTGGTAGACGGTCGGGCGCGTGGTGCAGGGGCGCATGGCGGAGGTGAGCGCGATCTGGTCGCCGGCGATGGCGTTCAACAGCGTGGACTTGCCCACACCCGAGCCGCCCACGAGCGCCACCACGAGGACGTCGTCCAGGCGGGATTCGCGCGCGCGCAGCTCGGCCACCCGCTCCTGGAGGAGTGCGGTCTCGTTGCGCAGGCCCTTCCACGGGCCCTCGTAGGCCGCCAGGGTCTCCAGGTGGTTCAGAACGCTCAGGATACTTTCAGACACTGTTCGTGAATCCTCCGGATGGTCTGGGCGGCGTCGCCGCGGAGGGCGTCGCGGCCCTCGGCCAGGGGGGCGAGTGCGGCGTCGAGCACATGCGCGGCCAGGGCGTCGCGGAAGCGGGCCTGCTGCTCGGCGTGCCACGGCGCGATGAAATCAAACCACTTGTCCGCGAACTGGTGCTCCATGACGCGGGAGAAGAAGTCCCCGGCGACCGGACCCGCCGCCGCGATGACCTCGGGCACACCCACGCCGCCGGTGTAGAGGGCGAGGGGCACGGCCACGGCGGTCGGCGCGAACATGAGCAGCGCGTCCAGCTCCACGAGGACGCGGCGGCGCACGGCGTGGTCTTCCCACCAGGCCTCCAGCGTCTTCTCGGCGTGTTTGCGGAAGGCCTCGGAGATGTTGTCGTCCACCAGCGTCGTCTTCTCGACCGCGTTCACGACTTCGGCGACTTCAAGCCGTTCGAAGGCGCCTTCGAGCATCTCTCGGGCGGGCGATTCGAGGCTCCGCGCCATCTCCGTGCACTCGCGGATGAAGTCGCGGACGCGATTATCCAGCTCGCGGACATGGTGCGCGCGCACCTCCGAGGCGGTCGGGGGCGCGGGCACGCTGGAGAGCGAAAGCCGCCGCTGTATCATTCTGCCCACGGCGCGGCTCACGGGCGCGATCTGATTGTACATCGCCGATCCCACGTTGCCCATGGTCCGGCTGAAGGTTCCGCGGCGCGCCTTGATGTACTCGTGGAGCAACCTGCCCACTTTGGCGTCGGGCTCGGGATCATAGGTCGCGGCGATGGCCTCGGCCCGGTGCGCGAAGAGGGCCTCGATCGCGTCGAATCGCTTGAGCGCGCCGTCCATCCGCGCCAGGAAATCCTCCGTCTGGAGGCAGAAGTGCGTGAGGGAGTCGCGGTAGACCTGCGCCTTGGTCTGCACCACGTCGAGCTGTTCCAGGTGATTGCGCAGGGGCTCCGCGCCGCCCAGCGGGAGAATGGGCTGATCGCAGGCGTCCATCAGGCCGAAATCGTGGGGCACGGCAAAACGCGCGGAGGACTCGATGCCGACCGCCTCGCAGAAATCGGCCAGTTGCGCCCGCGCCACCCGGTAGTCCTCGGCGGGGTCGGCCTTATTCATCAGCGGCAGTATTATGCGCCCGGACCCGGCGGCCTGCCGGAAGTAGGCGATGACCTTGTCATCCTGGTACTTCTCGCCGGTGAGCACGGCGATGAGCACGTCGCACACGGCTTGAATATTCTCGGCCACGTCCCAGTTGATGAAGTCGATGGAGTCCACGTCGGGCACGTCGAGCAGCACGAGGAAATCGGGCAGGCTTTCACAGGCCTTCATGAAGAGCACGTCGGGCGGGGCGCTTCGGTCGACGGGGTCGTCGTCGTGCGCGAGGAGGCGCGCCCGCAGGCCCGGCACGAGGTTGCCCGTGAGCCCCTGTTCGAAGCGGAGCGGGCTCCCGGCGAGCAGGGGGCGGCAGGTGGCGGCGGCCGTGGCGCGCACGGGGCTCATGGGCGCGCCCACGAGCAGGTTGAATACCGTCGACTTGCCGGTGTTCGTGCCCCCGGCGACCGCCGCCACGAGCACATCCTTCCCGGCGAGCTGCGGGAGCAGCTTGAAGGTTAGGAGCTTTCGCCATTCGCGCGTATCGTCGAACAGGGCCGCGCTCAGGGCGGGCTGTCCCGCGACCGCGCGTTCCAGTTCGTGGATCGCGGCGTCGAGATCCTGGAGGTTTTCGCTCAATGCATCGTCCATGTCAATACGGGCGCAACCGGTGTGGGGTGGGGCCGATCACCCGAGCCAGAGGCTCTTGGTGAGAAAGAGGAGCCAAATGAGGCCCAATATAGCAAACAGCGCGGCGAATTGCAGCACCTTCTTGCGGAAATCGGGAATCTTTCTGAACCCGCAGGTGGGGCAGGGGGCGTCTGGATTCTCCAGCGGCGTCCCGCACCCGCGGCAACGTGTTGTGCTCATGGTCTTGTCGTCCTTACAGGGTTAATTCGGGCGCGCGGTCACGCCACGCGCTCCACGCCGCAACCGGCGGTCGCCACCACGGAGGTGGCGCAGGCCGTGATACGCGCCGCCGCCCGCCGGGCCGCCGCCTCGCTGTCGCAAAGCCCGAATACCGTCGGGCCGCTCCCGCTCATGGCGCTCGCCGCGCAGCCGGCTTCCAGCAGCGCGTCCTTGAGGGACGCCAGCTCCGGATGATCGTGAAATACGCCGCTCTCCATGCGGTTAAACACGAGGCCCGCCACATCGCCCCGGCCCAGCGCATCAAGCGCGGCGCGGAATTGCGGCGTCTTGCCGTTCTCGGGCGGGGTCAGATTGCGCGTGAGGCGCGGGTGGCCGTAGGCGTGGCCCGCGGTGATCGCCAACGGCGGGTGCGCCAGCACCAGCCATTGCGGGGGCAGCGGCGGAAGCGTTTCCAGCACCTCGCCCCGGCCCGTCGCGGCGACGGTGCCGCCGGCCAGGCAGAAGGGCACGTCCGATCCGAGTTCCGCCGCAAGATCCGCGAGCGTCTCCGGCGCGAGGCCGAGCTCCCAGCTTTCGTTCAGCGCGATCAGGGTCGCGGCGGCGTTGCCGGACCCGCCCGCCAGGCCGGCCGCGACGGGTATGCGCTTTTCCAGATGAATCGCGATTCCGCGGCCCTCGCCCGTGTGCCGCCGGAGCAGCTCCGCCGCGCGGACGGCCAGGTTGCCCCCCGGATCCGCCAGCGCGGTCAAATTACAGGTAAACCGCGTTCTGTCCGGCGCGGGAGAAAAACGCAGTTCGTCCCAGAGGTCGATCGACTGGAAAATGGTCTCGATATTCGTAAACCCGTCCGGGCGCCGGTCCAGCACGTCGAGGTACAGGTTGATTTTGGCGCGGGATCGGTACGTCGCGGTCTCGTTGCCGGGTTGCGTCATGGTCATCTCCTCGCCGCGCTCTCCCGGCCTAGAATTTCCGGGTCCAGAGAATCGAAATGACCAGCACGCTGCCAAGGAGGCCGGCGAAAACAAAGCCCGCGACGCCGAGCCGGCTGATGGAGGTCTCGACGGTAATCAGCAGGCTGGAGCCCACGATCAGGGCGGCGACAATCAAACCCACGGTGTTGCGGCTGCTGGCGCGGTCGATGGTCGCGGCCAGGTCCTCCAGGTGCTCGTGGTGAATGGAGAACTTGAGCTTTCCATTGCGCACCTGCTGGAGGAGATAGGCGACATCCTGCGGGATCTGGTGTCCCAGCCGCAGCAGCACGCGCGCGTTGTGCTGGAGGTCCCGCAGCACCTGGCGGGGCGCGAAACGCTTCTTGATGAGGCGGTCCACGTAGGGGCGCATGATCGGCACCATATCGAGCTTCGGGTCGAGCGTGCGGCCCACCATCTCGATCGTGGCCAGGGCTTTGATAAGCAGCGAGAACCGGGGCGCCAGCTCCATGTTCGCGCGCTGGAGGATCTGCGTGGCGCGCTCCAGGCCCTTGGCCACCTGGCCCCTGGCCAGAATCGCGCGGGCCTCAAAGGCGATGAACTCCGTCAGCTCCCGCTCCAGCACCTCCACATCGGCCGGGTCCCCGCCATCGGTGAGCACCAGGATCGAATCCACGCAGGCGCGGCTGTCCTGCGAGAAGATGGCCAGGAACACATCGCCGATCGCCGCGACATCCGCGCTTTCCAGGTGGCCGGCCATGCCCAGGTCGAGGAAGGCCAGCCGGTTGTCGCGCGTGACGAAAATGTTGCCCGGGTGCGGGTCGGCGTGAAAGAGCTGGTGCTCGAAGACCATGCGGCACAGGGCGTCGCAGCCGTTTATGGCGATGGCGGCGGGGTCGCAGTTGCGCTCCGGGTAGGCTTCGAGGCAATCCACGCGCACGCCGTCGATCCAGTCCATCGTAAGGATGGTGCGCGCGGTGTATTCGTGATATACGCCAGGGACGATGACCGCGGGATCGTGCTCGAAATTCTTCAGGAATTGCTCGATAATCTGCGCCTCGATGCTCAGGTCGAGCTCGCGCCGGATCGATCGCGCGAATTCATCCACGATCCCCGGCGGGTCGAGCCAGTTGATATCGCTGACGTGCGCCGCGCTCCACTCCGCCACCTGCTGCAGGAGGCTGAGGTCCGACTCGATGACCTTCGCCACGCCGGGCCGCTGGATCTTCACCGCCACGGGGTGGCCCGACTTCAGCGTGGCCCGGTAGACCTGGCTGAGCGAGGCGGACGCGATGGGCTCGCGATCAAAACCGGCGAAAAGGTCGGTGGCCCCGCCGCCGAGCGCCTCGCGCATGACCGCTTCCATGGTTGCGAAGGGCAGCGCGTCGACACGGTCCTGGAGTTTGCTCAACTCGGTTGCGAGGTCGTGCCGGATCAGGTCGGGGCGCGTGCTCAGCACCTGGCCGAGCTTCACGAAGGTCGGGCCGAGCTCGACCAGGGCCGATCGCAGGCGGTGGCCGAAGGTATGCGGCGGCCCCGCCTGCGCTTCCATGAGCTTCAGTCCGCGCAGCAGCTTGGCCGGCAGGCTGCGGTGAAAACCGGCCCGCTGGAGCAGGTCCGCGAATCCGTGCTTCACGAATACCTGGAGCACTTCCGCAAGCCGGACCGCGTTCACCGTATGCTTTCCAAGCCTGGAGTAATACAAGCGCTGCCTTTCAAGTGGGGCCGCCTCCCGCGGGGGGCGTCCGATCAGGAGGCGCTTTCGCCCGTGCCTTCCGCTTCCGCGCGCGCCGCCGGCGAGGCTTCCGCGCCGCCGCCGACCGCAACGGTCCGCTCTTCGAGCAGGGCGCCCGCCGCGTCGTGTTTCTGGACCAGCCAGGTGCGGGGCGCGTCCTTCTCGGCGTCGACGGGCTGGCCGGCCACCACCTCCTGCCGCACCAGGCCAAGGAGGTCGCCCTGCAGCTTGCGCGCGGGCACGCCGCGAAATTCGATGGGGCCCGGCCAGAACTGGGCGGCCGCCAGGAGGTCCGGCGTGATGCGCGAATTTCCGTTCACCGTGTAATTGAGCGGGCCCGGATCCATCCCGTAGACGGCCATGCACGCCACCGCGCTGCTGGCGTCCAGCCATTGATCCAGTTCGTCGCTCACCGTGGAGATCGACGACGGGAACACCGGTACGGGCGACGCCGCTTCGCGCAATGCGGTAAAGGCGAGGTTCTGCGCCTCCGCGCGCGTCAGCCCGAAGGCGCCGAGCACCTCATCCGGCGCCGCCGTGAAGTCGACCACGACGAAGCCGACGCCCCAGGCCTTGACATCCTGCACTTTCTGGGCAAGCGCCTGCAGCCCTTCCAGTTTCTGGGGGTTGAGCCACACCAGCCCGTCCGATGACGTCGCGCTCCAGGCCGCGTCGCCCTTGCTTATGGCGAGCGGGTCGATGGTGACGCCCGGGGTCAGTCCGGCCTGGGACAGCGCGCCCACGGCCTGTTTCATGCTCTTCGGGAAGCGGCCGGCGGCGCCCTCCAAGGAGCCCGGTCGGCCTTCCCATCCGCGGCCGAGCAAGACGTGGTCCACGCCGGCGGCCTTCCAGTCCCCGGCCGCGCCCACATAGGCGTCCAGGCCGGCGCTGTCCTCGAGGGTGTACCATCCGCGCGCGGCGAACTTGCGGTCCGGGGCGCTCACCATGGTGCTGTAGACCCACGAGTAGTTCAGATCGACGCGCCGTGGCTCGGCGACGCCATGGGATATCCAGAGGGGATCGGAGCTAACGGATTCGCCCGGCTTGATCGTCTTGTAGGGCTCGAAGTGGCAGCTGATGTCGCCATGCCATTCGCCGCCGCTTTCCTGAAACTGTACGACGCCCCGCGCCGCGCCGCGGGGAATCAGCCCCACGCCGAAGGAAATGGGCTTGGCGGGATCGTGGATCACGGCCATGGTCGCGTCCTGCCGGGGGGCGGCGACCGGATGGCCGGCCACCGACAGCATGCGGCGATGCCGCACGCTCGCCTGCGGGCTCAGGGCCTGCATGACGGAAGTCTGGGCGATAACGGGGCGGATCGCGGCGATTTGCTTGTCGGCCATGCCCACATTCTCGACCTTGATTTCGACAAAGACAAAGGGGCGGGCATTGAAGGTGCGGAGTTCATGCACCACGCGCAGGCCGTCGCGCGGGGGGAAAGTCACCGAATAGACGATGCCGTCGCCGAGCGGGCTGGAAAAGCGCTCGCGTCCGGAAACGCCATCCTCCAGCTCGATGCCCTTGAAGGCCGCGCCATCGGCCAACTCGACCGAGAAACCGATGCGGTCGGCCAGGACCTGGCCATCGTCCATCAGCACGCGCCACTCGGCGTTGTCTTCCGCGTATACCAGCACGCCGCGCTCGATCGGGATCTTGTAGAGGTTCCGCAACGCCCAGGGCTTGCTCGCGTCCGCGTGCGCCGGGGGCGCCAGCACGTGAAGAAACAGCCCGGCCAAGGCGGCCGCGGCAAAGAAGTATCCGGGAGTTCGTGCGTTCATTAAGATCGCTCCACTGGTTGGTTGCGGGGCCGGGGAGACCCGGATGGGGTTTGGGCCCGTGTCTCTGCTATGCTTGCCGGGCGGCCACGTGCGGGCGGAATTCATCCGGCGCGGGCCGGTCCACGTCCCGCCGGGCCACATTTCGCACGAGTATACCCCAAACGGGCCGCAGCCTGATAACGCCGCACCCTCAAATCGATGCCGGCGGGCCGGCGGCGCGCACGAGAGGATTTCCATGTTGCAAACACGGCCGGTCGTCGTGCTGCTGAGCGGCGGCCTTGATTCCTCGGTTCTGCTGCACCATGTCGTCCGCAATCTGGAGTGCCCGGCGGCGCACGCGCTCAGCTTCAACTATGGCCAGCGCCACAGCCGCGAGCTCGCCTGCGCGGCCGTGCAGGCGCGCCTGGCGGGCGCCGCGGGACACCGCGTCATGGATATCACCTTCATGGGCGCGCTGATCCAGGCCGGTTCCGCGCTCATCGAAGGGGGCGCGGCCGTACCGGACCTGGCGGATCTGTCCGAGGATGATCGTTCCCAGCCGCCGACCTACGTGCCCAATCGCAACATGATGCTTCTCTCCATGGCCGCCGCCTTCGCCGAGGCGCACGGCATGGCCGACGTATACTACGGCGCGCAGGCCCAGGACGAATACGGGTACTGGGATTGCACGCGCGACTTTCTACGCCGGATTAATGACGTGCTCGCGCTCAACCGGAAGAAGCCGGTGCGGATCCACGCGCCGTTCGTGGAAAAGTCCAAGCGGGAAATCGTCGAACTCGGGCGGCGGCTCGGGGTCGATTTCAGCGAAACGTGGAGCTGCTACCGCGGCGGCGGAAGCGCCTGCGGGACCTGCCCCACCTGCGTGGAGCGGTTGAACGCGTTCCGCGATTGCGGCGCGACGGACCCGCTGCCCTACGGCTGACAGCCCGTTCCTAGATCTCGCCCATGCCGGCCTTGTCGTAGGCGGCCGTGACGGTGCTGGAAAGGCCGCCGCGCGGGTTGCAGGCGATCTCGATGCGCATCGAACGCGGCTGGCACGCCCGCACGAGATCCTCGAGCATGCGGTTCACCAGGTGTTCGTACCAGATGCCCACGTCGCGGTAGGAGAGCAGGTAGTATTTCAAGGCGCGCAGTTCCAGGCAGAGCCGGTCGGGCACGTACGTGATGTTCACCACCGCGAAATCCGGCAGCCCGGAAAACGGGCACACCGACGTGAACTCGTCCGTGGCCGTCTCGATCTCCATCGCCTGGCCGTAGGGCTTATCCGCGTATTCATACGGAAAACACTCCAGCAGGTGCGATTCGATCGCCTCCGGCCCCTTGAAGGGGAGCATCTTGTCTTCCGCCTTGAACTGTTCTTTCGCGGGCGTGGGTTGCGCCATGGTATGAACTCCGTATCGCGCTTATTCGCCAAAGTAGACGCAGCGCGCCGTGTAGGTCTCCTGAACGACCACCGCCGCCGGGCGCTGGCCCGCCTCCTCCAGCCGCCGCCAGACCCAGCCGCAGATGCGCTCGCAGGTGGCGCATTCGAGCCCGGGAATTTCGTTGAGGTACGTGTGATCCAGGAGGTCGTACATGGCGCGCAGGTGCGGTTCGAGCGCGTCCAGGTCCGCCGCGCCGACCTCGAAACGGTAGCTGTGCCCGTGGACACAGTGGCAGGGGTGCGCGGCGGGCAGCTGGGGCAGCGCCTGGGCGGCCTCGAAGCTGAACTGGATCCGCTCGGGCAGTTTCTCGAAGGGATTGGCGGGCAGGCGCACCGGCGCAAAGGCCAGATCGCCGTCGATCGACACACGCACCCCGGCGTACCAGGGCGGCTTCGGATCGATCCGCTCGTCAATCCACCGTTCCAGCGCGGAAACCGTCGTGTCGTTCTCCAGGCCCGGCACGTCGTTCAGGCACGCGTGATCGAGCGTGTCATAGAGCGGGCGAAACAGGTTTTTCAGCTCCGCGTAGTCCACGATCCACCCGATTTCGGGGTTGAGCCCGCCGCGCGCCAGGATCTCCACCTTGTAGCTGTGGCCGTGAAGCCGCTGCTGCTTTTCCCCGCCGCGGGGGTTGCGGTGCGCCGCCTCTACATACGCGATTTTCGTCAGATGGGCTTCCACAGGGGTTCCTCAACGGGCTGGATTCGGAATCAGACGCCCCGGGCGTCGGGCGGCCAGATGAACTTGTGCATCTGCAACTGGAACCGCACCGCGTTCAGGCCGTCTTCCAGCATCCACGCCACGATGTCTTTTGGTTCGATGTCCCCGAAGACCGGCGAGAACAGCACGGCCCTGCAACGCTTTTCGAGATTATACCGCCTGACGGCATCCCGGCTCCATTCGTAATCCCGACGGCTCGCGATAACGAACTTCACTTCGTCGCGATCCGCCCTCAGGTACTCAATATTGGACCAGTCGTTGTGCGCGCTCATGTCGCTGTCGGGGCATTTCAGGTCCATAATGCGGATCGCCGCATCCGGCAGGGTGTTGATGGGCAGGGATCCGCTCGTCTCCACAAGCACCGTATACCCCGCCTCCACCAGCAGCTCCGCCAGCGGGACGCAGGTCTTCTGCGCGAGCGGTTCACCGCCTGTGATCTCCACCAGCGGCGCACCATAGGACGCCACCGCCGCAAGCACCTCCGCGATTGGCCGCTTCTCACCGCCGTAGAAGCTGAACGCCGTGTCGCACCAGCGGCAGCGCAGATTGCACCGCGCCAGGCGCACGAAAACGCACGGCAGCCCGGCCCAGGTGCTCTCGCCCTGGACGCTGAAGTAAATCTCGCTCAGGCGGACCTGTTCCGCCAGGCGGCTATCGATGGTAGAGATGGACACGGTTCGTACCGGGGTTTTGAATCGTCGGGACACGCTGCCCCTTATTGTACACGCTGCCGGAGCGCCGCGCCTATTTCCGCGTTCTACAATCAGGGCGCCGAATGCGCTATCATGGCGTCGGGAAAACAACACCGACAGGAGCCTTCCATGTTGCCACGCGCCCCGTTTTTCGTCGCCCTGCTGTTCGCCGCTCCGCTGATTGCGGCCCCCGCGCCCGCCGAAACGTTCTATGTTTCCAAGCTCGGCAACGACGCGGGGGGCACGACGTGGGCAACGGCGTTCACGACTGTCCAGGCGGCGCTGGACGCCATCCCGGACGACCGGGGCGGCCACCGGATCATCGTGCGGCCCGATACGTATATGGAATCCATGCTTTCGCCGGCGCACCGCGGCGCGGAAGGCGCCTACAACGAGATCATCGGGGATTTTGACGGGTCGCATGGAGGCGGGCGCGCCGGCTGGGTGATCCTGGACGCGGGCGACCCGAACAAGGGCTTCAAGAGCTACGACTGGCACGGCAACATCCGATCGAACCAGGAGGGCTGGTCGGAAGAGCACAAGGACCCGACCTTTTCGGCGGTGATCTGGGACCGGTGGAAACTGCGCCACCTCTACGCCACGGGCGGGGACGGCGGGCTCTTCTGGGACAACACGAACCGGGTGGAGCCGTTCAGCATTATCGTCGAGGATTCCGTGGGGATCGGCCGCGCGTTCGGTGGCGGCGTGGCGAGCTGCCTCTCGCGCGATGGCGAGCCGATCACGTTCCGCCGCACGCAGCTCTGGGCGCTCGACTGGTGGGGTGACACCGCCGCGGCGTACGTGCGCGTCGAGAACGAGACCATGCCAGACCGCCCGGACATTATTTTTGAAGACTGCACCATGGCCAGCCCGCAGTGCGCGGTGAAGGCGGGCAACTTCGGCTTCGACACGAGTATGCGCATCCAGCTCAAGAACTGCACGCTGGTCGCGTTGAACTTTTCGCAACCGCACGGCACGCCGATCGACGGGGCGATACAGAGCGTGGAGCAGGGCAAACTGCTGCACGTGGATCTTGAAGATAGCGTGGTCATGGGCTACAAGGTTTTCGGCGTGCGCGTGAACAAGGAAACCGAGGGGGATATCCAATACACCACGACCGGCAACGTCCAGGCCTATGTGCAGTTCCAGCAGGAGGCGCCCGAGGGCTTCTACCGCCTCCAGCAGTGGCCCGCCGATCTCTTCGCCCGCATCGCGCCGCCGGAAATCCCCGCGCCGGATCACGGCCTTCAGGACGTCGCGCTCGTGCAGAAGGACATGTGCGAGATGTCGCCCTTCGTCTGGCGGGGCAAGCTGATGCATATGGCCGCCGTGCGCCCGGGGAGCGGCGGTACGCGGGAGGATTACTGGCTCGAACTGCGCGACGCGCGGACCAATACCCCCGTCGCTCGTTTCGCCGAGGGCTACGGCCTCGCCAGCCCCTTCGTCGACGGCGACACGTTCTACGCCGTCGCCTCGCGCTACGAGGACGCGAACTGGAACGACGTGACGCTGTTCTCGTCGAAGGATCTCGAAACGTGGGAGAAGCGGGTGATCATCGCGCAGGAAAACGAGCACCTGTTCAACAGCAGCCTCTGTAAGGGGCCGGACGGCTACGTGCTGGCCTACGAATCCAATACGCCGGACTACCCGGCCTTCACCACGAAATTCGCCGTGTCACAGGACCTGCAAACGTGGGAGAAGCGCCCCGATGCGACATTCGGAACGAACCGCTACACCGCGTGTCCCGAGATCCATTACGCGGACGGTTATTACTATGTGCTCTACCTGGAGAACCGCAAGCCCAGGCACTACTTCGAGACCTACATCACCCGCTCGAAGGACCTGAAGCATTGGGAGTTGAGCGCCGCGAACCCGGTGCTGTCCCCGCGCGGGCTCGACGAGGGCATCAACGCGTCGGATCCCGCGCTCATCGAGTTCGAGGGGAAGACGTGGGTCTACTACGCGGTCGGCGACCAGCGCACGTGGATGGATGTGAAGCGCGGGATGTACCCCGGGCCCGCGGCGCAATTCTTCGCGCGCTGGTACGAACGCCCGGGCGTCCCCGATCATGGCGCGATGGCGGCGGGAACGCCCTGAGAGGGCGCGGCGCGGCTCAACCCCTGGCCGGTTTTTTTTCCAATTCGGGAAGCGGATGCTTCCCGGGAATGTAGGCGCCGCCCGAGACGATCAGCTTCATCGCGTCCTCGACGCTCATGTCCAGCGGGTACAACTCATCGGGCGACAGGTACAGCAGAAAGCCGGAGGTGGGGTTGGGCGTGGTCGGCACGAACACGGCGTGCAGCTTACGTTCCATGGTTTCCTGCACGATTCCCTGATCCGCGGATGTGACGAAACCGACGACGACGATACCCTTCCGGGGATACTCCAGCAGGACGACCTGTTGGAAGACCGCGCCCTCGCGGTTCACGAACACATCTCGAATTTGCTGGACCGCCAGGTAGACGCGGCTGATGAAGGGAATCTTGCCCACCACCATTTCGCCGGTCGCGATTATCTTCCGCCCGACGATGTAGCGCGTGAGGAAGCCCGTGCAGAGGAACAGCAGGATGCAGAGCAGGAAGCCGGTCCCGAGGGAGGCGATGGGCGAGTCGAAGCGGAAGTGCTCCAGGAAGTTCAGGGCGGGCACGCGCGCCCCGGCGCGCTTCACATTTTCCTCGACGTAATCCATCGCGAACTTGATGAGTCCGCCGATTTTTGAGATGAACCACCACGAGATCCACATCGTGATGAACAGGGGCACCCAGACCATCACGCCGGTCATGATGTAGCGCTGCAACTGCTTGAAGTAGACGCGCATGAAGCTGGACAGGTTGTTGTATTCGGGCTCGATCTTCATTGCAGGCGCATTCGCTCGTTCCAGTTCGGGCTGAAGCCCGGAGTATACACGGGGGCTGGTCCGCCGGCCAATTGCGCGCGCCCGGAGCCCCTCGGGGGCGCGCTACGTATCCCGGCGCACGTCGATACGGAGCCGCGAGACGCGGTTGGGCGTCCCCTCCAGCACGGTAATCTTGAATGGCGGGCACTCGACGGCCTCACCAATCCCGGGGATGCGCCCGGCGACGTGCATTACCCAGCCGCCCACGGTTTCGACTTCGGCGTCTTCGATTTCCACGCCCATTCTCTCCGCGGCCTCGGCCAGCTCCATTTGGGCGTCCACCACGTACGCCCCGGGGCCGACTTCGCGGATCCGCGTCTCGGCCTTGTCGTACTCGTCGTGGAACTCGCCGAAGATTTCCTCCAGCACGTCCTCCTGCGTGATGATGCCGTCCGTGCCGCCGTATTCGTCGGTGACGACGGCGATCGGCTGCCTGCTCCCGCGCATTTTCTCCAGCAGGTCGTCCAGCTTCATGGTGTCCGGGACGTGCAGAATCTCCCGCACAAACCCCTCGATCGAGTCGCCGCGGTAGTCGCGCGAGCGGAGCACGTCGAACGCGTTCACGACGCCGGTGATATGGTCGATCGATTCCCGGTAAACCGGGAGGCGCGTATAGCCGCTGTCCACGAACTTCGCAATCAATTCCGATCGCGTCGCGGTCTCCGGCACGGCCACGATATTGATCCGCGGCGCCATGACCTCGTTCGCCTGCCGCGTTTGCAGGTCCATCACGGAGTGGATCATTTCCTTCTCCTCCTCCTCGATCGCGCCCTGGTCCGCGCTCTCGTCCACGAGCACGCGCATGTCCTCCACGCTGCTCATGATGGGCTCGTCGTTCCGGCGCTCTCCCTCCACCATGGCCACGAGCCGGCGGCAGAGCCAGGACACGGGGGCGACGATGGGGGCGAGCAAGACGTCAAAGGCCTGGATGGCCGGCAGGAGGCGGAGCGAAAGCCGGGTGGGATGGATCCGGAAGATACTTTTCGGGGCCACTTCGCCGAAAATCAGGAAGAGCGGCGTGGCGACTATGGTGCTCCATAGCGGGCCGAGCTCTCGCGTAAGCGCTATCGTGCCCATGACCAGGGCCAGGTTCGTTCCGACGAGCACGACCGTAATCATTCGGGCGGGGTCGTTGATGTAGCGCAGCAGGACCTGGGCGTTTCGGTTCTTCTCCTCCTCCGCCAGGTGCCGGATACGGATCCGGTTGATTGCGACGAAGCCGGTCTCGTAGCCCGCGAAGAAGGCATTCAGCAGGATGCCGGCCGCGAATAGTGTCAGGGCGGTGGTCATTCGCGCGCCTCCCCATTCGTCAGCTCGGGCGCGGGCTCCGGCGTCTGCACGAGCAGGCGCGACACGCGCTTGCCGTCCATGGCCTCCACGGTGTAGAGCACGCCCTCGTGATCGATCCGGTCGCCCACCTCCAGCACCTTGTCGCTCTGCTCCATGAGGAAGCCGGCAACGGTCGTGTGCTCCTCGTCTTCCACGGGAAATCCGGTAATCGTCTCCAGTTCGTCCAAGGGAAAGCTGCCGTCGACTTCGTAGGTATGTTTGTCCAGTTCCTTGACGAAATACACGTCCTCGCGGTCTTCCGCTTCAATGTCGCCCACGATTTCCCGCAGGGCGTCGTGCAGGGTGATCAGGCCCTCGGTGCCGCCGAACTCGTCGACCACGATGGCGAGGTGCGTGCGGAGGCGCTGCACGGATTTCATGAACTCCAGCACGGTCATTGTTTCCGGAACGTAGTTCACCTTGCGGATCAGGGGTTTGATCGGCGCTTCCAGTGCGTTCTGATCCGCGAAAGCGAGCAGGTCCTTGGCGTAGAGGACACCCGCAATCTGGTCGAGGTTCTCCCGGTACACGGGTATCCGGGAATAGGCGTGCTCGCAGGTGAGCGACAGCGCTTCCTCAGCGGTCGCTTCCTCGCTAATCGCGATCATGTCGGGCCGCGGCACGAGGATGTCCCGGACCATCACGTCGTTTACCTTCAGGATGCCCTGGATCATTTCGCGCTCGTCTTTTTCGATGGCGCCGGTGGCCTCGCCCTCGCTCAGCAGCGAAACGAACTCGTCATCGGTCATGAAGGGGGCGGGGCGAACCTGGCTGAAGCGCGTGACCCGGAAAAGGTAGCCAATGAAGAAGATAACCGCATGCCGGAGGGGCTGGAGCAGCGCGTTTGCGAGCATCAAGGGCAGTGCGGCTACGCGGGCGAAGTTCTCGTTGTTCCGCACCACAAGCAGCTTGGGGATGATCTCGCCAATAAACACCAGCAGCGCCGCGCAGAAGAAAACCGCGCCGAGGTAGGCGAACGGTTCGGGCAGGTAGCGCTCGAAGAGGGTCTCCACGGGAAAGGCGAGCACGACGCTCAGCAGCACGTTTACGATGGAGTTGCCCATGAGAATGGAAGTGAGCAGTTCGCCGGGCTGCCGCATCAGGCGCGCCACCTGGTGGTCCAGGAAGGCCTCGCTGTTGCCCATGGCGCGAACCCGCAGGGGCCCGAGCGAGAAGTACGCCACTTCGCAGGCGGAGAAGAACGCGGAGAGCGACAGGAGCCCGAGAATGGCCGCCAGCACGGGACCGGTCAGCGGCGGGGCGGCGGGGGCCGATGCGCCGGGGGCGGCATCCGCCGCCTGGGCCGCGGCGGGCGGGTCCGGTGTATGCGCGCCTTCGTTCGCCCCCGCCAGAAACAGGGCCACCGACACCCAGAGGGCCGCCACCAGGAAACTTTTTTTCCAGGAGCCCGCGCTCCTACTGCACTCGTCCACTGCGCTTCGGCGCTCCACCTCGCGGCCACGAAAAGTTCCGCCCGGTTTCCCGGTCACGGATCCGTGCGCCACGCGGTTTCCTCGTTCAGGCCCAAATAGCCGGCCTGATTCTCCACCATGCGGCGCCGTTCCGCGGCCGTCGCATGATCGTAACCCAACAAATGCAGCATCCCGTGGCAAAAGAGCAGGCGCACATCCGCGCGCATCGCGGCGCGGTCGCCGTCTCCGCGGCGCTCCACCGTCTCCAGGGATATCACGATATCGCCCAAAACCCGCACGCCCGGTATCAGGCCCGGCTCCTGCTCGAATGAGAGCACGTCGGTGGGCGCGTTCTTTTTCCGGTAGGCCTTGTTCAGGGCCTGAATGCCCGCGTCGTCGCAAAACAGAACGCTGACTTCGACCGCATCGCCCTCGAGGCCTTCGCCCGCGCAGATCCGCCCGGCCAGCCGTTCGAGCACGTCCCGCCGGAAGAGGCCCTTGCGCGACGACTCGTTCCGCACCGCCACCCGCGCGGTCATTCCATCTTACCCGACATGGGGATCACATTGTCCATTTTGCGCTCCTCTTCCCGCGCCGGCGGATACGCCACCCGCGTGTGGAGGTTCGACAGGATCCTTTGCGACACGACCTCCGCGATGATGTCCAGTTGCTTCAGGGTCAGGTTGCAGTCGTCGAACTGGCGGTCCGCCGAGCGCGCCGCGATGATTTTGTCCACGAAATCGCGGACCCGCTCTTCGTTCGGGTTCTTGATGGAGCGCACGCCCGACTCGACGGCGTCGCAGATCATGAGGATGGCGGTCTCCGGCCGTTGCGGCTTGGGGCCCGGGTAGCGGAAGTCGTCCTCCGACACGTCCCCGTGTTTCTGCTGGCTGACCGCCTGCTGGTAGAAATAGCCGATCAGGCAGGTGCCGTGGTGCTCCAGGATCCCGTTGATGATCGGCTTGGGGAGGTGGTACTCGCGCGCCAGTTCCGCCCCCTGGATCACGTGGGCCGCGATCGCCCGCGCGCTCATTCGGGGCGAAAGATCGTCGTGGATGTTGTACCCGTTCTGGTTCTCGGAGAAGTACTCCGAGCGCCGCATCTTACCGATGTCGTGGTAGAGCGCGCAGACCCGCGCCATGAGCCCGTTCGCCCCGATCGCGTCGGCCGCGGCCTCGGCCAGATCGCCGAGCATGCGGCTGTGGGCGCTCGTGCCCGGCGCCTCGACGGCGAGGCGGCCCAGCAGCTCGTTGTTGAAGTCGGAGTATTCGAGCAGCGTGATGTCCGTCGTAATGCCGAAGAGGCGCTCCAGCGGCGACAGTACGGCGGGCACGGCGAGCAGGCAGATGCCGCCATTCAACCCGATCAGGAACAGGCGGCGGAGCGTGGCTTCGTCCAGGATCTTGTCCATGGCCAGTATGGCCGCCAGAATCGCGAGCCCGCCCGCCAGTGTCGCGGCGATGGAGGCGGAGGCCATGTCGCTGCGGCGGCGCACCCGGAAGATGCTGAAGGCGCCGGCCAGCGTCATGGCGGCGCCGACGACGAGCACGCGCCAGTCGTAGCCGTATTGCGCGGACACCAAGGCGGCGGCGATGAGGCCGACCAGGGAGGCCAAACCGGCATTGGCCAGGATCGCGTAAAGGATTCCGCACGCGGCCACGGGAACCATGAAACCGGTGGGCTCGAAGTAGAACGCAACGCGGCTCAGGACCAGCAGGCCCGCGATGAGCAGCAGCGCGAGCCGGAAGAGGGTCTGCTCGCTCGCGCCGGCGTCCCCGCGAAAAAGCTGGATGGAGCGGTAGAGGCAGGCCAGGGCCAGCGCCACCAGGATCGCGTGGGCGAAGAGCGTGCTGGTGAATTGCGCCAGCGGGTGCGTGTCTCCCCGCAGGAGATCGAGGTAGACCCGCGCGTCGGACCGCGTCTGCGCCGTCCAGCGGCTGCCGCCGTCCTGGATCTTTTCCGAGGCGAGGATCTTTTTCATCACCGGCTCAACCGATTTGCGCGCCCGTTCGCGCGCGCCGTCGGTGTATACGGAATCGAAGCGCAGCGTGTCGGTGATGTACGCCGCGGCCACGGGCGCCGCCGCGTCGGGAAGGACCTCCCAATCGTCCTCGCCGGCCAGGTTTTTCGCGAGCTGCGAGAGATGCGCCTCCAGGTATTCCGTCGCCGCGGCGGGGTCCATGATCTCGGCGTAGGGGGTGTCCGTGCTGATCTGGCCATCGGCCCCGGGGGTGTCGCGCAAAACGGCCACTTGCTTGTTCTGATCCCGCGGGAGCAGGTTCGGCAGCCGGATGCCCAGCCGCAGGACCGTGCCGAGGCCTTCCTCCGCGAGGCGCGCCATTTGATCGCTGGTTCTGAACGTCAGGGTCTCGGGCCGGAATGGATCGGGCGGGGAGGTGTCCTCGGCGGCCTCTTCGGGGGATTCCGGCGCCGGTGGCGCGGATTCGGGAAGGGAGGGCATCGAGTCCTTGTCCGGCATCAGCCAGAGTGCGAGCACATGATCGCCGAAGGGCAACTTGACTTCGGCGCGCCCGATCAATTCGCGCGCGTGCTGGTGCACGGCCTTGGTAACGAGATCCTCGGCGCCCGATCCCGGGGGCGCCGCCTCGAGGGCCTGGGCAATGGCCCGGCGGACATTCGGGCGCTGCTCCTTCATCCAGGCGATCTGTGTGCGGAGCGCTTCGACCTGGCTGGAGACGCGGGGCTCGTTGATCCGGTAGTATTCGGGAACCTTCGCCATCGCCTCGTCCTGGGCGCGCTGGGTTGGCTCCAGGTCGATGGTCTCAAAATCGAAGGCGGCGCGGATTTCCCGGCTCGAAAGCTGCGTGTCGATCTCGCTTTCGAGCACCTCGATGATCGGGTCGCGGTGGGAGAACTTGGTCATCGACGCCACCATCGCGACAAAGGCCGCCGCGACGATGAATCGGTTGATCCAGCGCGCGCGGGCGGAGATCGGCGCCTTGCCCCGCTTCTTCGAAAGGCGCTTCTTCTTCACCTTCTTTTTCGTGGGTGACGGGCCAGCCATCAGGCGCTTGGATCCCCTTCGTGCGCGGCCCGCTCCATCTCGTAGGCGTTGATAATACGCTCGACGAGCGGGTTGCGCACGACGTCCCGGCGCGTCAGGTGAACCATGCCGATTTCCGGCACGTGTTTGAGGATGCGCGCGGCCTCCGCCAGGCCCGATCGGGCGCCCCGCGGCAGGTCGCACTGGGTGACGTCGCCGGTGATTATCGCCCGGGAGCCCTGCCCCAGGCGGGTCAGAAACATCTTCATTTGTTCGGTGGTGGTGTTCTGGGCCTCATCCAGGAGGACAAAGGCCTGATCGAGGGTGCGCCCGCGCATGAACGCCAGCGGCGCCACCTCAATCCGTTGTTCCTCTATGAGCCGCCGTACCCGCGTCATATCCACCATGGAATACAGCGCGTCGTACAGCGGGCGCAGATAGGGATTCACCTTCTCTTCCAAATCTCCCGGCAAGAAGCCGAGGTTTTCGCCCGCCTCGACGGCGGGCCGCGTCAGGATCAGGCGGCGAACCTGCTTGTTCAGCAGCGACGACACGGCCACCGCCATGGCGAGGTAGGTCTTCCCCGTGCCGGCGGGGCCAATGGCGAAGGTCATCTCGCAACGGCCGATGGTGTCCAGGTATTCCTGCTGGCCCTCGGTTCGCGGGCGGACCCGCAAGTCGGGCCGGATCAGGGCCGGCGTCGCGCCCGGGACCGGCTTGCGCAGGCGCGGGCGGGCGGTTGCGTCGCCGGCGGCGGCCAGCACGGGCCGGATGTCGTGCAGCGTCGGGGTGTGGCCCTGCCGCACGAGTTCAAGCATCTCGCCGAGAAGCTCGGCGATGAAGCTCGCGTTCTCGTCGTCTCCGATGACGGCCACGTTGGCGCCGCGGTCGACGATGCGCACCTGCCGGGCATCCTGCAGGTGCTTGCGCAACTCGCCATTCTGGCCCAGCAGCTTGATGGCCTCTTCCTGGCTTTCTAATTGAATCTCGTGGCTCAGTTCAGGATTGTCCTCTCATCGCCCGGGAACGGCGCGGGATCACTTGAGCGCTTCGACCCGGTAGACGATTTCGCCTTCCCGGACGAGGCGCCGGACGCGCCGGATAGTGGCCTCCTGTTCCACCGGATCGGTGTCCATATCGTTCAGCCGGTGTTGGGCCTCTTCCAACTGGGCCTTGAGGGCCTCCACCTGGGCCTCCTGCTCCGAGACGACCTGCATGGTTTCGCGGTAGTCCTCGTAGCGGCCCTTGAGATCGTGGCGGTCAATATAGGCCAGCGCCAGCGCACATACGAGCGCCAGCGCCAGCCAATACCACGTGTAATCCGTTTTTTTCATACGCTCCCGGGCGCCCGAGGCGCCGTTTAGCGGAGGTTGTAGAACGCATCCATCCCGAGAAAGGCCGCCTGGCCGCCGAGTTCCTCTTCGATGCGCAACAATTGATTGTACTTCGCGATGCGGTCGCTGCGCGACGCGGAACCGGTCTTGATCTGGCCGGCGTTCAGCGCCACCGCGATATCCGCGATCGTCGCGTCTTCCGTCTCGCCACTCCGGTGCGAAATGACCGTCGTGTAGCCGGCCCGATGCGCCATCTGGCACGCTTCCAGGGTCTCGGTCAGCGATCCGATCTGGTTGACTTTAACCAGTATAGCATTTCCGACGCCCTCTTTGATCCCGCGGCCGAGGTACTCGGTGTTGGTCACGAAGAGGTCATCGCCCACGAGCTGGGTCTTCTTGCCGAGCTTGTCCGAGAGCTTTTTCCAGCCGTCCCAGTCGTTTTCGTCGAGGCCGTCCTCGATCGAGATGATCGGGTACTTGGCCGTCATCTCACTCCAGAATTCTATCATGCCGTCGGCGCTTTTTTCCGGTTTCGCCTCGGCGCCCAGCGTGTAGGTCCCGTTCTTGTGAAACTCGCTGGCGGCCGCGTCGATCGCCAGCCAGATGTCCGTGCCGGCCTTGTAGCCCGCCGCCTTGATGGCCTCCAGAATGACTTCAACCGCCTCCACATTGGAACCCAGGTTCGGCGCAAAGCCGCCCTCGTCGCCGACCGACGTGTTCAACCCCTTGTCCTTCAACACTTTCTTGAGGGCGTGGAAGACTTCCGTGCCCATCCGGAGCGACTCCTTGAAGCTGGTCGCGCCGGCCGGCATGACCATGAATTCCTGGATGTCGACGTTGTTGTCCGCGTGCGATCCGCCGTTCAGGATATTCATCATGGGCAGGGGAAGCGTGTGCGCGTTGGCGCCGCCGATATACCGGTAGAGCGGGATTTCCAGGGCCTCCGCCGCCGCCTTCGCCGTGGCGAGCGAAACGCCGAGAATCGCGTTCGCACCGAGCTTGCTCTTGTTCTTCGTGCCGTCCAGCGCGATCATGGTCTGGTCGATTTCGCGCTGGTTCAGGGCGTCCAGGCCCATCAGCTCCTCGGCGATCACGTTGTTGACGTTTTCCACCGCCTTCGAAACGCCCTTACCCAGATAGCGCGCCTTTTCGCCGTCGCGAAGCTCCACGGCCTCGTGCTCGCCCGTGGAGGCGCCGGAGGGTACGGCCGCGCGGCCGCGGTGGCCGGAGGTGAGGTACACATCCACTTCCACCGTCGGGTTGCCCCGGGAGTCCAGAATTTCGCGTGCCTGAATGCCTGTGATGCGTGTCATGATTGGATCTTTCTATTCGTTAATACCTGGGCTTCCACGGAGGGCGGCCGAGCGCCGGCTCACACCTTCCAGGGAAACAGCAAGTCACAGATTCCACGGTTCAAGTACAGATCGTCTTCGTCCAGCGCGCCGGGCGGGATCTCCGCGCCCGACGCGATTGCCGCGTCCAGCGCGTCCGCGCGGGCGGCGAGTTCATACGCGCAGCAGCCGGACACCAGCGCCGGCAGCCCCGAAAAGAGCAGCAGTCCCGGCGGCGTCAGCATCAGCGCGGCATTGGCCAGCCCCGTCAGGAGCCCGGCCGCCGACAGGACCGGATGCCGGGCCACCAGCCGAAAACTGCCGCGCACCGCCCGGAGCGGCGCGCCTTTTTCATGCACGAGGGCGGGCGGCGCGTACACGGCCACCATGGCCACCAGCGCGCCCGCGCCCCAGCAGACGCCCGCCGCGAGGAGGCCGGCGACCGGATGCCGCGGGGCCAGTTCGTACGTGTAAAACCAGATCCCGATGGCGGCGGTGGCCATCGCGGCGCCAAAGAGCGCCGCCATCACCAACGCGCCGGCCGCCAGGCGGCGCGCCCCGCGCCAGACCAGGCGCGCGGAAAACGGCTCTCCGGCAACCAGTGACACCGCCAGGCTGGCGTGGCCCGCCGCGGCAAGCGCCGCCAGCGCAACCGCCAGCGCGGCGGGGAGGGCCGGCGCGCCGGGCAGGGCCCGCGCGGCCAGCCAAACCGGCAGCAGGACCGCCGCCAGGGTCACGATATTCAGGGCGATCAGGCCGCCCGCGTAGTCATAGAGTATCCAGAAAGCCATGCGGTGGGCGCGCCACGGGAGCATCCGCCGCTGCCGCGCCGCGCGGTCCCGGATGGCGTGGCCTTCGAACTGGCCGCGCGCCTCCGGGAAGGCGTCACTCAAACTTCCGCACACGGCTCCGCTTCCGGAGTTCCGACATCCACTTGGCGTACCGGTCGGCCGCCTGGGCGCGGCGCAATTCCGGCTCAATCTCGGTGCGGACTTCGTCGAAGGAGGCCAGGCCCGCCTCCACCTTCTCCTCGGACTTCAACAGCATGACGCCGAACTCGGTCTCGATAATGGGGCTGACATCCCCGGGGCTCAGGGCGAACGCCACGTTCTCGAGCTCCGGTATGAGTTCTCCGCGCTCGATCCAGCCCACGAAACCGCCCTGCTCCGCGCCGGGCCCCTCGGAGTGCGTGCGGGCGAGCTCGCTGAAATCCGCGCCGAGGCCCAGTTCCTCGCGCAAGGCCTCCGCGCGCGCGATGGCCCGGGCCCGCGCTTCGCCCTCGCGGGGCGCGGGAAGGAATATGCGGTAAAGCTTCACCCGCTCCGGCTTGTTGAACTCGCGGACATTGTCCTGGTAGTACTGCGCGAGTTCCGCCTCGGACACCACGATTTCACGCTCCAGCGCGAAGCGCTTGCTCATTCCCATCGACAGCGCGACGGTCTGCTTGCGGATGCGCTCGCGGAAATCGCTCATGGTCTCGCCCGCGTTCGCGAGCGCGTCCATGAAGTCCTTTTCACTGGGGTATTGGTCGCGGTAACGCTTGATCTGGGCGTTTACCTGCTCGTCGGTAATGCTGATGTTGTTGAGCACACCCTCGCGGTAGAGGATCTTCTGCTCGATGGCCTGCTCGAGGGCCGCGTCATAGAGGGAACGGAACTCGTCGCTGTCGGGCGGGAGCCCTTCAACGGCCGGTCCAACCTCCACGAGCACATCGCTATGGAGGATGACTTCCCGGTCGACGGTGGCCACAACCGCGTCGATCAGTTCGGCCGCGGCGCCGGCGGCAATGCAAGCGGCCGCGGCGAGCAGAAGCACCATTCGTTTAGCTGGAGGCATGGATCTACACCTGTGTTAAGACCTGCTTTCGCGTGGGGAAGAGCATAACACACCCCGGGAAAGCGCTCAAACCGTCGGATGGTCCGCGCGGCGCCGGCGGGGCGGCCCGAAACCCGGGCCGCCCTGGCGCCATTCATTGTAACCCGCGCGCGAAACGCCTTAGAGGATCGCTTCTTCCTCGTCGGAATCACCGTCTTCCGGCGCCACGCCGCCGATTTCCAGTTCGTCGGAGAAATCGCCCAGCGCCTTGTCCTTCAGCTGCGGGTGCGTGTCCTGGTAGTGCGGGCTGCCCGTACCGGCCGGGATCAGGTGACCGATGATCACGTTCTCCTTGAGGCCGGACAGGTCGTCGCGCTTCCCGCTGAGCGCGGCTTCCGTCAGCACGCGCGTGGTCTGCTGGAACGACGCCGCCGCGATAAAGCTTTCCGTGCTCAGCGCCGCCTTGGTAATACCCTGCAGCACCGGCTCGGCTTCCGCCGGGCGCCCGTCGCGCTTCTGCGTCTGCTCGTTCACTTCCGCGAAGCGGATCTTGTCCACTTCCTGGTGCGCCAGGAAGTTCGTGTCGCCCGGGTCGTCCTTGATGCGCACCTTGCGCAGCATCTGGCGGATGATCACTTCGATGTGCTTGTCGTTGGTGCGCACGCCCTGCAGGCGGTACACCTGCTGCACCTCGTCCAGCAGGTAGCGGCGCAGCGCGTCCTCGCCCTGAACCGCCAGGATGTCCTGCGGGATGATCGGGCCGTCCGTCAGGCGCTGGCCCGCGTACACGCGGTCGCCCGTTTGCACGTTCAGGTGCTTGCCCGGCGGGATCGTGTACTCGCGCTCCTTGCCGACCGGCGGGATCACCTTGACCTTGCGCATGCCCTTTGAGGCGCCGCCCAATTCCACCAGGCCGTCGATGTGGCTGATGATGGCCGGGTCCTTCGGCTGGCGCGCTTCAAAAAGCTCCGCCACGCGCGGCAGGCCGCCGGTGATGTCCTTGGTCTTGCTGAACTGGCGCGGCGTCTTCGCGAGCAGGTCGCCCGCGAGCACCTTGGCGCCGTCGGCGACCACCACGTGTGTTTCCGCCGGGATCGTCGCGAACGAGAGCACTTCGCCGTCCGCGCCGTGAATTGTGATCTGGGGGTGCAGGTCCTGCTTGTGCTCGGTGATGACGCGCTCTTCGAGGCCCGTGTCCGGGTTGATGTCCACGCGCATCGTCACGCCTTCCACCATGCCCTCGAGCCGTACCGTACCGGACTGCTCGGCCATGATGGAGATGTTGTAGGGGTCCCACTTGTACAGGATCTGGCCCTTGCGCAGCTTCTGCCCGTCGGTCGCGTAGAGCGCGCAGCCCGCGGGCACCGCGTACCGGTGCAGCTCTTTCTTCTCTCCGCTGATGATGCGGATTTCGCCGCCGCGGTTTACCACCACCTCTTCGCCCTGGCGGTTTTTCGCCGTGCGGACGTTGTTGAACTCCACCGTGCCGTTGTCGAGCATCTTGATCTCGTTGCTCTCGACCTGCCGGCTCGCCGCGCCGCCGATGTGGAACGTGCGCATCGTAAGCTGCGTGCCCGGCTCGCCGATCGACTGGGCCGCGATGATGCCCACCGCTTCGCCGAGCTCCACCACCTTGCCCGTCGCCAGGTTGCGCCCGTAGCACATCGCGCACACGCCGCGCTTGGACTGGCACGTAAGCACCGAGCGGATCATGATGCCCGGAAGGCCCGCCGCCATAATGGCCTCGGCCCTCTCCTGCGTGATCTCCTCGTCGGCGCTCACCAGCGGCTCGCTCTGGCCCGGAATGCGGACGTCGTCGAGCGGGAAGCGGCCCACAATGCGTTCGTCGAGCGATGCGATAACATCGGAGCCGTCCATGAGGGGCTCCATCCACACGCCGCTCAGGGTGCCGCAGTCCATCTCTTCGATGTTGACGTCCTGCGCGACGTCCACGAGACGGCGGGTCAGGTAACCGGCGTCGGCGGTTTTCAGCGCCGTGTCGGCCAGACCCTTGCGGGCGCCGTGCGAGGAGATGAAGTACTCCACCACGGTGAGGCCTTCGCGGAAGTTCGACGTGATCGGCGATTCGATGATGTCGCCCGACGGCTTCGCCATCAGGCCGCGCATGGCGGACAGCTGGCGGATCTGCGACTTGCTGCCGCGCGCCTTGGAGCGGTACATCAGGTGGATGCCGCTGAAGCCCTGCTCGTTCTCTTCGATCTGCTTCAACATGACCGACGCGATCTGCTCGGTGGTCGTCGTCCACTGGTCGATGATCTTGTTGTACCGCTCGCCCTCGGTGATGAGACCGTTCTGGTACATGTCGTCGATACGCTCGACCTCGGCCTGCGCCTGCTCGATCAGCTCCTTCTTCTCCACCGGGATGACCATGTCGCCGATGGCCACGGACACGCCCGAAATCGTGGCGTATTTGAACCCGGTGCGTTTGAGGTCGTCGAGCAGCTCGAAGGTCTTCTTGTGGCCGTGCCGGTTGTAGCACTTCGCGATGACCTCGCCGATGCTGGCCTGGTCGTGTTCGCGGTTCACATCCTGGATCGTGATTTCTTCGGGCAGGCCCTCACTCAGCAGAACGCGGCCCACGGAGGTATCGACGATGCCCTCGGGCGTGTGCACTTTAATGGCGGCGTGGATGTCCGCCTCGCCCATTTCATAGGCCATGATGACGGAGGCCGGATCCGTGAACACCTTGCCGGGCTTCACGATGACGCCATCCTTCGTCCACGAATCCTTCCACTCGCCCTTCGCGCCCGGGCGGATGCGCGTCATCCACGCGATGCCGAGGACGATGTCCTGCGACGGCGTCACGATCGGCGAACCGTCGGACGGCGAGAAGATGTTGGAGGAGGACATCATCAGGAGGTGGGCTTCCAGCTGCGCGGCCGGCATGAGCGGCACGTGCACGGCCATCTGGTCGCCGTCGAAGTCCGCGTTGAACGCGCGGCAGACCAGCGGGTGAATGCGGATGGCCTTGCCTTCGATCAGCACGGGCTGGAACGCCTGAATGCCGAGGCGGTGGAGCGTGGGGGCGCGGTTAAGCAGCACGGGGTGATCCCGGATCACGTCTTCGAGGATATCCCACACCTCGGTGCGTCCCTGGGCGATCGCGCGCTTCGCCGCCTTGATCGTCGAGGAGATGCCCCGCTCCTTGAGCTGGTGGATGATGAAGGGCTCGAAGAGCTCCAGCACCATGTACTTCGGCAGGCCGCACTGGTGCAGCTTGAGCTCCGGGCCCACCACGATCACCGAGCGGCCCGAATAGTCCACGCGCTTGCCCAGCAGGTTCTGCCGGAAGCGGCCCTGCTTGCCCTTGAGCATGTCGCTCAGGGACTTGAGCGGGCGGTTGCCCGCGCCGAGGACGGTGCGCCCGTGGCGCCCGTTGTCGAACAGCGCGTCCACCGCCTCCTGGAGCATGCGCTTTTCGTTGCGCAGGATCACTTCCGGCGCGCGCAGGTCGATGAGGCGCTTCAGGCGGTTGTTGCGGTTGATCACGCGGCGGTACAGGTCGTTCAGGTCGCTGGTGGCGTAGCGGCCGCCTTCCAGCGGCACGAGCGGGCGCAGGTCCGGCGGGATCACGGGGATCACGTCCAGCACCATCCACGCCGGGTTGTTACCGGACTTGCGCAGGGCTTCCACCACCTTGAGGCGCTTGATCGCCTTGGCGCGGCCCTGGGCCGACGTGGTGCTGGCGAACTGCGCGTGCAGCTCTTCGCTCAGCACGTCGATGTCGATCTCTTCGAGCAGCTGCTGTACGCCTTCGGCGCCCATCTTCGCCACGAATCGATCGCCGTATTCGGTGCGGGCGTCCTGGTACTGGTCCTCGTTGAGTGTCTGCATCTTCGAGAGGCCGGTGTCGCCGGGATCGATGACGATGTAGTTCTCAAAATAGATCACGCGCTCGAGCGCGCGGATGGAGAGGTCCAACAGGTTGCCGATGCAGCTCGGGGTCGTCTTGAAGAACCAGATGTGCGTGACGGGCACGGCCAGCTTGATGCAGCCCATGCGCTCGCGGCGCACCTTCGACTCCGTAATCTCCACGCCGCAGCGGTCGCACGTGATGCCGCGGTGCTTCACTTTCTTGTACTTCCCGCAACCGCACTCCCAGTCCTTTACCGGGCCGAAGATGCGCTCGCAGAACAGGCCGTCCTTCTCGGGTTTGAAGGTGCGGTAGTTGATCGTTTCGGGCTTCTTGACCTCGCCGCGGGACCACTTCAGGATTTCCTCGGGGGAGGCCATCCGAATTGACAGCGCGTCAAACCGCTCACCAGTCGTAGGTATATACTTGGCCAAGACTTAGTCCTCCAGCGTTTCTTCGTCTTCTTCTTCGATTTCCGCCGTGCCGTCCACCTTCACCAGCTTGATCACATCAAGGCACAGGCTCTGGATCTCGCGCACAAGCACGTTGAAGGACTCCGGCGTCCCCGGATCCACTTCGCGCTCGCCCTTCACGATGGCCTCGTACGCCTTCGTGCGGCCCTGGATGTCGTCGGACTTGAAGGTCAGCAGTTCCTGAAGCGTGTAGGCGGCGCCATAGGCCTGGAGCGCCCACACTTCCATTTCACCGAAACGCTGGCCGCCGAACTGCGCCTTGCCGCCCAGCGGCTGCTGCGTCACCAGCGAGTACGGCCCGATGGCGCGCGCGTGGATCTTGTCGTCCACCAGGTGGTTCAGCTTCAACATGTAAATCTGGCCCACGCAGGTGTCCTGGTGCAGCTCGAGGCCCGAGCGCCCGTCGCGCAGCCGGATCTTGCCGGTTTCCGGCAGGCCCGCCTCGCGGAGCATCTCGCGGATTTTCTCCTCCGAGGCCCCGTTGAACACGGGGGTGGCGACCTTGAGGCCGAGCGCCTTCGCGGCCCAGCCCAGGTGCGTTTCCAGCAGCTGCCCCACGTTCATGCGCGAGGGCACGCCCAGCGGGTTCAGCAGGATCTGGATCGGCGTGCCGTCCGGCAGGAAGGGCATGTCCTCCACCGGAACGATCTTGGCAATCACGCCCTTGTTCCCGTGGCGGCCGGCCATCTTGTCGCCCACCGACATGCGGCGCTTCTTCGCGACGAACACCTTCACCAGCTTGATGACGCCCGGGGGCAGTTCGTCGCCCTTGCGCATCCGCTCGATCTGGCTGTCGCGGAAGGCGATGAGCTTGGCCTCCTCCATCGCCGCCATGTTCACCAGCCGCGTAAGCTGCTGCTGGGTCTTTTTGTCTTCAATGCGCAGGCGCGCCAGCACGCTGTAGTCGCCCTTGTCCAGGTGCGCCACGCGGATGCGCTTGCCCTTCTCCAGCACCAGCTCCTCGGTCTTGTGGTCGTACACGTCCTCGAGGATCTTCAGGCCCACCAGGTCATCGCGCACCATCTCCACGAAGGTGGTCCGGATTTCCTGGATCCGCTCGTCGTACTGCCGCTTCACCTTGGCCACGTCGGCCAGCAGCGTCTTTTTCGACTGCGCGTCCGCCGCCTTGTCCTTGCGGCTGCAGACCTTTACATCCACCACAACGCCGCTGGATCCCGGCGGCATCGTGAGGGAGGCGTCCCGCACATCCTCGGCCTTCTCGCCGAAGATGGCGCGGAGCAGCTTTTCTTCCGGCGCGAGTTCGGTCTCGCCCTTCGGCGTGACCTTGCCCACCAGAATGTCGCCCGGGCCCACCTTCGATCCGATGCAGACAATGCCGCTCTCGTCGAGGTTCTTCAGGGCCTCCTCGCTGACGTTCGGAATGTCCCGCGTGATTTCCTCGGGGCCCAGCTTCGTGTCACGCGCCTCAAGCTCGTACACCTGGATGTGGATCGACGTGAACACGTCTTCCTTCACCAGTTCCTCGCTCAGGATGATGGCGTCCTCGAAGTTGTAGCCCTCCCACGGCAGGAACGCCACCAGCACGTTGCGGCCAAGCGCGAGCTCGCCGTTGTCCGTCGCCGGACCGTCCGCGATGATGTCGCCCGCATGCACCTTGTCGCCCTTATAGACGATCGGGCGCTGCGTGATGCACGTGTTCTGGTTGGAGCGCACGTACTTCTTCAGCACATACACGTCCTCTTCCGAGCGGAAGGGGTTGTCGTTCTTCGACTTCTTGCTGCGGATGCGGATCACTTCGCTGTCCGCGTACTCCACCGTGCCGTCGCGCTCGGCGCGCACCACGGTGCCCGAGTTGCGCGCGGTCACGTGCTCCAGGCCCGTGCCCACCAGCGGGGAATCGGTCTTGAGCAGGGGCACGGCCTGGCGCTGCATGTTCGAACCCATCAGCGCGCGGTTCGCGTCGTCGTGCTCCAGGAACGGGATCAGGGCCGCCGCCACGCTCACGAGCTGCTTCGTGGAAATGTCCATGTAGTCCACGCCCTCGGGCGCGGCCTGGGGGAAGTCGCCCCGGTGACGGCAGAGCACCTGGCGGTTGACGAACTTGCTGCGCTTGTCCAGCGGCGCGTTCGCCTGCGCGATAACGTAGTTGTCCTCGTCGTAGGCGGAGAGCATCTCCACGTCCTCGAGGACCTTGCCGCTGTCCACCTTTCGGTAGGGCGTCTCCAGGAAACCGTACTGGTTGATGCGCGAGTACGTCGAAAGCGACGCCATCAGGCCGATGTTCGGGCCTTCGGGCGTTTCGATCGGGCAAATGCGGCCGTAGTGCGTCGGGTGCACGTCGCGCACCTCGAAGCCCGCGCGCTCGCGGCTCAGGCCGCCCGGCCCCAGGGCGCTCAGGCGGCGCTTGTGCGTCAACTCGGCAAGCGGGTTGATCTGGTCCATGAAGTGCGAAAGCTGGCTGCGGCCGAAGAAATCCTTGATGACGGCGCTGACCGGCTTGGGGTTCACCAGCGTCTGCGGCGAGAGCTGATCTTCCTCCTGGAAGTTCATCCGCTCGCGCACGGTCCGCTCCATGCGAACCAGACCGATGCGGACCTGGTTCGACAGCAGCTCGCCCACGGCGCGCACGCGGCGGTTGCCGAGGTGGTCGATGTCGTCGAGCACGCCCTCGCCCGAGCGCAGCTTCACCAGATACTGCAGCGTCGCGACGACGTCTTCCTTGGTCAGGATCTTGATGTCCTGCTCGATCTGGAGGCCCAGCTTCCGGTTGATCTTGTAGCGGCCAACCGGCGCGAAGTCGTAGCGGCTGGGATCGAAAAACAGCCGCTGAAAGAAGGTGCGGCAGGTCGCGTCCGTGGCCGGATCGCCCGGGCGGATGCGCGCGTACACGTCGCGGAGCGCGTCTTCCTGCGTCTGCGTCTTGTCCTGGGAAAGCGTATGCACGATGGTCGCGTCGCGCGCCACGTCGTCCTTGTTCAGGACCTGGATCTCCTGGACTTGCGACGCCATCACGCGCTCGATCGTGGTCAGGGTCAGCTCGGTCGCCGCGTCGGCCATAATCTCGCCCGTCTCCGGGTCGATCACGTCCGCGGCGACCCACAGGCCCACCGCTTCTTCGGGCTCCAGCGATTCCGAACCCAGCTTCACCTTGGTCCGTCCGAAGGTCATCGTCTCGAAGCGGTAGAACAGCTGCAGAATCTCCTGGGCCTCGATATAGCCGAAGGCCTTCAGGAAGGTCGTGGCCGGCAGCTTCGAACGCCGGTCAATCGTCAGCCACAGGTAGTCGCTGATGTCGTATTCGAACTCCAGCCACGCCCCGCGGTAGGGGATGATGCGCGCGGAAAGCAGCGGCTTGCCGTTCTGGTGGATCTTCCGCTCGAAGGACACGCCGGGCGACTTGTGGAGCTGGCTCACAATCACGCGCTCGGCGCCATTGATGATGAACGTGCCCGTCGGCGTCATAATGGGCAGTTCGCCCAGAAACACCTCCTGCTCCAGCATCAGCTTCTCGCGCAGCTCCCGGTTCGCGCCGGACCCCACCTCTTCATAGCGCACCAGGCGCAGCAGCGCCTTGAGGGACGCCGCGTAGGTCATCCCCCGCTCCTGGCACTCCGCTATGGTATACTTCGGAGGCGCAAAAGAATAGTGCACGAATTCGAGGCGCGTCAGTTTATTGGGCGCCTCGATCGGAAAGACATCCAGGAAAACTTCCTGCAGGCCCTGGGAAAGGCGTTCGTCCGGCGGAACGTCCCACTGAAGAAAATCCGAATAGGACTTGGTCTGGATTTCAATCAGATCGGGAAGCTCGTAGACGTCTGGGATGGTGCCCAGCGAGGGTCGCTCGGTGCGGGGAGCTACGGCCATGCAGAAACTCCTTTTCTGTAAGGTTTATACTGTCAACGCGTTAGAGCCGGTCGGGGCCGAGGCCAACCCCGCGCGATCCAGAGGCGAAAGACAGATCTATCCCTTGGTGGAATGTAGCAATACAGACTAGCAAAAAAGAAATTCGTCTGTCAAATCGGCGCGAAGGGGCAAGAAATGCGCGCGCGAAAGCAGGCGTCCAGGGCCCTGTTTCGGCCCGGACCGGGGGACACAAAAAAACAGGGCTGGCGATCCAGCCCTGTCACATACGTCATCCAGAATAACGTCAGGGGATTTATTTCTGTTCCATTACGGCGCGGGCCATGGCCTTGGCGAGGCGGCGGCGGCGGCGTTCACTCGGCTTCTCGAAGTGCTTGATTTCCTTGATGCGCTGCATCAGGCCCTCTTTGTTGCACTTCTTCTTGAAGCGGCGCAACGCCTTTTCGAATGGTTCGTCGGACTTAACGCGAACTTTCGTCACGAATTTTCAACCTCCCCTCGCAATTGGATTTCGCGCGAGCCCGGGGAGGGCCGGCGATGGGTTGTGTTTCGGCTAACCGTGGTTTCCGCACGGTCTGTCAGTGTACCAATAAAGCGCGCCCCATGTCAATACGATTGAGCGGCCACCACCCGGTAGTGGCAGGGCTTGCCCGTAATCATGCACTCGCCCTCTTCCCGCTCCGCGTCGAAGGGGATGCAGCGAATGGTGGACTTCGTGTCCTCCTGCAGGCGGTTCTCCACCTCCGGATTCTCGTGATCGAGGAATACCCGGAAGAAACCGCCCTCCTTGATCCGCGCCTGGTACTCGTCGTAACTGTCCACGGTATGGGTGTTTGCGGCGGTCCGTTCCCGCGCCCGAGTAAACAGGCTCGCCTGGATATCCTCCAGCAGCCCCTCCAGCTTCTCGCGCAGGCCCGCCATCGGCAGCGTCACCTTCTCGCCGGTGTCGCGCCGCGCCGCCACCACGTTGCCGCTGGCCACGTCGCGCGGGCCGATTTCGATGCGGAGCGGTACGCCCTTGAGCTCCCACTCCGCAAACTTGAAGCCCGGCTTGTAGTGATCGCGATCATCGATCCGGTAAAACAGCGGGTCCCAGCCCTCCGTCATGGCCCGCGCCTGCTCCAGCACCAGCGCCTGCTCCTCGTCGGTCCGGTAGATCGGCACAATGACCACCGGCAGCGGAGCCAGCCGCGGCGGAATGACCAGGCCATTGTCGTCGCTGTGCGTCATGATCATCGCCCCGATCAGCCGCGTGCTCACGCCCCAGCTCGTGGCGTACACATACTTCAGTTCCTTGTCCTTGTCCTGGAACTTCACGTCGAAGGCCTTCGCGAAATTCTGTCCCAAGTGGTGCGATGTGCCCGCCTGAAGCGCCTTCCCGTCCTGCATGAGGCCCTCGATGCAGTAGGTGTGCAGCGCCCCGGCGAACTTCTCCTTCTCCGTCTTCTTCCCCACCAGCACCGGCATCGCCAGGTATTCCTCGGCAAACTCCCGGTAGATTTGCACCATCTTGTAGGTCTCTTCCTCGGCCTCCTCGTGGGTGGCGTGCGCCGTGTGCCCTTCCTGCCAGAGGAACTCCGTCGTCCGGAGGAACAGCCGCGTCCGCATTTCCCAGCGGCACACATTGGCCCACTGGTTGATAAGGATGGGAAGATCCCGGTAGGAGTTGATCCACGTCCGGTAGGAGTCCCAGATAATCGTCTCCGAAGTCGGCCGGATGACCAGCGGCTCTTCCAGCTTCTTCCCGCCGCCATGCGTCACCACGGCGCACTCCGGCGCGAAGCCCTCCACGTGCTCCGCCTCCTTCTTCAGGAAGCTCTCCGGGATCAGCATCGGGAAATACGCGTTGACGTGGCCCGTCTCCTTGAACATCCGGTCCAGCCGCTGCTGGATCTTCTCCCAGATCCCGTAGCCCGTCGGCTTGATGACCATGCACCCCTTCACGGGGGAATGATCCGCCATCTCCGCCTTGCGTACAACGTCGATATACCACTGCGCGTAGTCTTCCGCGCGCGGGGTGATGCCCTTGGCCATGGGTGCGTTCCTGTAGCGTTTCTGGTTCGTGTGTGGAAAAGGAGGGGCGGGGCCCATACGCCGCGCGCCAGCCCGCAATCATACCACAAGCCGCCAAAACGCCGCCAGACGGGGATCGGACAGGGCAATTGCATTTAATCTTCCAACTCGAGCCGAGCGCCACATGAACCACCTTCAATGTTAAAAAGGGCGCATATTGGAGCGCTGGCATTTCGCCTGCGGCGAATCCCGGACCTTGCCGGCACAGATGCCGGCGCTCCAAAACGCTCACGATCGTTGATTCAAGGTTCCAAATCGACTCAAGTTTACGCCCATATACCGAAAGCGAGTCTAAATGCGATTGCCCTGGGGGATCGGACCTCATTGCGTCTGGGCGGAATCCCGCACGGCCCCCGGGGCGGCTATTCCGGGGAACCCACCCCGCGGGGAGGAAAGCGCGCGCGACCACGCAACGCTGCAATATACCGCCACGACGTGGCTGTACCGCCGCGAATCTTTGCGGGCGTCTGTTCTATTCGCGGTAATTCTTTAGCCGTCTGAAGTAGGGCGTTCGCCGATACGAGACGCCCCATTTACACGGGATGTATTCGTCATTCGTGTATGATGGCCTGTCGATATACTTAACTCACTCTACACTATGGAAGGAACGACCAGATCCGTCATCCCCGCGAACGCGGGGATCCAGCAACGCGATCGCACAAACCTCCGAACTCCACTGGATTCCCGCTTTCGCGGGAATGACGCTGTAGGACCTCCGCACTAACGTGTAGCTCTTGAGGCGTCCGCACCAGTTAAACCGTCATCCCCACGAAAGTGGGGATCCAGAGACCATGCAACGTTAACCTCGCAAACCCTCTGGATTCCCGCCTTCGCGGGAATGACGAATACATCCAGTGTAGGTAAGGAATCTCGAATCGGCGAACGCCCTACTTCAAACGGCTAAAGTGTTACCACAATTACTATTCGCGTTCATTCGCGTCCATTCGCGGTTCACTACTGTTGGTTGCAGCCACCGTCTTGCTTCTTCCGCGCATCCGCCGTCTACTCCCAGGGACCGCCGAGCAGGAACTCGACTTCCGCCGACGCGGATCGCCACGCGCGCAGCAATTCGACGCCCATCCTGTCTATAGCAAACTCGTCGCCGGTGGCCATCAGCACTTCGGCGAGCACGGTGTCCAGGTCTCCCGAGGCGTAGCGCTCGCGCACGATGGCCGTGGTCCGCGCGGCCGTGGGGTGCAGGCGCTCCCGCACTAGCCGGTACTGCCGCTCCGCGTCGCGCATACGGAAGAGCGCGCCGTGCACTTCGCGCTCCAGCCGCCGCCGTACTGCCGCCTGTTCGAACTCAATGGCGCGCACCTCCTGCTCCGCCTCCGCCACGCCGGCGCGCACCTTCTTGCGCCAGATGGGCAGGCTCAGGCCCAGGGTGATCGACCACTCGTCCTCGGCCTTCATCGATTCGCGATAGCCGAGATCATAGAGATCCATCGCGGTGTCGGCCGGATTAAAGGGCGTCCGGCCCAGCGCGGTCTCCGCCAGGCGGCGGTAGGTCCCGATCCGGCCCGGGGCGAGCGGATCCATGCCCGCGCTGCCCGGGTTCCTGCCGAACTCGTACATGGTCTCCAGCGCGATCTCGGGATATCCCATTTTCCGCGCCACGACTACACCGGCCGCCGCGGCGTCGGCCAGGGCTTCGAGTTCGCGCAGTTCCGGGTGCATCCGCTGGATCAGCGCGGCGATATCCGGCGCTTCCGGCGGCGCGGGCGGCGCCTCGATTTCGGATGGCGGCGCCACCTCGGCCAGCAGATCACGGCCCGCCGCCTCGTTGAGCGCCGCGGCCACCGATGGGCGCCGCTCCCGTAGCGAAAGTAACTGATCGTACTGGCTCTCGCGCTCGTTCTCCAGGCGGAGGACGTCGTCCTGCATCTCCATGCCCAGCGCGTAGCGTTCGCGCGCCAGTTTCTCCAGTTCGCCGCGCAACGCGCTCTCCGCCTCCAGGATGGACTCGGTCGCGTCCAGCGCCGCGAGCTCGTAGTAGGCGAGCTTCGTGTCCAGCACAATCCGGTTGCGCGCAACCAGCATGCGCGCAAAGGCCGCCTCCGCCTCGTGCGCCGCTTCATCCGCCCGGGCGCGCAGCGTGCCAAACCAGGGAAAGGTCTGTCCGAGAACCAGCTGAAAGTCCTTGCCCGGGCTCTTCACAAAGTAGCTGAAGCGGAACATGGGATCGTCCAGGCTGCGCGCCTGCGGGACGCGTTGCAGCGCCGCAAGCCAGCGCGCGTGCAGCGCCTGCAATTCCGGGTTCCGCGCCACCGCCTCCTCGATATAGCCGGCGAGTTCGGTGTTGTCGGCGCGGTGCGCGCGGTCGAGGGGCGGGGCCGCTTCGGGCGCCGCCATTTCCGGGGCCGCCGTCGCGGACAACCCCGCGATGGCCGCCAACATTAAGACGGCGAAGTTCATGGCTCGTCTCCTTTCCCGGCCAGGCGCGCCGCCGCGCGCCGCCCGTGAAACCGCGCTTCCTCGACCCAGCAATACAACACGGGCACGAGGAAGAGGGTGAATAGTTCCAGCGCCATTCCGCCGAAGGAGGGAATGGCCATGGGCACCATGATGTCCGAGCCACGGCCGGTTGACGTCAGCACGGGAAGCAGCGCCAGCACGGTGGTCGCGGTGGTCATCAGGCACGCCCGGATGCGGCGCTCGCCGGCCCGCACAACCGCTTCGCGGATTTCCGCAACGCTTTTCGGGGCGGCCTCCGCCAGGTGCTGCTTGACGTAGGTGGCGATCATGACGCCGTCGTCCGTGGCGATGCCAAACAGCGCCAGGAAGCCGACCCAAACCGCCACGCTGAGGTTGACGGGATTGATCTGAAACAGCGTGCGCATGTGCACCCCGGCCACCTCGAAATCGAGGAACCACGGCTGGCCGTAGAGCCACATCAGGATGAATCCGCCCGCCCAGCAGACCGCGATCCCGCTGAATATGAGTCCCGTCACCACGGTGTCGCGAAACTGGAGATACAGGATCAGAAAGATCACAAACAGGGACAGCGGCAGCACGAAGGACAGCGTCTTCTGGGCGCGGAGCTGGTTTTCGTAGGACCCCGCGAAGGTATAGCTCACGCCCGGCGGCAACCGCCACGCGCCGGACGCCAGGCGCTCGCGCAGCAACGCCTGCGCGTTCTCGACCACATCCACCTCGGCGTATCCCGGCTCCTTGTCGAGCAACACATAGCCCAGCAGGAAGGTATCCTCGCTCTTGATGGTTTCCGGCCCGCGCACGTAGCGGATGCTGGCGACCTGCGACAGCGGAATATGCTCGCCATTTGGCAGCGATACCGGCAGCACGTCGATGGCCTCGATGGAATCGCGCAGTTCGCGCTGGTAGCGCACGCGCACCGGATAGCGCTCGCGGCCTTCCACCGTCGTCGTCAGCCGCTCGCCGCCAATGGCCATCTCGATCATGTCCTGCACGCCGCGCACATCCAACCCGTAGCGCGCGGTGGCCTCGCGGTCCACATCGATTTCCAGGTAGGGCTTGCCCACGATGCGATCCGCGATGACCGTGGCCGGCGCGACGCCCGGAACCTCCTTGAGCAGCGCCTCGATCTCCAGGCCGACCCGCTCGATCGTCTCCAGGTCGGGCCCCTTCACTTTCACGCCCATGGGCGCGCGCATGCCGCTCTGCAACATCACCAGCCGCGCCGCGATCGGCTGGAGCATGGGCGCGCTCGTGGCGCCGGGATACTGCGCGGCGTCCACGATCTCCTTCCAGATGTCGTCGGGCGACTTAATGTGGGCGCGCCACTGCCGGTACGGACGGCCGCGCGGATCCTCGATAAGGGCCCCGTGCTCATCCCGCTCGAAGGCCTCCGTCTCGGCGTCGTAACGGTAGCGTACGCGGGATCCGTTCCTGTCGAGCGCGTACTCCGGCTTGTAGTTAATCACCGTCTCCACCATGCCGATCGGCGCGGGGTCCAGCGCGCTTTCCACGCGCCCGATCTTCCCCACCACGTTCTCCACTTCCGGGATGGCGGCGATCGCCTGGTCCTGGTACGAAATCATGTCCAGCGCCGCCGAAATGCCCGCGTGCGGCATGGTGGTCGGCATGTAGAGGAAGGAACCCTCATCCAGGCTCGGCATGAACTCCTTCCCAAGCCCGGGAAACGCGTGGTAGACCTTCTCGTAGACCGGCCCCTGCTTCCAGGACTCCGGCAGGAAGGCGAGCGTGCGCCCCGCGCCCAGCCACGCGCTGAGCCCAAGCAGAATGATCGTCGCGGGCAGGACGAGATAGGTAATTTTGTGGGCCAGGAAGAAGCGCAGCAGCGGAACATAGATCCGCTGGAAGATCAGCACGGTGACCAGCAGGCCGCCCACGGCGCCAAGCACGAACAGGCCGTTCTCCAGCAGCGTGTGGTCCGCGCCCAACGGCATCCACGCGGCGGTGAGCAACCAGCCGACCGCGAAGGCGGCCAGCAGGTTCACGCACCACGAACCGGCGCGGTACGCCAGCGGCGGCGCGAACTCGCCCGCAAGCAGGAGTAGCCCCAGCGCCACGGCGACCGGCCCCGCCCAGGGCACGCCGGCCATCCAGGTAATCGCGCCGGCGATCACGATCAGCACATCGGCAGCCAAGCGCAGCGACCGGACGCCAATCCGCTTGCCGATGATCACGTAGCCCAGCGTGGGAATGATCGTCAACGCGACCAGTACCGACGCCGCGAGCGCGAAGGTCTTGGTGAACGCCAGCGGCTGAAACAGTTTGCCCTCCGCGCCGATCATCGTGAAGACCGGCAGAAAGCTCACCACCGTGGTGGATACCGCGGTCACCACCGCGCTGCCCACCTCGCTGGTGGCGCGGTAGATGATGTGGAGGCGGTTCTCGCCGGGTTTCGCGCCCTCCAGGTGCTTGAGCATGTTCTCGCAGAGGATGACGCCCATGTCCACCATCGTCCCGATGGCAATCGCGATCCCGGACAGCGCGACAATATTCGCATCCACCCCGAACTGCTTCATCGCCATGAAGGTGAGCAACACGGCCAGGGGCAGGACGGACGCAATGAGCAACGAACTGCGCAAATGCCTGACCATCACGATCACCACGATGATCGTCACCAGGATTTGCAGCACCAGCGCGCTGTTGAGCGTGCCCAGCGTCTCGTAGATCAGGCCCGTGCGATCGTAGAAGGGGACAACCGTCACCTTGCTCAGCGTCAGCCACGCCGGCCAGGCGCCGCGGCCCGTAGCGCGCATCCAATCGAGCCACGCCTCGTCGTTCACCAGCGCGCCGTCGAACCCCGCAAAGCCCTCCGACGCCGCGAAGGCCGCCACCGTCTCCCGCGGCGCCGTCGAGAAATCGATCAGCGGCTTCTCGGGCAGCCCCCCGGCGATTTCGTCGATTTTCGCCTTCACGTTCTTGATGACCTGAAGCGGGTTGGCCCCGTACCGCGCCACCACCACGCCCCCCACGGCCTCCGCGCCATCCTTGTCGAGCGCGCCGCGCCGCATCGCGGGCCCCGTGCTGACATGCGCCACGTCCCGCACCCGCAGCGGCACGTTTCCGGTCTGCCTGACCACCGTCTCCTCGATATCCGACACGGATTCCAGGAAGCCCCGGCCCCGGATCAGGTATTCCACCTGGTTGACTTCGAGCTCGCGCGCGCCCACATCGATATTGGAGCGCTGCACCGCCATGAAGATGTCTTCCAGCATGACCCCGTGCGCGCGCATCGCGTCGGGGTCCACGTCGATCTGGTACTCCTGGACGTAGCCCCCGATGGACGCCGCCTCGCTCACGCCCTCCGCCGCAAGCAGCGCGTAGCGCACGATCCAGTCCTGAACGGACCGCAGCTCCTGCTGGTTCCAGCCGCCCGCCGGGTTTCCCTCGGGATCCCGGCCCTCCAGCGTGTACCAGAAGATCTGGCCCAGCCCGGTGGCGTCCGGACCCAGCGCGGGTTGCACCCCCTCCGGCAGCGTGCCGGACGCCAGGCTGTTCAGCTTCTCCAGTATGCGGCTGCGCGACCAGTAAAACTCGATGCCTTCGTCAAAAATGATGTAGATGCTGGAGAAACCAAACATGGAGAAGCTGCGCACCGTTTTCACGCCCGGCACGCCCAGCAGCGCCACGGTCAGCGGATAGCTGACCTGATCCTCCACGTCCTGCGGGGATCGGCCGGGCCACTCCGTGAATACGATCTGCTGGTTCTCCCCGATATCCGGAATGGCGTCCACCGGAACCGGGTTGCGCGGGAGCCAGTCGAGCGGCCAGTCAAAGGGCACGACGGCCAGCCCCCAGAAAAAGATGAACACCGTGACCACGGCGACCACGAACCGGTTGTTGATGCAGAACCAGGCGACGTGATCCACCAGGTTCCGGCGTTCCGGCTCGGCCTCGCGCGGCGCGGGCGTATCGGGGCGCGTGGGGTCACTCATGGTCGTGCTCCCCGCCAGCCGCCGGATCAACCAGCGTTTCGGTCACATAACCGCAGGTCAACATGTCCGATCCGTAGTAGGGATTGAGAATATCCTTCTCGCGCTGGATCCAGTCCGCGCCCTCGTCCGATTCGGCCATGGGGCAATGCGCGATATACAGCGAATCCGCGGGCGGGAGCCCCACGTCGTGCGCAATCGCGATCATGGCGTTGGAGATTCCGGCAAAGGCTTCCCGGATCGATTCCAGGGTGGCGTCGGACCCGATCGCGCCGATGGCGTCGACGAGCGTTTCCCGGTGGCCCTCCCACGCGTCCGGAAGCCCGTCGCCCGAAGCCGCCCGCGCCGCCTCAAGGAGGGCGTTCGCCCGCGCCGCGCCTTCCGCGCCGTCGTCGGCAGCCAGGGATTGCTGGAGCGACAGGTACGCCTCGAACACGGGGGCCAGCGCCGGCGCTTCGGAGCGCGCCGGGCCGCCCGCGCGTCCATCCGCCAGTCCAAACACCGATTGGATCATTGCCACGCGTTCCGCCAGCAGGTCGAGGGCCTCCGCCCGCGCGTCCGCGTCCGGCAACTCCAGCGCCGCCGTCGCGTCGTTGGCCATTTTCATGGTCATTTCATTCCAGAATCCGTGGGCGTCCGCCGGCATGTCGTCGTGGGATACCCCCGAAAGCGCGTCGAGAAACGCGGCCAGCGCGCCCTCGTGCCCGGGCATCTCGGGGTGCGCGGCGGCGTCCGCGAGCGCGGCATGGGCGAGAACGGCCTTCTCAAGCTGCTGTTTCAACACTTCGGGCGCGGCCACCGTCCGGCCGGCCCACTGCTCCACGAGGATTTCCGGATTCATCATGCTCGGCTTGGCCAGGATCTGCACCGCGCTGTCGATCTGGAAGTTGCCATGCGTCACCACGAGCTCGCCTTCCTTCAGGCCGCTCAACACCGGATAGGCGTCTCCCGCGCGCGAACCGAGCACCACCTCCCGGCTCTCGAAGGCCGGCCGCTCGCCCGCCTCCACCATCACGTACACCAGCGCGCGCTTGCCGGTAATCAGCGGCGCGGTCGCCGGGATCATGAGCATCCCATCGTCCGGCGCATCCTGTTCCCCCGCGGACGACGGGCCGACACCCACCTGCGCCCGCACGAACATCCCCGGACGCAACAACCCATTCGGGTTCGATAGCGATAGCCGCACACGCGCGATCCGGCGTTGCGGATCGATAACCGGGTCAATAAACTCCACCGTCCCGGTGAAGCGCTCGCCGGGAAGCGCCTCCGCCGTGAATTCGACCTCGGATCCGAGGGCCAGCGACGGGAGATCGCTCTCGTAGGCCTCCAGGTTCACCCACACGCGGGACAGGTCCGCCAGCCGGTAGATCGCCTCGCCCATTTCGACGTACATGCCCTCCTGACCCAGACGCTCCACCACGGTGCCGGCCGCGGGCGCGGTGATAACGATCCGGTCGCCCCGGCCCTCCCGGATCAATGGGGCAATCTGCCCGTCCGAGAGCCCCAGCCGGCGCAGCTTCGCCCGAGCCGCGGAGGCGTTGTCCTCCATGGCGCCCCGGAGCGGTCCGCCGGCCTCCGCGCGGGATAGCGCTTCTTCCGCGAGGCGCAGCTCCGCCAGCGCCGAAAGCAGTTCCGGGCTGTACAACGTCACCACCGCCTCGCCCGCGCTCACCACCTCGCCGGTGAAAGCCACGTGCATCTTTTCGATGCGCCCGGGAACCCACGCCGCAATGGTCGCCAGACGTGTTTCGTCGGCCTCAACGCGCCCGAGCAGCACCCGCTGGCCTTCCGGGGTTGCGCGGTACGCCGGCACAGTCGCCACGCGCATGATCGCCGCCGCCGCCGCGCTGAATCGCTGCACGCGCGGCGCGCTGTTCCCGCCGTCATCATCCCCAGCGGGGATTAGATCCATCGCGCAGATGGGGCACTTGCCGGGATTGGGCTGGCGGATCTGCGGGTGCATGGAGCACGTCCAGGTGGTGGGAGCGCTGGCCGCCGGTTCAGCCGCATCCGGACCGGAATACGCCGCATCGGGGGCGTGTTCCGCGCCGCCCGACCCGCCGCGCAGGTAGAATCCCGCGGCGAATGCGCCCAGAATGGACGTCAGAACAAGAAGGTAGGATGTCCGTGTTAAGATGGACTTGAGGAAGTCGCGCATCGCGTTGAGCCTCTCGGTTCCAGGATCTGGGCGCATACAGGGCGCCCCTTCGGAAGGGAAACGGGGAACGCGATCGGATCAGCAGCGATAGACGCAGTTCAGGTGAAGAGTCGTTCGGGATGCGGGGGAGGGGGTGAGGCCCACGGGGAAGGAAGCGCTGTGCACAGGCGCATCGGCGATTGCGGCAATTGCCGGAACCTTTTCGAGGGTCAGCGTGTGGGTAAGGGCATGATTCGGCGGAGAAACCGCGTCATGGCGGGCGGAGAGCGAGCAACAACCGCTTCCGCTGTCGCAATCGTGGCCCTTTTCCGGTGCGCGCGCCGGGGTCTCCTCCGGACACGCGTGGCACGCCGTGGGCTCCGCCTGTTCCGCCTCGGCCCGCATTTCGCAGCACAGGCACGGGCGCACCGCCAGCGCCGTCAGCGACAGCGCCAGGGCAAACCCTATGTGGAAAAAGCGAAGCACCATACACTCCTTGTTACCGCAATGGTAGCACGGCGCCCCGAAATTTGCAAGTAGCGGAAGATTTTAGCCGCCTGAAGCAGAAACGTGTGGAAACAGCACAAACGGACCGTTGATATACGAGGAAGCACGGCAAGGGATCGCGGACATTCTTGTCTGCGGCGGAGGGAGCGCAAGACCAGACGGAAGCAGATCGCCCCGCCAAAACAACCGGGAAAAGAAAGTGGCACAGGCGTCCCGCCTGTGTTCAGCGCCGCAAGGCGCAAATGTAGGATAGCCGTCCCGGCTGTCCCCGGCGGCGAAGCTGCCCGCGCTCCCATTGGTTTGCGCCTCTGTTGTGGCGTTGGGTGATGTGGTTGGAGTTCAGGCTGGCTGCGCGTACGGAGCGCGTATTGGGTCAGGCAAGGATGCCTATTCCACCTGCGGCGGACTTTCAGCCTGCTTTTTGCGGAATGGGTTTACGGATTCTTGTGTGGGGATTGTTCCGCTGAGCGGAACGGTATGCATTCCCACGGTGGACCGTGGGAACGAGTTCCGGGTGGAGAAGGGAGATGAGCGAAGAGTGAAGGGGGGAGGGTGCTTTTGGTCTGGTGGCTCGTCCCGCCGCGGACAGGAATGTCCGCGATCCTGCTGTTCACGCCCGTCTTGAGCGAGATTCGCCCCAAAGGCGGTGGGTGCTTCATTCCGCTAAAGAGTTACCAATTCGCACCGCCACCGCATTGATAGCCGGTCCTCGGAAAGCATACGATGCGCCCGTAGCGCAATTCAGGAAGCTGCGGCCCGCCGGGCCGCCAACCCCAGGAGCAAACTTGCATGAAGCGAATCTTCCTCGCCCTCGCCTTGGTCGGCCTGGCCCCGGCCCTGGCCCAGGAGACCAGCGTCGCCCCGGGCATCAACAAGAACTTTGAGAACCCGGATGTCGAAGAATACATCGTGCGTTTTGAAGGCGAAAGCCGCGAAGTCTACGCGCACCGCCACGAGATCCTCGAAGCCCTGGCGTTGGAACCCGGCATGGACGTGGGCGATATCGGCGCGGGCACAGGCTTCTTCTCCCTGATGATTGCCGATGCCGTCGGCCCCGAGGGGCGCGTGTACGCCGTGGACATCGCGAAGAACTTCGTGGACCATATCAACACGATCAGCCGGGAGAGCGGGCGGACCAATATCGAGGGCGTCGTCTGCGACGAACGCTCGGCGCGCCTCCCCGAGAATTCCATCGACCTCGCCTTTATCTGCGACACCTACCACCATTTCGAGTACCCCGTCGACACGTTGAAATCCCTGCATGACGCGCTGCGGCCGGACGGCCGGGTAATCATCGTGGACTTCGTCCGCATCAAGGGGCTCAGCACCGACTGGACCCTCGATCACGTGCGCAACGGCATGGGCGGCGTCATCGACGAGTTGCAGGAGGCCGGTTTCGATTTCGTGCGAAAGACACCGACCGGCATGAAGGAGCAGTACGTGATCGAGTTCGTCAAGCGCCCCGCCGAGGCCAAGCCGGCGGAAGAATAGCCCATGCCGGCGCCGGCGGACACGGGACTGACCCGCTTCATCACCCTGAAGTCGGCCACGGGGCTGGTCGTCGCCAACATGATTGGCGCGGGCATCTTCACCACAACGGGCTACCAGGCCGCCGACCTCGGCCATCCCGGCCTGATTTACGCGCTCTGGGTCATCGGGGGCGTGCTGGCGTTTTGCGGCGCCCTGTGCTTCGCCGAGCTCGGCGCCATGCTGCCCCGCGCCGGTGCGGAGTACGTCTACATCCGCGAGTCCTACGGGCAGGCCCTCGCTTTCGTGAGCGCCTTCGTCGCGCTGACCGCCGGCTTCTCCGCGCCCATCGCCGCCGCCGCCAAGAGCCTCGTAGCCTATATGGGCTACCTCGTGGCGCCGCTCCGCGACAATCCATCCCTGCTCGGCGTCGAACTGGTCGACCTCTGCGCCATCGCCGTCGTGTGGTTCCTCGTGGCGGTGCACTGCCGGGGCGCCCGGTCGGGCATGCGCTTCAGCGACGCCGTGACCGTGTTCAAGGTCCTCGGCATCGTGGCCATCATCGCCGCCGCCGCGCTCTGGGGAGACGGGCGGGCCGCGAACATCGTCGAGGTGGCCGCCGGTTACCGCGAAAAGTCGCCCGCGGACCTCGCCTCCGCCATGGCGACCTCGCTCATCTTCGTTACCTTCTGCTACCTCGGCTGGAACGGCTCGGCCTACGTCGCCAGCGAGATGAAAGACCCGCAATCGACCCTGCCGAAATCGCTCCTCGCCGGCACCGCCATCGTGACCGCCCTCTACCTGGGCCTGAACGCCGTCTATTTCTATGGCGCCGGGGTGGACGGACTCAGCGGACAACTCAACGTGGGGACGCTCGCGGCGGAGCAGCTCTTCGGCCCCGCCGGGGTGACCGCCGTCACCCTGATACTTGGCGTGTCGATCCTCGCCTCCGCGTCCGCCATGACCGTCGCGGGCTCCCGCGTGCTCTTCGCCTTCGGCCAGGACATGCGCCCCCTGCACGGGCTCGCCCACACCTCGCCCAACGGCTCCCCCTGGACCGCCCTCCTCCTGCAAGGCGCGATCGTCACCATCGTGATCCTCTCCGGCCGCGTCGACCAGATCCTCGTCTACGCCGGCTTTACGCTCACGCTCTTCTCGGCCATCGCGGTCTCCTGCGTGATCGCCCTGCGGATCAAGGCCCCGCACATGCCCAGGCCGTTCCGCGTGTGGGCCTACCCCTACACGCCCCTGCTCTTCATCGCGGTCTCCCTGTGGACCATGATCTGGGCCTTCCGCGGCAGGCCCGTGGAATCCCTGCTCGCCCTGGCCACCGTGCTCGCGGGCGGGCTCCTCTTCCGGGCCGTCAACCGGCGTCAGGGCCACTGACGCCGAGGCGCATGCGACTCGGGTAACGGTTGCCCCGGCTCACCGAGAGCGCGGGGCTATCTCAGCTTACATCCCCTCCCCGTTCCGGAACCGGAAGCAGGCGAGTCCGGCCAGCGCGGCGCCAAGCAGGAACAAATCGCCGAAGACGCGGTGCAGGCCCTCGGCCAACGCGGATTTCGAGAGGCTGCAATTGAACGGCTGCGGCTCGCCTTCGCCTTCGCCTTCGCCCTCGCCTTCGCCCTCACCTTCACCTTCGCCCTCACCTTCGCCCTCACCTTCGCCCTCACCGCCGAGCGGCGTGCCGGGGTTATTGACCGCGAGCACCAGTTCGCCGTCCACCAGTGAGAGGTCGCCGTCAAAATCCGCGCTGCGGGTGGGGAACGTCACTTCGGTGAATTCGCCTGTTGTTTCGCCGTCCACGCGGAGCAGACTGAGCGTGTTGCCCGCCGCGAGGCCGGCTTCGTCCGAGAACTCAACTTCGAGTGTGCCGTTGAGTGTGGCGTTGCCGCTGACGCGAAGGGCGGGTGTCGCACCCGCGCTGACGCGAACACGGCCCCCTTCCTCCACGATGAGGTCGCCCTCGAGATTGGGCGCATCCGCGCCACCGGCCTGCTTCTCCGGCGTGTTCACATCGCCGATAAGCAAGCCTTCCGCCCGCACGGTCGTCGTGGGAGACGTCACCACGGAGTTCTCCAGGATGGCCAGGAGGCCCGGCGCGTTGCCGCCCACGATAATCTCGCCCGCGGTGACCGCCGCGTTGCGGGTCAGGGTCAGGGAGGATTCGGTTGCCGCCAGGCCGATTCCCAGAAGTCCGGTAACGTTAATCTGCGCGGGAGCGTCGGAAGCGTCGCCCGCCAACGTCACGCTGGCCGCGCCGCCGCTCGCGCCGATGAAGAAGCCGGTGGCGCTCTGAACGCTGCCCGCGCCTTCGACGGTCATGATGGCCGAGTCGCCGCCCTGGCCGATGGTAATCCCGATCCGGGTGGAGGCGACGGTGGCGTTGCGCACGGTGAGCGAACCCACGCCGCCGCCGCCCTGGCTTACGGTAATGCTGCCCGCCTCCAATTCGCCGTCCGATTCGACCGTGACGCTGCCCTGGCTGCCGTCCCCAATCACCAGATCGCCGAAATGCGTCTCTTCCTCGTTGGCCATGACCACGAATCGGCCCAGATTGCTGATGAATAGTTGACCCTGCCCACCGTCGCCGATCGTGGCCGTGCCCGCGGCGCCGGCGCCGCCATTCTCGAAGACGCCCTGTGAGACTGCCGCGCCCGTACCCAGGCGCAGGTGACCGGCGATTGCCATGCCCGAAGTCACATCGTTCTGTGCGCCGTCCACGAGGAAGGAAGCCAGCAGGCCACTGGCGCCCACAATGAAGTCGCCCGCGGCGCGCAGGGTCCCGCCTTCGAGAAGCGCGAGCGTTCCCGTGCCGCCGTCGCCCAACACCAGGTCCCCCGTTTCGACTTCGAGGGTGGAGCGCTCGAGTATGGCGGCCGCCCCGCGAACGATGATGCCGCCGGACTCGCCGTCGCCCGTGCCGACCACCAGGGCGTCGGCGGTAACCAGGCCAAGTTCCTCAATGTTCAGCGCGCCCGTGCCTTCCCCGCCAATCGTGGCGAGCCCGGTCACGCGCCACCCCGAATCCGCCCCCGTCACCAGCACGTCCCCCTGGGTATCCGCGTTCGCGCCGATGGTGGCCGTGTTGGACACCATGGCGCCGCCGCCACGGACGGTAACGAAACCGGGAGCGAAGAGGCCGACCGTGAGATCGGCGTGGGTCCATTCGCCGCCGCTGTTGATCAGTACATCCGATCCCGCGCTGCTCGCGACTACACCGCGGCCTACAATGGCGTCGCCGCTGTCCACGCGCCCGGTGTCGGTGATGGTGAGCGTACCATCCATCACATCGCCGACGACCAGGGAATCCGCCACGTTGAGCCGCGCGCCATTGCCCGAGACCGTCAAGCGGCTTGAGGAGCCCGAGCCCACATCCCCGATGATCGCGGTGTCGGGCGCAATCTCCCCGCCGCTCAGGAACAGCACGGCGCCGTTGCCCACGCCCAGGGCGGGCGGCAGGGGGCCCGCACCGCCCCCGCCGCCGGGCCGGCCGGAGAGGGCCAGTCGCGTGCCGGAAAACTCCACGTTGCCGTCGCGCAGGAACAGGGCGTTTGCGGCGCGGGTTTCAAAATTCACGGAGTACTCGCCCGACAGGTTGAAGGTGAGGTTGTTGCAGCCGTCGCCGTCGTCCCGGGGAACCTGCGCCGGATCCCAGTTCGACGCCGTGCCCAGATTCCCGCCCGCCGCGTCGATCCAGCGCAGATCGCATTCCTCTACCACGCAATCCACGCAGTCCTGGTTGTCGCCGGCATAGACGCCGCCCGCATCCCGGCACTCCGCCTCGGTCAGGGTGTCGCAGAAGCCGTCGATGCAGCAACCGCCCGTGGGCGGGACCGGCATAAAGCGAATTTCCATCGTGGCGGTGGCTTCGGCCGCCATGGTCCGTCCCGGGATGCCGATGCCGCCAAACGCACTCGCGCTGACGTTCACGAAGCAAAGCAGTTCGTACTCACCCGGAGGAAGCGTGCCCTGCTGGTCGAAGTTGTTGTTCTGCGGCGGCTGGGTGGCGTCCCCGATGGCGGAACCGCCCAGGCCGCCCGAGGCGCCCACGGGCCGGAAGAAGATGTTCACGGACGCATCCGTCCGGCGAACACTGGGATTCGCGCGGGAATCCGCAGCGGTGGCCGTCGCGTCGCCCGTCACCTCGAATATCATCGTCTCCGTCACGGTAAAGCGCGCGGAGATGGAGGTCGACGCGCGCGGATCGATCGTGGGGGCGTCATCGGACCGGGTCAGGTTGAAATTCGCGGCCGTGTTCACGTCAAAACCGGTGACATTGTCCCGCCCGCCGATGATGGCGAAGGTATTGGTCGCGCGCGCGGTGGCGCTGGCGCCCCCGAAATCGATCGAACATTCGCCCGAACCTTCGTAACCCAGCGCCTCTTCGCCGAAGGGAGGTGCGCTGTCGGTGCAGCCGGGCGTGCCCGCAGACGCCAAGGCGATTGTCCCGGACTCGAATATAACCTCCGCGACGGCGGGCGCGGCCAGCGGACTGGCGAGCGCGGCCAGGATCAGCGCCGTCGCCGCGGCCCGAATCCGCGATACGAGGAAGAAGCGCACAAAACAGAGAGAAATAACTTGAGCAGACATACGAAAAGACGACTCCGGAACCCGTTTCGAACCCGAACCCTGCCTGATCGCCGCCCCCCTTGTATGCCAGCGGATCTCCTCAATCGCCGGCGCGATGGCGCAGAAACGTACCACGAACGGCGCTGGCTGTCAATGGGGATTTTTCCGCTGCGCAACTGTGTTCAGGCCTGCCGCCGGGCCGCGCGCTTGTTTCGGGGCGCGGGATACAGTATCTTTTGGCGGGGGTGGCCCGAGGTCCATTTCGGGCGGGCGATCCCGCCGGGCGGGCGCCATTCACGTTACAGCATGGGGTTGGAGTGAGTATTCGCGGATGAAAAAAACGCTGGGCATCTTTGTTTTGCTGGTCGCCGTGTGCGCCTTTACCGCCATGAACAGCGACAATTTCCTCTCGGCCTACAACGTGCAGAACACCGTGCGCTGGACCGGCCTCTTCGGCGTGATCGGCGTCGGGGCCGCGCTCGTCATCATCACCGGCGGCATCGATCTCTCCATCGGCTCCGTGATCGGCCTTACCGGCGCGCTCCTGGCCATGCTCCTCGGCAAGGGCTACTCCCCCTGGATCGTCGTCCCCGGGCTGCTCGCGGGCTCCGCGCTCATCGGGCTCGCGCACGGCCTCCTGATCACCAGAATGAAGCTCCAGCCCTTCGTGGTGACCCTGTGCAGCCTGCTCTACCTGCGCGGCTTCGCCCGCTACGCCACGGGCGACCAGAGCGTCGGCTTCGGCTCCAATTTCCCGGGGCTCGGCCTGCTGGCCAATGGGTCGGTCCCGATCGGCGGCTTCGCGCTCCCGGTCCCCTTCATCTCGCTGATCGTCGTAGCCCTCATTGCGGGCTTCTTCCTCAATTTCACGATCTACGGACGCTACCTCCTCGCGCTCGGGCGCAACGAGGAAGCCGCCCGCTTCAGCGGCATCAACACCGCGCGCGTCACCATCGGCGCCTACGTCGCCTGCTCGGTCCTCGCCGGATTCAGCGGCATGGTCTTCGCCCTCGACCTCAACACCGTCCAGCCCGCCGGCATGGGCGAATTCTACGAGCTCTTCGCGATTGCCGCCGCCGTCCTGGGCGGGTGCAGCCTTCGCGGCGGCGAGGGCTCGATCCTCGGCGTCGTCATCGGCACCGCCGTCATCCGCGTCCTCTACAACGCCATCAACATCCTCGGGCTCCCCTCCCAGCTCGAATTCGCGATTATAGGCGTCGTCCTGCTTGCCGGCGTCATGGCCGACGAACTCGTCAAGCGCGTCATCGCGAAGCGCCGCGCCATTATCTCCGCCCGCGCCGCCGCCACGTAGCGGCGGACGCCGCCACCTCGCCGGGCGACTCCTCGGGGAGCGCATCGGGCGGAAAAACGCGCCCAAGTCTTCCATATGACCGGGGAAAGAACGTGGCACAGCCGTCCCGGCTGTGGTTCGGTTGCGAAGCAACCGAAGAACGGACATACCCGCCTACTCTTGACCCGGACCGCGCCCATGGCCGATTATGGTGCTTCAACGAGCGAGGAGGACCAATCCCATGCAGCCATCCTACAACCGACGCGCCTTTCTGCGGCGCACCGGAGCCGGCGCCCTGGCGCTCGCGGGCCTGGCGGGCCGGGACGCGCGCGCGCAGGACGCGCAGCGCCCCAATGTGGTCTGGATCTACAGTGACGATCACGCCCAGAACGCCGTCAGCGCCTACGGAGGCCGCCTCGCCGATGTCGCGCCCACGCCGAACATCGACCGCATCGCCAACGGCGGCGTGCGCTTCAACAACAGCTTCGTCACCAACTCGATCTGCGGCCCCTGCCGCGCGGTTATCCTTACCGGCAAACACAGCCACCTGAATGGATTCCGGCAGAATGGCGACAGATTCGACGGATCGCAGCAGACCTTTCCGAAGCTGCTCCAGCAACACGGCTACCAGACCGCCCTTTTCGGCAAGTGGCACCTCGAGTCCGACCCCACGGGCTTCGACGCCTGGGAGGTGCTCCCGGGCCAGGGCCACTACTACAATCCGGATTTCATTACGCCGGACGGAAAAACCCGCGAGCACGGCTACGTGACGGACATCATCACCGACAAGGCCCTGAACTGGCTCGAGAACGGGCGCGACGCGAACCAGCCCTTCATGCTGATGCTCCAGCACAAGGCCCCGCACCGCGAGTGGGAACCCGGCCCGGACCACCTCAACACCTTCGATGACGTGGAAATCCCCGAGCCGGACAATCTCTTCGACGACTACGAGAACCGGGGATCGGCCGCCAAACTCCAGGACATGAGCATCGAGAAAACCATGACGCTCCACTCGGACCTGAAGGTGTGGCCGGAGGACGCGGCGGAAAACCCCGAAACCAAGGGCCGCTGGAACCGCACCCTCGGCCGCATGGACGAAAAGCAGCTTGCCGCCTGGAACGCCGCATACGGACCGAAAAATCAGGCCTTTCTCGACGCCAACCTGACCGGCAAGGACCTCGTCCGCTGGAAATACCAGCGCTACATGAAAGACTACCTGCGCTGCGTGCGCTCCGTGGACGACAATGTCGGCCGGGTGCTGGATTACCTGAGGGAAAAGGGGCTCGACAGGAACACCGTCGTGTTTTATTCCTCCGATCAGAGCTTCTACCTCGGGGAGCACGGCTGGTTCGACAAGCGTTTCATGTACGAGGAATCCCTGCGCACGCCGCTGGTCGCCATGGGCCCGGGCATACCCGCCGGAAGCCAGACCGATCCCATGGTGCAGAACCTGGACATGGCCCAGACCTTCCTGGAGCTGGCCGGCGCCCCGCTTCCGCCCGACATGCAGGGCCGAAGCCTGACGCCGCTGATGCGCGGCGAAACCCCCGAAAACTGGCGCGACGCCATCTACTACCACTACTACGAGGGCGAGGGTAAGGTCCACAACGTGTACCGCCATTATGGCGTACGCACGGATCGTTACAAGCTGATGTACTTCTACACGCTCGGCGAGTGGGAGTTCTACGATCTGAAGCTTGACCCCTCGGAAATGAACAACCAGTACGGCAACCCGGAGTATGCGGAGGTGATCGAGGCGCTCCACACGCGCCTGGACGAACTGCGCGCCCACTACGGCGACTCCGAGGAACTGCCCGGCCCCGCCGCGGGCGCCGCGCCGCCCCAATAGCCGCGCGCAACGACCAGGTCACCTCCGGGTCCCGCGTGGCCCGCACGAACCGGGAGATACGGCATGCCAAATAATGAACCCTTTCTCGTCCTCGGTCTGGGCGAAATTCTCTGGGACGTCCTGCCCGAGGGAAAACAACTCGGCGGCGCGCCGGCGAACTTCGCCTACCACGCCGCCGCCCTGGGCGCGCGCGGCGTAACCGTAAGCGCGGTCGGCGACGACCCCGAAGGCCGCGAGATCCTCGCCACGCTGGATGCCCGGGGATTGGACACAAGCTACATCCACGTGGACCGCGCACACCCAACGGGTACCGTCACGGTTACGGTGGACGGGTCAGGCGTGCCGGCCTACACCATTCACGAGGGCGTCGCCTGGGACTACATTCCCTTCACCGACGCCGCCCTGGCGCTGGCGCGCCGGGCCAACGCGATCTGCTTTGGATCGCTCGCGTCCCGCAACCCGCACAGCCGCGAGACCATCCGCCGGCTGCTGGACGCCGCGGTCCCCGGCTGTATCCGCGTGTTCGATGTGAACCTGCGGCAGCACTACTACAGCGAAGAAGTCATCCTCGCCTTGCTCGACCGCGCGGAGGTCCTCAAGCTCAACGAGGACGAATTGCCGGCCATCTCGGATCTCCTGCGCATTCCCGGTTCAACCCGGGAACGGCTCAACGCGATGATGGATCGTTTCGCCCTCGATCTCATCGTCCTCACGCGGGGCGGCCAGGGGAGCATTCTGGCGGCGCCCGGCGAATTCGAAGAACACCCGGGGACGCCGGTGGAGAAGCTGGCCGACACCGTGGGCGCGGGCGATTCCTTCACGGCCATGGCCGTCATGGGCCTGCTCCGTGGCTGGCCCCTCGGCGTCATCAGCGAGCGCGCGAATCGCCTGGCGGCACACGTCTGCGCGCATCCGGGCGCCATGGCCCCGCACCCGGCCGGGATCGGCGTCAGGTAGGCGCGCGGCCCGCCGGCGGCGCGTCCGGGATTTCCAGGATGAATTGGACCCAGCCCGGCGGCGCGTCCGCCAGCCACAGGTCGCCCCCGTGCGCCCGGGCTATTTCCCGCGCCAGGCTCAGGCCCAGCCCCACGCCGTCCACCGCGCGCGAGTGCGCCGGATCCGCGCGAAAAAACCGGTTGAACAGCCGCTTCCGGTCGGCCTCCGCGATGCCCGGGCTGGTATTCGCCACCGACACCCGCACCCGACCGGCCTCGCGCCGCAGCGCCAGCCGAATCCGCCCGCACGGTGTGTTGTACTTGATCGCGTTGCTGGTGAGATTCTGCACCGCCTGCTGCAGCAGCGATGCATCCGCCTGCACCGTTATGTCCGGGGCCAGGTCCTCTTCCACCGCCAGATCGGGCGCCAGCACCTCGATGTCCTCCCGGATCGACGCCAGGAACGCGTCCAGCGCGACCGGCGTCCGGTTCAGCGGAATCGCGCCCGCGTCCGCCTGCGAAAGCAGGAGCAGTTTCCGGATGATGACGGAAAGGCGCTGCACTTCCTCCAGCAACTCCCCCAGGCGCTGCTGCAACGGCGATCCCGGCGGCGCCTCCTGCAAGACCTGGTTCAACTGCCCCTGAAGAATCGTCAGCGGCGTCTTCAGTTCGTGCGCCGCATCCGCGCTGAACCGGTTCGCCTGCCGGAAGCTCCGCTCCAAACGCTCCAGCATCTGGTTGAACACCTGCACCAGCCGCTCGAATTCCGTCGCGGACCCCGAGGCCGGAATGCGCCGGTCCAGCGCCTGCGCCGTAATCGATTCCGCCGCCGCCGCCAGCCGTTGCACCGGGCGCACCGCGCGCCCCGCCAGGTACCACCCGCCCGCGCCGATCGCCAGCAGCGTAAGCCCGAGCACCGCCAGAAAGGCGTTGCGCAGCGCCACCGCCTCCGCGCGGTACGGCGTCAGATCCGCGGCAAGCAACAGCACCTCGCCAGGCGTCGCCATCACCGCAATCCGCCAGGCCCCGCCCCCGACCGGGCGGGTCAGCATCGCCACTTCTATCGGGCGGATGTTCGGATCGCGCATCCGCCGAAAGTTGCGCCGTTCCTCCCCGTTCCCGCGCGGCTCGCCGCCGGGCGCCCCGCCGATCTCCGGGCGGCGATCGGGCGGCGGGCGATCCTCCGGACGCGGCCGGTCCTCGAAGCGCGGACGCCCGTCCTGCGGACCGCGCGGATCCGGCCCCTCGCCCCAGTCCGGCGGCGGCGGGGGCAGGGGAAGCGCGGCCACATCGACCAGGTCGCCCGGCGCCATTCCCTCGGGCCACGCATGGCTGCGGTACCGAACCCGCCCGTCCCGGTTGAGCGCGGCAAACGCGAAGACCCGCGACGTGTCCAGGCCCGCCCAGTAATCGAGCACTTCCTCAAACGCCGGCCAGTCCCCCGGGCGCCGCGGCAGCGCGAGCTGGCCCCGCGCCAGGCCGCGCAACTCCGCGTCCAGCCGCTGCGGCCCGAAATGCCGGTGCAGCAGCTGCCAGGCCGCAAAGCCGAAGCCCAGCACGATCGCGCCCGAGAGCAGGGTGGAAAGCAACAGCAGGCGCATGCGAAACGTGCGCGGGAGGGGCGGTCGCATCGTCAGCCGCCCTTCCGCACCCGGTAGCCCACGCCGCGAATCGTCTCGATCAGGGGGTTGTCCTTGTCCGGGGAGACCTTCTTGCGCAACCGCTGGATGTGCACGTCCACCAGGTTCGTGCTCGGGTCGAAATCGTAGCCCCAGACATGCTCCAGCAGCTGCGTCCGCGTGTAGACGCGCCCGGGGTTTCGCATCATGTACTCCAGCAGGCCGAACTCCCGCGCCGTGAGCTTCACCGGCTCGCCCCCGACCGTGACCTCCCGCGTCAGCACGTTCACGGCAACCTCCCCCGCCCGCAGCAGGCTCATCGGTTCGTCCGACGCGCGCCGGATCACCGCGTGCAGCCGCGCCACCAGCTCCTCCACGTAAAACGGCTTCGTGAGATAGTCGTCCGCCCCCGCGTTCAAGCCCTCCACCCGCTCATCCAGCGCCGACCGCGCCGTCAGCAGGATAACGGGCGCCGCGTGCCCCTTCTTCCGGAACTGGCGCAAGACGCTCAGCCCGTCGCGGCCCGGCAGCATGATATCCAGCACGATCGCGTCGTAGGGCCGCGAAAGCATCCGCTCCAGCGCCTCGTCCCCATCCGCGACATGGTCCACCTGAAAGCCCTGCTCCGCCAGGCCCTTCTTCACAAACCCGGCAATCCGCTTTTCGTCTTCCACCAGCAGCACGTTCATGCGCGGAAGTATACCACGCGCGAACCGCAAGTCGGGGAGCGCGGCGCGAAGGCGATGCGGAACAGGGCCGACGGTATTGTGAAAGATGGGCGCCGCCTGATAACGCATCGAATCTACGAAGGTGAGCGTGTTGGAGCACCGGCATTTCGCCTTTGGCGAATCCCTGACCCTGCCGGCAGAGATGCCGGCGCTCCAACACGCGCCCTTTTCTGAGTTCACGGTGGATCCTATGGCGTATGGCCCGTTCACGAGATCGATTAGCAGCCCCAAAACGCGCACCACAGGCCCGCGCGCTGTGCCACGCGATGGCGCCAAAGGCGGATTCGTGTGCCTGGAGCAGGCGCCGCCCGCCTCCAGGGAAGGTACTCCGCACGCGCGGTTCAATCCCTCGCCATCGCGGAACCGACGCTCAATATGCCGCGTCGCGCACCCGATCAAACGTTATGTGTTCCGGGGCTCCCTCCAGCCGGGGCGCCAGTTCGGCGGCGACCCGATTTACCCGCCTGGCCGAGCCATCCTTCACAAAAAACGCCGCCATCAGGGGCAGTTCGCGGGGATCGGGCTGCGCCGCCGACACGGATACCAGCAGAACCGCGACACCACCGTTCAGTGCACCGGCCGAGAACTGCGCTATGCCGGACTCCACATGGAGCGATCCGAAGTCCAGTTCAACCCTTACCACCTCCACGGCCCGTTTTTCGGCCCGCGAAAGACGCCGGGGTTCCCGCGTTGGAAGCGCAATGCCCATCTCGTGAAACGCGGCAGGCGTCTTCTGATATGCAACAACAAGCTTTGGCTGGTTCGGCACGTCAGATTCTTGCAGTGGATCCGCGCAGAGTGCGCCGGTGTCGCCAACACTGCACAGCGCGAATTCGCCCTCGCCGCGTGTGTATTGCAGCGGCGCGCCGTTCATGGGATCCAGCGGCAATTTCGGAAGGTAGGCGGGAACCAAATCCGCCAGGGACGCGGGCGCCTCACCCTCCGCAAGCCGGAATCGTTCTATGGCAATGCCCGCCCGCAGAAGGAGCAACTCCGCACGGTATACCGCGTCAATGACGTGTACGGAGGGCATCGCCGAGAAGGGATTGGCGTCAATACCCGCTTCCACGTTGAAATGCCAGATTTGCGCAAGCGCGTCGGGGTTCTCCGCGCGGGCCACGGCCGCGTTCAGCCGCTCCAGTTGGGCGCCCGTAAGGTTGACGCGATTCAGGATTTCTTCCGCGGCGTTTACGATTAGGGATTGGCAGGCGTAGCGGGTCAGGTGCATCAACCCAAATGGCGCGCGGGCGTGGTGTCCCAGAAAATTGAATCCAGCGCAGAGCAGGTCCACGGCGCCGTCCGTGTCGCCCCACGCAGCAAGCATCCCCGCTTCGCTGGAGAACATTCGCGCCATATTTCGCATTTCCCCGAGATAGTCGAGTTCAGGTAGAAACTGCTTCCTGACGTCGTCCCGAAGATCCCGCGCCGAAACCGGATACTGATAACACGGTCGCCTGGTCGCGGCGACAACCGCGCTCAGCTGCGCCGAGTACGGAGTCTGCCGCAGCGCCTTCTCATACAGCGGGTATGCGTCCGTATCCGCGTCTGGACACGCGCCCCATTTGGCAAGTTCCGCCACCGATCGCGGCGCGCCATCCGCGCGGAGCGCCTCCAGGCGCGCCTCGAAATCGGCAACCACCCATTCGACGATCGCTGGCGGATAATCGGCGAGCGTTCGAGGTTTGTATGCCGTCTCAGCGTGTAGAATGGCCGGGACCGCAATCGCGATGAAGGCTGTCGTAGATTGAATCAACACCGTAAGGGGGTTTCGTCCGTTCATGCTCGCTCTCCTCTTGCCGGTACACCTGCCAACGCCCATTATTCGCGTGTTGCCGGGTAAATTCCAGGCTGTATGCCAAGAACATGGCCTTTTTCCGGCCACGCCTCGACATTGAACCCGCGCCATCCTCACCACCCCACATCGAATACCCGGCGCGCCCGAATTGTATCCCGGGGGCGGAATGATCGAAACTAGACGCCCGGCAGTTTTACGGAAGAAAGGCCGATTTACATGAAAGTCATCGTCGATCTCTGCATTATCCCCATGAACGCCGAGGTGTCCCTGTCGCCCTACATCGCGGCGTGCCAGCAGATCCTGCGGGACGCCGGCCTGGCGGTCCACCTGCACGCCTTCGGCACCAACATCGAGGGCGAGTGGGACGACGTGATGGCGGCGATCAAGGCCTGCCACGAGAAGATCCACGCCATGGGCGCGCCGCGCATCAGCACCACGATCAAGCTGGGCACCCGCGTGGACAAGCCCCAGTCCATGCGCGACAAGGTGACCCATGTGAAGGCCCTGATGGGCGATGTGACCACAACCTGACACCCAGCAACCGGCGGCCCGCGCCCGGAGGTTCCACCATGGCCCACGATCTCGATCACGTACCCCCGCTTCCCAAATCCCGTTCCGGCGTCAACGGCTGCCTGATCGGCTGCCTGGTCGTCGCACTCGTCTGCGTCGTGGGCGCGGCGCTCGTCGGCTACGGCCTCTACCGGGGGGCCACCGGCATGCTCGAAGCCACCACGGAAACGGCGCCGCGGGAGCTCCCGCCGCTCGCGCTGAACGAGGCGGAGCAGGCCGAATCGTCGCAAAAAGTTGCGGCGTTGAAGACGGCGCTGGAGCAGGGCGGCGAACAGCGGGAATTCTCCCTCACCGGCGACGATCTGAATGTGCTCCTGCGTTCGGATGAGAATATTCGGGCGCTGGGCGAATCCGTCTACATTACCATCGCAAACGGGGAGGTCCGGGGCGAAGTCAGCCTGGAACTGAGCCGCATCATGCCGCTTTCCTTCTTCGAGGGGCGCTACCTGAACGGCTCGGGCACCTTCAACGTATCGGCGAATTCCGGGCGAGTCTTCGTGTTTCTGGAAGACTTCCGCTTCAAGGACCAGGACGCGCCGGCGGATTTCATCGCCCAATTGCGCACCCAGAATCTCGCGCAGGATCTGGCCAACGACCCCAAGATGCAGGAATTCTTCAGCAAGATCGACGAGATCAGGGTCGTTGACGACCGCGTGATCGTCACCCTGAAATAGCGCCGCCCGCACCGCCGCGCGAAGGCCCAAACGTATGTCGCACCCCCTGCCCGAAACCGCGCAGCAGGCGCTCGACGCCCTGCTCGCCCCCGGGGAGCGCGCCCTGGTGGCCGTTTCCGGGGGCGCGGATTCCGTAGCCCTGCTGCACCTGACGCACCGCGCGGGCCGGGCCGGAGGTGTCCTCCATTTCGACCACCAGACCCGCGGCGGCGCCAGCGCGGAGGACGCGGCCTTCGTTCGGGATCTCGCGGCGTCGCTGGATCTCCCCTTTCACTTCGATTCCCGCTCCGTGGCCGAACTCGCCGCCGCGCAGGGCGCCAGCTTCGAAATGGCCGCGCGCGACCTGCGCTACGGCTTCTTCGAGGAGGCCGCCCGCACTGCCGGTTTATCCGCCGTGGCCACGGGCCACCACGCGGACGACCAGGCCGAAACCGTGCTGATGCGATTGCTGCGCGGCGCGAGCCCGTCCGGCCTCGCGGGCATTCCGCCCTCCCGCAACCGGCATGGCGTACGCTTCATCCGCCCCCTGCTCGAATGCCCGCGCGACACCATCCTCGCCTGGCTCCGGGCCGAGGGCCTGCCCTGGCGCGAAGACACGAGCAACACCGATCCGCGGTACACGCGCAACCGCATCCGCCACGAATTGCTGCCGCTGCTCGCCCGGGACTACAACCCCGCCATCGCCGAAGCGCTCCAGCGCCTCGCCCAACTCCAGCGCCAGGACGACGCCCTGCTGGAGCGCCTGACCGACGCGGCCCGGGAACAGTGCCTCGACGCCACGGGCCGCCTCCTGCGCGCCCCTTTCCGCGACACCGACCCCGCCCTTCAATATCGGCTGATCGCGGCCTGTATTCAAGAGATCGGCGGCGACGCCTCCTTCGAGGGAGTCCAGCAGGCGGTGGAGGCGCTCCAGAGCGCGCCAGCCGGCATCCAGATCGACCTGGGCCACGATCGCTCGCTCTTCCTGGCCGCCGATCATGCCGTGATGGCCCTCCCGCAACAGGCCCGCGACCCCCTACGCCTCATCCTGCCTGTGCCCGGCGTCGCCGACGGCCTCGGACGCCGCTTCCAGGCGCGGATCCTCGAAGCGCGCCCGGCGGAGCCCCTCGCGCGCTACTGCCACCCCGGACGACAGGTCTTCGACGCGGCTGCGCTCGGGGACGCGCTGATCATCCGGACGCGCCGCCCCGGGGATCGCTTTCAGCCCCTGGGCCTGGCCGGATCCCGCAAGCTCAAGGACGTCTTCAACACCCTCGGACTGACCCAACCGGAACGCGACGCCCAGCTCCTGTTCGAGAGTAACGGCGAAATCGTCTGGATTCCCGGGCACACCATCAGCCACAATGTGGCCGTCACCGCCGCCACCCGGCGCCTGCTCGAAGTCACGGTAACCTGATTCATGCACCTGCGCCTCAGCCAGTATCCCCTCATCGACGCCGCCGCAATCCGCGATCGCATCGGCGCCATGGCGGCGGAACTGGACGCGCGCTACGCCGGCCGGGAGCCCCTCGCGCTCGTGGTGCTCAAGGGCGCGGTCCCGTTCAGCGCCGATCTCCTGCGCGCGATGCAAGCCCCGCTGACGGTGGAGTACATCCGCGCGAAGAGCTACGACGGCACGGCCTCGCGCGGCGAGGTGGTCTTCTCGCACCTGCCCGAGGAGCCCCTCCGCGACCGGCATGTGCTGGTGCTGGAGGACATCCTCGACACGGGACAAACCGCCACCGCGATCCTCGACTTCGTCCGCGCGCAGCACCCGGCCTCCCTGTGCCTCGCCACGCTCCTGGACAAACCCTCCCGGCGCACCTGCGCCATCAACGCGGACCTGGCCGGCTTCGTGATCCCCGATCACTTCGTCGTCGGCTACGGGCTCGACTACAACGAGCGCTACCGCGAACTCGACGCCATCTACACCCTCGAAAGCTGACCGGAGCCCCCATCCGCCGTTTGAAGCCGCAGGCCGCGAAAGCGAGAATCGAGCGGGCTCGGCGGCGCGACAAAAACGACAGCCCGCGCGCGGTGTTCGCGGCGGGCTGCCGTGGCGGTTCAGATTGACGCGGGGTCTCAGGCCCAGGCGATCAGGGTGGTCTCGTGTTTCTGCGCGAGATCCTCGTGGCTGGGAATGGCGCGGACGGTGAAGCCGAGCTGTCCGGTCTGGTTGCAGAGGATGGAGCCCTCGAAGCGGACATCGCCCTTTTCCGGCTCCGCGGCGACCTTCATTTCACTCCAGTGGCCGTGCTCGATCTGGCCTTCCGTGTCGAGGGTGCCGTAGTAGACCTCAACGGTGACGTCCTTGCTGGTCAGCTCGCCGAGGTGCACGACGGCGGAGACGCTCAGATGGGTCCCGACGGGAAGGTTCTCGGTGGGCCCGGACTCCACGCTGGCAATCCGCACCTTGGGCCACAGCTTGTGCACGCGCTGCTTCCAGGCGGAGAGCGCCAGCGCGCGTTTCCGCCCATCGGCCTTGAGGGCGTTGCGGCGGTTGCTGGAGGGGATGTAGCAGCGATCGGTGTATTCCTGGACCATGCGGTAGGTATTGAATACCGGCCCGATCGTGCGGATGGCGGATTTCATCCGGTGAATCCACTGTCGCGGGAGGTCGTCGCTGCCGCGATCATAGAAGGTGGGAACAACCTCCTTCTCCAGGATTTCGTAGAGCAGTTCGCTCTCGACGCGGTCCTGTTCCTCGAGGTCGTCGTACTGTTCGCCGCGCCCGATGCTCCAGCCGTTGGGGCCGAGGTGCTCGGCCTCGCACCACCAGCCGTCGGGAATGCTGATGTTCAGCCCGCCGTTGGCCGAGGCTTTCATGCCGCTGGTGCCGCTGGCCTCCATGGGCCGGCGGGGGGTGTTGAGCCAGCAGTCGACGCCCTGGACCATGTAGCGCGCGACGTTGATGTCGTAGTCCTCCAGGAAGATGAAGTTGCGGCGCACGGCGGGTTCGCGGGCGAACTGCTGCAAATCGCGAATAAGCTGCTTGCCCGCGGTATCCGCGGGGTGCGCCTTGCCGGCGATGATAAACTGTACGGGGTGCTCCGGGTTGGTCAGGATACGCATCAGGCGCTCTCGATCGCGGAGGATGAGGGCGGCGCGCTTGTAGGTGGCGAATCGCCGCGCGAAACCGATGGTGAGGGTATCGGGGTTAAGCACTTCATGGCAGATGCGGAGCTCGGTGTCCGTGGCGCCCCGCTTTTCGTATTGCGCGGCAAGCCGGCGCCGCGCGAAATTCACGAGGCGCTCGCGGCGCCGCTCGTGCGTGCGCCAGAGCTCGGTATCGGGCACGCTGTCGATGCGCTGCCAGATGCTGTGGTCGTCGGGGCTGTTGACCCAGCCCGGACCGAGATAGCGGTCGTAAAGGTCCGACAGGTCGCGGGAGATTACGCTGCGCGTGTGGATGCCGTTGGTGATGGAGGTGATGGGCACCTCCTCCTCGGGCACGCCTGTCCACGTGAGGTTCCACATGTTTCTGGCGACCTCGCCGTGGAGCTTGCTGACGCCGTTCGCGCCCGAGGAAAGCCGCAGCGCGAGCACGGTCATGCAGAAGGGTTCGTGGCTGTCGTCGGGATTCTGGCGTCCGAGGCGGAGCAGGCGATCGAAGGGGATGCCGACCTCGGCGCAATAGGTGTGGAAGTAGCGCTCGACCAGGGCGGGTTCGAACATGTCATTGCCGGCGGGCACGGGGGTATGGGTGGTGAAGAAGCTGCCGGCCTTGACGGTCTCGATAGCATCCTCAAAGACCATGCCGTCGTTAAGCACCAGGTCCTTGATGCGCTGGAGCGTCATGAAGGCCGCGTGGCCCTCGTTCATGTGGTAGGTGGTGGGCTGGATGCCGAGCGCGTGCATGGCGATAACGCCGCCCATGCCCAGGAGTATTTCCTGGCGCACGCGGGTCTCGCGATCGCCGCCGTAGAGCTGCGCGGTGATCGCGCGGGCCGCCGGGGAATTGTCCTCGTGGTCGCAATCGAGCAGGAAGAGCGGTACGCGCCCGACCTGGCAACGCCAGACATAGGCCTTTATCATACCCTCGGGATAGGGGATTTCGATGGTCAGGGGCGCGCCCGATTTGTCCCGTTCGTGCGCGATGGGGATGTTGTAGAAATCGTTGTGCGGGTAGGTTTCCTGCTGCCAGCCGTCCGCGCTGAGGTACTGGCTGAAATAGCCCTCGCGGTAGAGCATGCCAATGCCGACGAGGGGCAGGCCCAGGTCGCTGGCGGCCTTCAGGTGGTCGCCGGCGAGCACGCCCAGGCCGCCGGAGTAGATACGGAGGGATTCGTGAAGCCCGAACTCGGCGGACATATAGGCCACGCAGAAGTCCGGCGAGGCGTCGGGGTTGCGATCGGCCCAGGTGTTGGTTTCCATGTAGTCACGGAGCTTCTCCTGAACGCGGTCCATGTGCGCGAGGAAGCTGTCGTCCTTCGCGAGTTCGTCGAGCCGCAGCTGGCTGATCTGGCCCAGCATCGCGGAGGCGTTCTGGTTGACGCGCGTCCAGAGGTCGCGGTCAATGCGGTGGAACATGTCGATTGCGTCATGGTTCCAGCACCACCAGAGATTGCCCGCGATTTCGAGCAGGGGCTTGAGACGCTCCGGGACCCGGGGCACCACCGTATATTTTGATACCATTGGCATTGTGTACATTTCCTTTTGGGTTCGGGGTGTGCGGCGTCCGCCAGCCGGCCCCGCGTTCGGGGGCCACGCATACCGCGGAGTGATGGAAGCCAGGCCTGAATTCGGGGGCCAGCGCTGCCGGGCGCGGGCCCGGCGAAACCAGCCGCGAACCTGCCTCCCCGACGGTGCAGGATTCGCGCGATGCGTAGCATAGCAAGTGTGGGGCGATACAGCAAGCCTTCAAAAGGCCGCGCGCGCACGTTGCCCAATGCGGGCTGATACCGCAGCGGCGAATAGTGCGACAAACAGGACGTTCATACCGACGCAATCAGGGCGAACGCGGCCGGGTGTGCGTACGTGAACGGCACGGCAAGATCTAAAAGAAATAGCGCGCGAAGAAGCCGCCGATGCCGCTGAAGAAGGCGCCGACGGGGCCGCGCTGGACCTTGATGCGGCCGTTGTGGAGGGCGGCGCGGTATTCGAAGCCGTGGCGGGCGACGCCGACGACCGGGGTGAAGGCGGTGGACTGAACGGGCTGCGGGGTGACGTCGATGCCTTCGGGCAGGCCCTGGCGCGCGGGGACTTCGAAGACGGCTTCGGCGAGGGAGACCATATTGCGTATGGACGCGGCGCCGCCGGTGAGGATGATGCCGCGAACGAGGTGCTTGGCCATGCCGCGGGAGTTGATGTGCTGCTGCACCTTGTTGAGAAGTTCGCGCGACCGCTCGAAGATAATCATTTCGAGCTCCTCGCGGTCCACGATCGTGGGGGCGCCGTGCACGGCGCTTTTGAGCTTTATCTGCGCGGAGCGGCCCTTGGCCAGTTCCTCGGCGTCGTTTCCGGGCTTGCCCGTCTTGAGTTCACGCTGGATCAGGGCGTCGGAAAGCCCGTACTCCAGCACCAGCTCGTCCGCCTCCTCAAAGGAGACCTGGAGGCCGGCGGCGACATCGCGGGTGATGTGGAATCCGCCCCAGTCGAAGCACTGGGTCGCCAGAATGCGCCGGTCCCGGTACACGGCGAGGCTGGTCGTGCTCCGGCCCATGTCGAGGACGGCGACGCCGAGCTCCTTGTCTTCCAGGGTGAGGCAGCCAAGCGCGGAGGCGATGGGGAGGAACACGAGATCCTCCAGTTCACGCCCCTGCGATTCGATGCAGGTCACGATATTGTCCTCGATGACGGACGGAATCTGCGCGAAATGCACGCGGACCTTGAGGATGCTTCCCCGGATGCCGACGGGATCGCTCACGCGGAGGTCGTCGACATACCATTCCTGCGAGGTGATGGAGGAAATGACCTGTTTTCCGGGCGCCAGGATCTCGCGGGAGGCCAAATCGATGGACTCGTCGAGGTGGTGCATCTCCACGACATCGCTGTCGAGCTTTACGGTGCCTTCCCGGACGCAGCTCTCGACGTTGGTGCCGCTCAGGCCACAGAACAGCGAGGCGATCTTGACGCCGGCCTCTTTTTCGGCGGCGTGGATGGCCTGTTTCAGGGCGCGCTGGGCGGCGGTGAGGTCCTGGATGAGGCCCTGGGATACGCAGCCCTTCCCCTGGGCGACGCCGTGGCCGAGGATCTGTACCGAGCCGTCCCGCCCTTCCATCGCGACGACTACGCGCACCTCGCGGGAGCCGAAGTCGACGGCGCCGACAATTTCACCTTTCCTGGCCACGATGGGAGTCTTCCTTCCTGTTGGTGTGTGCGTGCGGACGCCCCGGTCCGGCGCTGATTACCAGATCCGCCGCTAACTGGCGTGTTCCTGGGGCGCGCCGTTCCCCGCGCCATCCCCACCGTCGCCATTCCCCTCGTCGGCCGGGAGAAGTTCGGCCTGCTGCGGCTCGTGGGCCTCCCCGTGATCGGCGGCGCCGTTGCCGGCGGCGGACGCGTCCGATTCCGGCGCGGAATCCTCGGGGGCTGGCGGCTCCGCGGCGGGTTCCGGCTCGCCGGTTACGTGCCGGAGCGTGTTCTCAATATCATCGACGGCCTTTTCCCGGCGGGCGAATTCCGTCTGGGTTTCGGCGAGCCGCGACTCGTGCGCCGCGCCGCTTTCCTGAAGCGCGCGGACGTGATCGCGCGCGCCGTCCAGATTCTCGCGGGAACCGGATTCCTCTTCCTCCAGGCTCTCGAGTTCGGCCTGCATGCGCTGCTCTTCGCCGATGGAATCGCTCAGGTTCGATTGGATTCCCGCCAGGCGCTCGGCTTCCGCGTCGCGGCGGGCTTCGAGTTCGGCGATCTGGCGATTGAGATCCTCGACGGCGCCCTCGGCCGCGGCCACTTCGCCGCGCAGCTCTTCGATGCGCCGCTGTTTTTCCTCGAATTCCTGGCGGCACCGGGCGACGTCCTCTTCGAGACGTCTCACGCGCTCTTCCGCTTCGTGGACCGCAAGCTCACCCGAGGCCACGGCGTCGCGATTGCGCGCGATATCACTTTCGATTAGCGCGATCCGCTCCGCGACCTGGTTGGCCTCCAGGCGCGCCATGTTCACGGCGAGCTGCAGGGCGAACAACTTGGCGTCGGAGACGTTGCCGGCGGCCATGGCGCGCTGCGCGGTGCGGAGGAGCGCCTCCGGGGTTCCCGGTTCCGGTTCGGGTTCCGGCTGCACCGCAGCGGGCGCCGGGGCGGGTTTTGCCGGGGCGGGTTCGGGCGCGGGCGCAACCGCCGGCTCTTCCGGGGGCGCGACTTCGTCCACTTGCGGGGCGGCGTCTTCGATTGGCGCCTCGGGCCCTTCGTCAAGGCCGGAGTCCTCGGGTTCCACGGGCGAATCAACCGCCTGGCCGTCCCAGAACGCGGCGGCGTCTCCGGAATCGACCGCGGATTCCGGCGCGTCCGCGCCGGCATGCGCATTGAAGGAGGGTTCTGTCTCCGCCGTGAAATCGTCGGTCAATTCCGGCTGCGTACCGGCATCCGGCGTAAGCTCGTCCTCCAGGTCATCCCCGGAGGAAACGGGGCGGCCGAGGAGTTCGTCCAGCGATGGCGCGGGATGGTCCTCTTCCTGGCTCCGGTTCCTGTGGGCGGGGGAATCGAAGGGCGAGTCGTCGTCGCCGCCTTCCACGCCAGGATCCACCGGGGCGAAGGGGTCACCGGGATCGCTGGCGAAGGCGCGGGCGGTCGCGGATGGCGCGTGGGCATCATCAAAGACCGAGCCCGGTATCCCGGAGCCATCATCGAGGATGTTATCGAAGTCGTCCGGTTCGGTCCGGGCGGGCGCGTGGGCGGATTCCCGCTCGACCGGGCCGTCGTCGTCGATCAGGGTCAAGCCGGCGGTGGCAAGGTCGTCCAAGGCGCGTTCGTAGCGGTTTTCCCACTTTTTCATGACGCCGGAGCGCACATTGCCAACGATAAGGTCGCCCACCATCAGGCATAGGATTTCGTAGCTTTCCTTGAGAAAGCCGACGCACTGTCCGGCCTGGCCCGCGTCCTCGAAGGTCTGGAGAATGCGCGCGGTGTCGGTCAGCGCTTCCTTGACGTCGTCCCAGTCCTCGCCGAGGGCGATTTCGATGCCCGTGATGAGCTGGTTCATGCACTCGTCGCACCAGGCTTCCTGGGGCGCGCCCTCTTCGGCGCGGGTCACCTGACGCTGGAAGCGGCCCAGCGCGGTTAGAAGCCGCTGGGTGGGATCGCCCGCAACCCTGGGCTCTTCCGGGGACGGTGGGGTCATCATAGTCTCCTCATCGACAATTGGTTCAAGCGTCTGCACCGCGAGGCCCGCCGCCTGCCGGTCCTGCTGCGGGCGCTCCCCAAAGAGGCGGCGTCCGGCCGCCGCCAGATTCCGGGATTTTTTTCCAAATCGCACCGTGAGCACCTCCGAGCGGCCATTGTAGCACAGGCCTTCCGGGGAGGCAATATATGTTGTGGTTGGTCAGGGCATTTCGAGAAGGGCGCCACAAAATATCCGAAATGCCGCCCGCGCGCCCCGTATCTGGAACCGGGGCCGGGCGGAATGGCATAGTAGGGGCGCGATTTCTCCGCCACTGGAGTCTGAAGCGGGCTGGAAATGTAACCTATTCATGATACTGTACTTGATTAAACGGCTGGCGACCTTCGCGCCGGTGCTGCTCGCGATCATCACGCTCACGTTCTTCATGGTCCGCCTGGCGCCGGGTGGGCCCTTCGACCAGGATCGCCGCGTGCCGGAGGAAACCCTGCGCCAGCTGGAAGCGGCCTACAACCTGGATGCACCGCTGTACCGGCAGTACCTGGACTATGTCGCGGGGGTGATCCAGGGGGATCTCGGCCCCTCCTTCCGCAAGCCCAGCCGCACCGTGCGCGAATGGATCCTGTTGCGGCTCCCCGTCTCACTGGAATTGGGGGCCTACGCGCTGCTGGTGGCGCTGTGCATTGGCCTGCCCGCCGGCATCCTCGCGGCGTCCCGGCCCAACACCGCCCAGGACTACGTCCCCATGTCGTTCGCGATGGCGGGGATCTGCCTGCCGAATTTTGTGCTGGGCCCCCTGCTCGTGCTCGTGTTTTCACTCTGGCTGGGGTGGATGCCGGTGGCGGGCTGGGACACGCCGGCGGAGAAGGTGCTCCCGTCGCTCACGCTCGGCGCCGTGTACGCCGCCTACATCGCGCGACTGACGCGCGGCGGGCTGCTGGAGGTGCTCGGGCAGGACTACATCCGCACGGCGCGCGCGAAGGGGTTGCGGGAACCGGCCGTGGTGCTCAAGCACGGGCTGCGGGGCGGGATCCTGCCGGTCGTGGCCTTTCTGGGGCCCGCGACGGCGGGTCTGCTGACGGGCTCCTTCGTGGTGGAGAAGATCTTTCAGATACCGGGGCTTGGCCGCGAGTTTGTCGAGGCGGCGTTTCACCGGGATTACACGATGATCATGGGTACGGTGCTGGTCTACGCCACGCTCGTGCTGGCCCTCAACCTTGTCGCGGATCTGGCCCAGGCCTGGCTCGATCCGCGCGTGCGCGCGGGGGCGAAATGAGCACGCCGGTCCTGGCGGGGGACGCGGAAGCGGGCGTATCCCTGTGGAAGGACGCCTGGCGCCGCCTGCGCAAGAACCACCTGGCGGTGGTCAGCACCGGGCTGCTGGCGGCCGTCGTGCTGCTGGCGGTGTGCGGCCCGTGGCTCTCGCCCTACGCCTACGACCAGCAGGACACCAGCGTGGGGGCGTCCGCGCCCTCCGCGGCCCACTGGTTCGGCACGGATCCGCTGGGGCGCGACCTGCTGGTGCGCGTGCTGTACGGGGGCCGGATCTCGCTGCTGGTGGGCATCGTGGCGACGCTGGTGTCGATGACGATCGGCGTGACGTGGGGCGCGATCGCGGGGTTCGCCGGCGGGCGCACCGACCAGATCATGATGCGGATCGTCGATGTGCTTTACGCGCTGCCGTTCACGATCTTCGTGATTATCCTGATGGTCCTGTTCGGGCGGAATATCGTCCTGCTATTCCTGGCGATCGGCGCGGTGGAATGGCTGACGATGGCCCGCATTGTCCGCAGCCAGGTGATCTCGCTGCGGGAGAAGGAGTTTATAGAAGCGACGCGCGTGATGGGCTTTTCCGGCGCGCGGGTCGTGTTTCAGCACGTGATACCCAACACGCTCGGGCCGGTCATCGTGTACGTGACGCTGACGGTGCCGCAGGTGATGCTGCTGGAGGCCTTCCTGAGCTTTCTCGGCCTCGGCGTGCAGCCGCCGATGAGCAGCTGGGGCCTGCTGATCCAGGAGGGCGTCGAGGTCATGGAGGAATACCCCTGGCTGTTGATTTTCCCGAGCCTGGCGCTATCGGCGACGCTCTTCGCGCTCAATTTCCTCGGGGACGGGCTGCGGGACGCGCTCGACCCCAAGGCGTCAAAGGATTAGCGGGCCGGGCACCGGCTTAAAGCAATATAGATTGAACCACGAATGGACACGAACTCACACAGGGCAGCCTCTGGCCGCAACCGAATCGATTTGAACCGCGAATGCACACGAATGAACGCGAATTGTATGGTGCTTCAAGGCGCGTCGATGATGAATGTAGTGGACTCGGGATTCCCGCACTTCCGGCCCGAAGGGCCAATGCAGCTTCGAGCCCTGGGCAACGCCCAGGGGAAGCGTGGTGTAGTTTTCATTCGCCCTGAAAGGGCAACGCAGTTCAATGTACGAGCCAGAACTCCGCCGCCCTTTCAGGGCTCACAGGATACCTATTCCGTTAACCCCGGGCGTTGCCCGGGGCTCGAAGCTGCCGTGCCCCTTCGGGGCGTTTTCTCAAAACAGTGCCGATAGATGAGGCTGAATGTCGAACCCGCGTCTCATCTACGTAACCTGATCTGTATGAATGAACTGCTGCGTGACTTTCCAATAGACATGCAAAAATAAAAAGAAAGTGACGGATAGTTGTACGAAGGAAGAAGTGATTCAATATCCCTGGGACTCCGAGGTTGCCATTCTGGCCCACTGGCTCCATAAACACCGCCTTCGAATCCCGGGACGAGGCTATGGTCTCTTCATTCGTGTGAATTCGCGTTTATTCGTGGTTCCCACTTTCCGGGTTGCTCCCGACGCCTGATCTGATCTGTTCGCGTTAACATATGGATATGGTATGAGTCTACTCGAAGTTCAGAACCTGCACACCGCTTTCCACACCCGCGACGGAATTGTTCGCGCGGTGAACGGGGTGTCGTACACGATGGCGCCCGGCGAGACGCTGGGGATCGTGGGCGAGTCGGGGTCCGGCAAGTCGGTGTCGCAATATTCGCTCTTGGGGCTGCTGCCCGTCCCGCCGGCGCGCGTGGAATCGGGCGCGGCGATCTTCGATGGAACCGATCTTCTGCGCGCGGGCGGCGAGGTGCAGCGGCGCGTGCGGGGCGGGCGCATCGGGATGATCTTTCAGGACCCGATGACCGCCCTGAACCCGTATATGCGCATCGGAAAACAGCTGATGGAGCCCCTCCGGCTTCACGCGGACGTATCGAAGGGCGAAGCGCGCGACCGGGCAATCGAAGCGCTGGGCGAGGTGGGCATCCAGGACGCGGCGGGCGCGCTCGAGCGCTACCCGCACGCGTTTTCGGGCGGGATGCGCCAGCGGATCATGATAGCGATGGCGCTGATCACGCGGCCGGCCCTGCTGATCGCCGATGAACCGACGACCGCGCTGGACGTGACGGTGCAGGCGCAGATCCTCGCGCTGATCAAGCGGCGCCAGCAGGATCTGGGCATGGCGGTGACGATCATTACCCACGATCTGGGCGTGATCGCCGCAACCTGCGATCGGGTGCTCGTGATGTACGCCGGGCGGATCGTGGAGGCCGCGCCGCGGGCGGATCTGTTCCGGAAGCCGCTTCACCCGTACACGAAGGCGCTGATGGCGTCGATGCCGGCGATGCACCGGGCCGGCGAGCCGCTGTACACCATTCCGGGCCTGCCTCCCGACCTGAGCCGCCCCGTCGCGGGCTGCGCGTTCGCGCCACGGTGCGAACACGCCGCGGATCGCTGCCGCGCGGGCGAGATGGCCCTGCGCGAGAAGGAAACCAACCGCCATACCGCCTGCATCCGGGTGCTGGACGGGGAGGTGGACCCATGAGCGAACCGCTCTTGCGCGTCGAGAACGCCAGCACGCATTTTCGGGTGAGCACGGGGCCCTTTTTCCGGCGGTCGCACGGCACACTGCGCGCGGTGGCGGGGGTGAGCCTGACCTTGCGCGAAGGGGAGATTCTCGGCCTGGTCGGCGAATCGGGGTGCGGCAAGTCGACCCTCGCGCGGACCATTCTGCGGCTTGTGCCGGCGGCGGGCGGTTCGATCCATTTTGACGGCCGCGACCTGGCGGGGTTGAAGGCGCGCGAACTGCGCGGGATCCGCCCGGCAATCCAGATGATCTTTCAGGATCCCTACGCGTCGCTGAATCCGCGGAAGACCGTGTATGACGCGCTGGCGGAGCCCATGATCGCGCACGGGATCGTGCCGCGCGCGGAACTGCCGGCGGCGGTGAGCACGCTTATGGAGAAGGTGGGGCTGGCCCGGCGTTTCGTGCGGAAGTACCCGCACGAATTCTCCGGCGGGCAGCGGCAGCGCATTGCGATTGCGCGCGCGCTGGCGCTGCGGCCGCGGGTGATCATTGCGGATGAGCCGGTGTCGGCGCTGGACGTCTCGGTGCAGGCGCAAATCCTCAATTTGTTGCGCGCGCTGTGCGCCGAGGAGCGCCTGGCGATGATGCTCATATCGCACGACCTGGCGGTAGTGCATCACATGGCGCACCGGATTGCGGTGATGTACCTGGGGCGCATCGTGGAGGAAGGGCCGGCGGAGTCCGTGTTCAGCGACCCGCGGCATCCCTATGCGCGGGCGCTGCTGGCCGCCATCCTGAAGCCGTCGGCCGATGCCCCGGCGCAGCTGGAGTCGCTGCGGTTGCAGGGCGACCCGCCGTCCCCCGTGAACCCGCCGCCCGGCTGCGCGTTTCACCCGCGGTGCCCCTGGGCGACGGATGCATGCCGCGCGGAGGTTCCGCCGCTGGCGCCGTTTGCCGAGGGTCGCGCGGCGGCGTGCATACGCCTCGACGCGGTGGCGGAAGGCCGGTAGGATCAGGGCTGTCGTTCATGACTCAGTGCGCCACATATCTAATACGTGAGCTATACGAAGTGGCGCCTGCTCTTTATCGTCTTGCCGCGATACTACAACGAGAGCGTGCAAGGCTGGGAGCGCAGGCGTCCCCGCCTGCCATGCACCGGAGGTGCATGGAATTATTGAAATATCGGCACATTTGATTGGGGACAAGATCGGGCCTGGGCCGCCAGCACACATCAGTTTCGCGCCTTCGGCGCGGTGCGGGTGGCGCGGTTTTGTGCGGTTGTGTAGTAAAGCCAACTTCATTCCGCCATATCAGAGCAGCCGTTCATGACGCGTTGCGTCACCCGTTAAGGGTGAAAATGGACGGCGGCTTCGCCGCCTGGCAGGCGGGGACGCCTGCGCTCCCAGCCTTTGCCGCTTCCTTGTTTGGGGACGCTGTAATCTGTTTTGTGTGAGGCGGTTGTGGTGATGCTGCGTCGCAAATTTTCAGAGCAGGCGGCGGAAGCCAGTGAGGGCTTCGGGACCTTCGAGCGCGGCGTCGATCTGGTCCCGCTCCACGCAGCCCTTGATGATTTCGAAGACGCGATCGACGGCGTGCGCGTGCTCTTCGACGATGGCGTCGGTGTGCGCGAGCGTGGGGTAGATCACCGTGCTGGCGAGGTAGCCTTCTTTCAGCATTTCCTGGGTATAGAGCGTCTTGAGGGCATTGGCGCGGGGATGATCGAAGGCGAAGTGCGCCAGGCAGGGGTAGCCCTCGGGAACCGACACGGGCAGGCCGTGGCGCGCGGCGGCGTCGCGCCAGCACCGCTGCATTGCCGTGCCGATGCGGGCCACGTGGGCCGGCACGTCTTCTTCCGCCATGACGTCGAGCACGGCGAGCGCGGCGGCGGGCCCCACAGCCTCGGTCCAGTACGTGCTGCTGATGAAGGATTCGTGGGCGCCTTCCATCGCCGCGCGCGTTCCGATTACGGCGCTGATGGGGTGGCCGTTGCCGAGGGCCTTGGCGAAGTTGGCGAGATCGGGCTGAACGCCAAGCGCCAGGTGGGCCCCGCCCCGGCACAGCCGCCAGCCGATGGTGATTTCGTCGAAGACGAGGAGGGCGCCGTGTTGCGCGCACCCGGCGCGCACGGCCTCCAGGAAGCCCGGCGCGGGATCGTGGAAGCGGCACGGCTCCATCACCACGGCGGCGAGGCGGTCGCCGCAGGCATCGAGGATGCGTTGAAATGCGTCCAGATCATTGGCCGCGAAGGCGAGCGCCGTGCCGCGCAGGCCCGACGGCACGCCGCCCGGATCGAGGCCCGGGAGCAGGTGGCCCTTGAGGGCGTCGGTCTCGCCCAGGTTCGCCGCGAGATACCAGTCCTGCCAGCCGTGGTAGCCGCAGATGGCCACCATGTCGCGGCGGGTGGTCGCGCGGGCGATGCGCACCGCCATGGCGCAGGCCTCGCCGCCCGTTCGCGCAAAGCGCGCCTGCTCCGCCCAGGGGTGAAGTCCGCAAAGCCGGTCCGCCAGCGCGACTTCCTCCGGGGCGTTGAGCGTGCACATGCCGCCGTCCGCGATCCGGCGTGTGACGGCCTCGGTGACGCGGGGGTGCGCGAAACCAAGCAGGCACGCGCCGATGCCGTTGAAGCACATATCGGCGTAGCGGTTGCCGTCCAGATCCCAGACTTCGCAGCCCTTCGCGCGGGCGAAATAGGCGGGCCACTGTCCCGGGGCGAAGTTTTCCGGGCGTTTGCTGAGGAGTTGCACGCCGCCGGGGATCCGGGTTTTCGCGTGTGCGTAAAGCGCCTGGGTTTTCGGGGTGTTCATGGGCTTGCCTGGTGGTTGCGTGGGGGTTGGAAATTCGTTTGGAACCGTGGAGAACACATTAAACTCAAGAGGACAGGGATTTCGCATACACTTTCACGACAATCGCATTTAAATCCGATCATGACAGATGGGCATAAACACGTGTCGATTTTGGAACCTCGATTCAAGGAAAGGGAGCGTCCTGGAGCGCCTCCTCTTCCAGATTTCCACCGGTTCATATGGCGACTGGCTCGTACACGAATTCTGGATCAAATTGTCCTGCTTACACCGTCAGGCCTTCGGCCAGGGCGACCGCGCTCAGGAAGCCCTGGCGCAGCGCCGTGACGTCGGCGCCGGTGTTGAAAAAGCGATAGCCCATCGCGACGAAGTCGGGCAGCATCGCGGCGGGGCCGACGGTGCCGGCGAACTTGCCGTGCTTCAGCGCGACCTCGGCCACGCGCCGGTAGCCGGCCTGCACTTCCGGGTGGTTCAGGTTGCCGGGGTCGCCGATCGCGTGGCTGTAGTCGCCGGGACCGAAGAAGATCATGTCGATGCCCTCGACCGCCGAAATGCCCTCCAATTCATCCATGGCCTCGGGATCCTCGATCTGAACGATGACCATGCGCTCGCGGTTCGCCTGCGCGATGTACTCCGCCACCGGAATTGCGCAATACGCGCCGTCCGCGTTGCCGCCATCGAGCGGGCGGCGCCCGATCGGGTGGAAGCGCGTGCGCCAGGCGATGTCGCGGGCGTCTTCCGCGCTCATGACATGCGGGACCATGATGGCGGTGGCATCCATCTCGAAGGGGCGGATCAGATCGCTGTAGCTCCCGCGCTCGACGCGCACGATCGCGTCGCAGTCGTAGATTTTCGCGGCGCGGATCTGCTCTTCCACGTGGTGGATGCTGTTGGGGACGTGCTCCAGGTCGAGCCAGACCGCGTCGGCGCCGCACTGGCCGGCGATCTCCGCCGCGCGCCCGTCGGTCAGGTTGAGTTTGAGGCTGTGGGCGATCTGGCCGGCGCGGAGCTTGCGCAGGAGGCGGCTGGGCCGCATGTGCGGGGTGGTCATTCGGGGTCCTTTGTGGTTGGGGAGGTGCGGGGAGTGGCGTCGGGGGTCACAGAGACGGCAGAGTCAGCAGGGACGGCGGTGGCGAACATGCTACGGCGCCTGATCGAGACGGACGGTCTCGCCGCCGCGCTCGCGGCTTTCGATGCCGGCGATGATGATCTTCATCTGCTCGACGGTTTGCTCGAAGGGCACGGGGGAAGCGCCGGTGCGGAGGTAGTGGACGAAGGCTTCGAGCTGGGTCTTGAAGGCGTGGAAGGTGTCTTCGAATTTCGTGCTCAGGGCGCCTTTCGTGCCAAGCACCTGCACATGGCCAAAGGCGCCGTAGAGGTCGCTGATGACGTTGAGCAGAACCTTCACGCCCGATTCATGTTCGATGAGCATGAAGTTGGCGTTTTCGTCGCCCTGGTGCGACACGCTGCGGTAGCCGCCGGCGGGCAGCATGGGGTAGACGGCCTCCAGCGCGTGAATGCCGTAGCGCTCCCACGACTTGGCCATGCTCACCGTGATCAGGCGGCAGTCCCCCACTTCGCCGAGGCGGCTGTCGAGCGCGCGAAACTCCCTACCGTAGCGCATGGCGCTCGTGGACATGAACGGGCAGCCGGCGTCGCGCCACGCGATGAACTGGCGTAGATCCGGCGTGTTGTCGGTCATGGGCTTGTCAATGAAGATCGGTATGCCCGCCTCGATGAAGGGGCGGCAGCGGTCCACATGCTCGTGTCCGATATCCGTGGCCACCACGACCGCGTCGACCACGCCGATCGCGTCTTCGGGGCGCTCCAGGATGAAGGGGATGCAGGAGGCGCGACCGACACGCGGCGCGTCGTCGGGATCGTCGCACCAGACGTGCGTGACCTGGACGCCGGGAATGCCGAGCGCCTCCTTCGGCTGCGCGCCGAGGTATTGCGGGATCACGGGGTAGCCGCATTCCGCCATGGCCTCGGCGTCGTAGCGCCCGTTGACGATGGCGGACCAGCTGAAGGGGTGCCCGTTGCCCTCGACCATGCCGAGCATGGCGAGGCGGATGTTGTTCGGGTCGGGTACGAGGCTCATGTCGGGTTTCCTGCGGGGTAAGGGGGCATGGCGGCGGGGGCATTATCCGCCCGGTTGCACGGGAGATTCCAGCGCGACGCACCGCGCGGCCAATTCATCCAGCGGCGTTCCGTCAATGCCGCGCATGGCCAGCAGCGCCGCGCCGAGGCTGGTCGGTTCGGGGCAGGCCACCGCGCGCACGGGGATGCCGAGCGTGATGGCCTTGATTTGCATCCAGACGCGGCTGCGGGCAGCGCCGCCCACGCTGTGGAGCTCCGCCGGGCGATTCGCGCCGCAAAGGGCGTCGAGCTGTGCCGCCAGGGCCTCGGCGACGCCCTGGAGAATGGCGCGGACGGCATCGCCTCGGGACTCGCTATCCGCCCAGCCGCGCACACACGCAAGCAGCGCGGGGGTATCCAGGCCGTGCGGCAGCGCAAGGCGGCTGTCGGCGGCTCCGGCGGCGGCTTCCGTTAACGCGTCGAAATCCGGGCGATCCGGCAACGCGTTCCGGAAGGCTTCGAGCAGATTCCCGGACACGTCGCCGAAAAGCATCTGGTAGTAACGGCCAGCATCGGCGGCGGGCCCCCAGAATATGCCGCTCCCCGGCGCGGGGGTGAAGTCGTCCGCGCACCGAACCGTGGCCAGCACCGTGCCGGTGGTTTCCGAAAAGCCCCCGGTGGCCACGTTGCCCGCGCCAATCGCTCCGGCGTACTGGTCCAGGCAGCCGGTGACGAAAACGCAGTCATGCGGGAGGTCGAACGCGGCCGCCGCTTCGGGTGTGATGGCGCCGATGCGGTCGCCCGTGCGGGCGATCCGGGGGAGCATGTCCGCGTCGATGGCCACGATATCCAGGGCCGGCTTCCACCACGCGAGCGTGTGGATATCGAACAGTCCGGTGAGGCCCGCCGCGCCCGCCTCGGTGATGAATTCGCCGGTGAAGCGCCAGGTGAAGTAGTCGCTGATCAGCGCAATTCGGGCGGCGCGCTCCCAGAGTTCCGGGGTCTGGTCCTGAAACCACCGAAGCTTGGCGGCCATGAACTCCGCGGACATCCCGGGCACGCCCGTGGTCTCGTAGAAGCGCGGCAGCGCCTGAAGCTGCTCCACGGGCGCGGTGTGGTCGGCCGCGCGGCGATCATTCCAGACCACCAGGGGCGTCAACGGCGCGTTTTCCGCGTCCAGCAGCGCGAAGGTGTTCGTCTGGCTGGACCAGGTGACCGCGCGTACGGCGGCCCAGGCGTCGGGGGCCTGCCGCCGGAGGTCGCGGGCAAGACCGAGCAGCGCGGCGTCAAAGGCGTCGACCGGCACTTCGCTGTGCGGGGCGCGGGCGTGCCGGAACGGGGTTGGCGTGCGCGCCAGGGCGCGAAGCGTCCCGTCGAAGCCGAAGAGTGTAGCCTTGAAATTGGTCGTGCCAAGATCGAAGACGAGGATCGCGCCATCGGGGGTCATGGGAAGTGGCTCTCCAAGCCCGGGATCAAATCGCTCGTGGGGAGCGTCCCGATGGTGGCGCGTGGCTCCTGGTGCTCCAGGCACACGAACCGGCGTAGCCGGATCGCGTGGCACAAGGTGGTGTGTGTGGTGTTTTCCATCACAATTCCAGCGCGGGCTCACACAACAATTCGGCGGCGTGGTCCATGAGGAGATTTCCGCCGTCGGGGCTCTTGAACAGGGCGTTGTTCGCTTCGTAGCCGCCTTCCGCCAGCGCCTCCTCCGTGACGAGGTAGCCCTGGAATTCGCCGTTGGCCATGGTGATGGCGTAGAGCCCCGGGAATTCCCCCATCAGGCCCAGGACAAACTCCACGAATATTTCGCCGGGAAACGCCGCCATGCGCTGCTTCCCCAGGCGGAAGCATTGCACCTCGGCGGGCATGCAGGACTCCACAAAGGGCGTCAGGGTCCCCCGGTGCGCGGCCTTCGCCAGCGTCAGGGTTTCCTGCGCGCCAAACAGGTCTACTTCCGCGGTGCGCGTTTCCGGGCTGCCCGGCTTGGACTTTTTCAGCGCCGCGTAACGCGCCTCGGCGGTGTCCAGGGCGGTTGCGGCGAGGGCCTCGCTCGGGAAGCCGCGCAAGGGCAGGCGGGTGGCGGCGGTCGCGTGGCCCAGCGCGAGTTCGGTGCTGAACCGGGGCGAAGCCATCGCGCCGATGACGCTATCAGCAAGCGCGTTCCCCAGGCGTTCGGCCTCCGCCAGTGTGTTCCCCTTCACAACGTGGCGCGGGCTCTGGTTGCCGCAGGCCCCGGTGTGGTAGATGACCGGTACGTCCGCGCCCAGCCACGCGTCCTGGAGGCGCTTGCGCGCGAGTCCGGGGAAATCGCCGCTGTAGACGGTCGAGTCCTCGTGCAGCACCGTGGGGTGCATGGACACGATCAGCATCAGCCCGATGGGGGCCTGGGTCGCCGCGTTGCGGACAAGCCAGACCGGCGTCTCCGGTATGCTCGGGCCATCGGGATCGCGCCGGTTTCCACCCACACACGATCCATCGGCCTCGGCGAACGCGATTTCCGCCTCGGCGGCGTTCCCCACCGCGGCCTCTCCCGCCGCGACAATGCCATCCTCCAGCTGCCGGAGGTACTCCGGGTCCGGCGGGGGCACGGTCTCGTCGTCCGCGTTGCTGGCGTAGGCCACCGTATCCGGGCCGGAATGGGTGTGGGTCGCCGTTACGCAAATAGCGCTTGCGGGTATCCCCGTGCCGGCTTCCAGGCGCTGGCGCGCGCGCGCCGCGAGGTCCTTCGGAACAAAGATCACGTCGTTCCCGATGTAAAGCTGTTGCTCTTCGCCGCTGCGCAGGTAGATCGCGGAACTGAGCAGGGGATCGTGGGTTCCGGTGCTGTTGCGCTTTACGTGGGGGTAGCCAAAGAGATGGAGCGACTTCGCGGGCGTGATGTCGATTTGCGCCGCGCCGGCGTGCAGGGGCTGGCTCACGGAATTCCTTTCACAACGGTGGGGCGCCGGGCCAGCCGCCTCGATCGGCCCAACCCGCGCTTGAATATGTTGTTATAACCAATTATACTTTTCCCGTAAGCAACGTGCAATCACGCCCACCCCCGGGACCCGCGCCAAACACCATGTCCAACACCGCCTATAACCGGGTCGCCGCCACCCTGCGCGACCAGATTCTCTCGGGATCCTGGGAGGGGCGGCTCCAGTTGCCCACCGAGCGGGAGTTGTGCGCGCGCTTCGATACGTCGCGCATCACGATACGTCGCGCCCTTGAAATCCTCGAAGACGAACAGCTCGTGGAGCGCCACCAGGGCGTGGGCACGTTCATCAAGTCGAATCCCGAGCGCAAGATCCCGCTGTTGACCACGGACTACTTCGGGAGCATCCAGACCCACGCGCCCGACATTTCGCGGCGCCTCGAATCGCTCCGCGACACGGCCCTGGGCGAGGAAGCGGCGCGCGCGCTCCGGGCCGAGCCGGGCACGGCGCTTCGTGAGGCGGTGCGCGTGGACCGTCTGCGCGGGGAGCCGATAGCGACGGACCGGGTGTTGATCGCGGCGGCCCACGCGGACCGCCTGGATCGATCGCATTTTGAAGCGATGGATTTTCTGGCGGTCTGGGCGCGGCGGCAGCGCATCGAGTTGGACTACTGCACGCAGACCATCGAGGCGGCGCGCGCGGACAAGGCGGTCGCCGGGCTGCTGCGCATCAAGGCGAACGAGATTGTTCTGAAGGAAACGAACGTGGTGACCGTGTCGGGCGGCGATCCGGCGGGGCTCTTCATCACACACTACCGGCACGACGTGTTCCGGTTTGAATGCACGATAGACCTCAAGTCCCGCGGGACGATCGCGAGGCGCCATGGCTGACTTTCTGATTGACAACGCGCGGCTGATCTGCCCCGGAGACCGGGTTTTCCACGGCTGGCTGCTGATTTCCGATGGCGTCATCGCGGAAATTGGCGACGACGACGCGCCCGACAGCCTGAATGGCAACCGGCTCGACGCGGAAGGCCGCCGCCTGACGCCGGGCCTGATCGACATGCACACGCACGGCATGCACCGGTTCAATTACGACCGGGGCGCCGGCGAACTGCGCGAAGCGGCGGCCCTGCTCGGTCGGTACGGCACGACGACGGTGATCCCGACGCTCGTGCCCAACCTGGGCGGCCGGATGTGGGCGCTGCTTCCGGAGTTGTCGGACGCGCTGCCCGGCATGGACTGTGTATCGATTCCCGGCCTGCACCTGGAAGGCCCCTTCGTCGCAATCACGGGCGCGGCCTGCGAAACGCGCGATGGCGACCTGGGCCTGTTGAAGGAATTGATCGCCGCGTGCGGCGGCCGCGTTTCGGTGATGTCGGTGGCGCCGGAAGTGCCCGGTATTCTGCCCGTGATCGAGCACCTGCGCGCGGAGGGCATCGTTCCCTTCATTACACACACGCGGGCAAGCGCGGAACAGACCCTGGCCGCAATCGACGCCGGCGCGCGGCACGCCACGCACTTCTATGATGTGTTTCCCGTACCGGAAGAGACCGACCCCGGCGTACGCCCCGTGGGCGCGGTGGAGGCGATACTCGGCCACCCGGATGCGACGTGCGACTTCATCTGCGACGGCATCCACGTCCACCCGGTGGCCGTGCGGGCCGCGCTGGCCGCGAAGGGCTGCGCCCGCGTCTCGCTGATCACCGACGCCTCCTTCGGCGCCGGGCTCGGCCCGGGCGTGTACGACACGCCCTGGGGCTATCCGGTGGAAGTGAAACCCGGCAATGCGCCGCGCATCGCGGACCCCGCGCATCCGTATTACGGGGCGCTGGCGGGCAGCGCGCTCACCATGAACCAGGGTATGCGGAACCTGCTGGCCTGGGTGGAGAAGCCCGAGGCGGAGGTGTGGGCGATGGGAACCTCAAGCCCCGCGCACGTGCTGGGCTTGACCGATCGCGGACGCCTGGAGCCTGGCATGCGCGCCGACCTTGTGCTGTGGAACGACGATGAGGCATTGACCCCCGCGGCCGTTTGGGTGGGGGGAAAAGATACTTTGAACAGGCCGCCGCTCGCTGAGGGGGGGTGCAGGGACTTCAGCGACAGCAGCGACAACAGGTCCCTGAAGTCACTGTAGTCCCTGCTGTCCCTGTGACCAACGGGCACGGCAGAAGGCAAACAGCTTGCTCCCGTTACCACGGAGGACCGTGGTAACGAGAACAGATAGATTAGGAGAGGGACGCCATGTCCACATTTGAATTCAGCCCCGCCGATTGCGTGCCCTTCCGGGACAAGGAGGCCGTGGCGCGGGTGCGCGCTATTACGCGCGAGAACATTACGAAACATCCGAACCCCGATCTGAAAATCGAGGTCATCCCCGATGCGGAGTTGCAGCTCCGGTGGCTGCTCCACATCTACGCGCAGATCAAACAGGCGCGGGACGAGAACCGGACCTGCGTGCTTATTACGCCGCAGCCGTGGCCGGGCTACCGGTGGGTGGCGGAGATGATCAACATCAACCGCCTCGATTGCAGCCACCTGCACACGTTCAACATGGACGAATACGCCAACGAACACGACGAGACCCCGCCCGCGTCGTGGGAATATGGCTTCATGTACTCGATGATGACGCATTTCTATGCGAACATCGATCCGAAACTGCGCCCCCCCATCGAACAAATCCAGGGCCCGACCTCGAAGAACATCAACGACTACGGTAAGATGATCGCCGACATGGGCGGCGCGGATTATTGCTACAGCGGGCCCGGTTGGACCGGGCACCTCGCCTTTGTGGAGCCGGACTGTCCGGAATTCGACGCCCCCCTGGAGGAGTGGAAGCAGATGGGCCCGCGCATCTGCACGCTGAGTCCGTTCACCATCGCCCAGAACTCGCTCCACGGCAGCTTCGGGCTGAGCGGCGATCTCACCGCGGTGCCGCCGAAGGCCGCGACCATCGGACCGGCCGAAGTCATCGGCGCGAAGAACCGCATCGATCTGCACGGCATCACCGTCGACGGTTCCCAGGCCTCGTGGCAGCGGACGATGTCGCGGCTGTGCCTGCACGGCCCCGTGACGCCGAAGCTGCCGACTTCCATCCACCAACTGCTCCGGACCGACGTGTGGATGACCGAAAGCATCGCCGAAGACATCCGTCCCCGCTGGGACAAAGGGTATTGATGTAGGATAGGCTTCCGGTCTGTCAAAGTAGGATAGGCGTCCCGCCTGTCCATGGACAGCCGGGACGGCTATCCTACATTGGCGTTGCCGCGAAGACAGCCGGAACGGCTGTCCTACTTTGAAGGAGAATGCAAAATGTTAGCCACCCAGACTTCCCTCGAATGGGCGAATGCCCGTTGTGCGGATCTTCCCAACATCAGCGTGCCCCCGCCGGGCCCGGTGTCGAAGGACTGCCACGCGCGCTGCTGCAAGTACTTCAAGGGCCTCAGCGGCCAGGTGAAGCTCTTCCCCGTTGCGTTTGAGTCGGGCGAGGGCTGCATGATGACCGACGTGGACGGCAACGAGTACATCGACTTCTCGTCGGGCATCTACGTCACCACGCTCGGCCACTGCCACCCCAAAATCAGCGAGGCCATCGCGAAGTACGCGGGGCAGCTGATGAACGCGCACGACTTCACCACGCCCATCAAGACCATGCTGGTCGAGAAGCTCGCGGAGATCCTGCCGGGCGACCTCAACGGCTTCCAGTTCTACGACTCCGGCACGACGGCGGTCGAAGCGGGCATCCGCGTGCTCCGCGCGGGCACGAAGAAGAACGAGACCATCTCCTGCTTCTACGACTACCACGGCAAGACCTACGGCGCCGTTTCGCTGGGCCACATCCGCTCCCACGTGTATGGCGCGGTGCGCGCGCCGGGTTCCCACATGGTGCCGCGCCCCGACCTCTACCGCCCGATGTGGACCAAACCGGACGGAACCGTCGACACGGACGCCTACATCACCTTCTACCGCGAATACCTCGACAAGGCCACAGTGGGCGACGTGGCGGGCTTCGTGCTCGAACCCATCCAGGGCTGGGGCGGCACCATCATGCCGCCGGGCGACTTTTTCCCCAAGGTGCGCAAGCTCTGCGATGAACTCGGCATTCTCCTCATGGCCGACGAAGTGCTCACGAGCTGGGGCCGCACCGGCAAGTGGCTCTGCATGGAGCACTACGACACCCTGCCCGACGTCGTCACCCTGGGCAAGGGCTTCGGCAACGGCTTCCCGGTGACCTGCGTGGCCGTGCGCGAGCCCTACAAGGAGGCCTTCGAGGCGATCTCCGCCTCCAGCAGCTACGGCGGCAACCCGATGGCCTGCGCGGCCGCCCTCGCCTCCACCGAGGTCATCGAAGAAGAGAACCTGCTCGAACACGCGCAGCACCTCGGCGACGTCGCCAACAAGCGCATGGCGAAGATGAAGGAAGAGCACAAAATCGTGGGTGACGTCCGCGCGAAGGGCTGCCTCATGGGCATCGAGCTGGTGAAGGACCGCGGCACAAAAGAGCCCTTCAACAAGGCCGGCGAACTGGTCTACCAGAAAGCCTTCGCGAAGGGTCTGGCGTGGATCCCGGCGGGACACATCCTCCGCATGAGCCCGCCGATCGTCATGAATGAAGACACGCTGCTCAAGGGCCTCGACATCATCGACGAGGCCATCGGCGAGACCCAGAAGGAACTGATGGGATGACGGAAAAGACCTATGGCGTTGGCGTGGTGGGCTACGGGTTCATGGGGAGGACCCATACCTTCGGCTATCACACGATTCCCTTCTTCTACCGTGAACTGCCCATCAACTACGCGCTGAAGGGCGTGTGCGTACGGCGTCCGGAGACGCTGGACGCGGCGGTGAAGGAAGGGCGCTTCGAGTTCGGGACGACCAGCTACGATGAACTGCTCTCCCGCGACGATATTCACATCATCCACGTGTGCACGCCGAACAACCTGCACCGCGATCAGGTGATCAAGGCGGCGGAAGCCGGAAAGCACATCTACTGCGACAAGCCGCTCGGTAGCAGCTACGAAGACTGCCAGGACATGGTGGCGGCGCTGGTGAATTCCCGCCCGGACATCGTGACGCAGGTCGCGCTGCAATACCGGTTCTACCCCTGCACGATGCGGGCGAAACAGCTGGTGGAAGAGGACTTTCTCGGTAAGATCTACAGCTTCCGGGCGGTCTATCTGCACGCAAGCTCGGCCGACCCGGACAAGCCGCTGAAATGGAAGCTGGACAAGGAAATGGGCGGTGGCGGCGTGCTGTATGACCTCGGAAGCCACGTGCTGGACCTGGTGAATTACCTCGTGGGCGAGCCGGCGAAGGTCTTCTGCGAGACACACATCGCCGTGGAGCGCCGCGTCCACCCGGAGACGGGCGAAGTGACGCGGGTGGAGACGGACGACCTGGCGCTGCTGCTGGTCCGCGCGAAGAATGGCGCGCTCGGCAGCGTGGAGGCGACGAAGATCGCGACCGGCACAAACGACGAGCTCCGCGTGGAGATCCACGGCGAGAAGGGCGCGATGCGCTTCAACCTCATGGACCCCAACTGGCTGGAGGTCTTCGACGCGCGGGACAAGGGCGGGGACCTTGGCGGAGACCGCGGCTTCAAGAAGATCGAAACCGTCAGCCGTTACCCCGATCCCGGCGGCGCCTTCCCCTCGCCGGCGTGCAACATCGGCTGGCTCCGCGCGCATGTGGCCTGCCTCCACAATTTTCTGGCGGCGATCGGCGGCAAGGCCGAGGCGCACCTGACGATCCGGGGCGCGGCGGAACTCCAGCGTCACCTCGATGCGGCCTATAAATCCGCCGCGACCGGGGAGTGGCAGGTATTGTGAGCGGTTCCGGGATGAGCGTGTCGATTGATCGTATTTCGCATTCACTTTTCGCGTTAGATGGAGCACTGAAGTCCCATGTTTGATTTAAAACGCCGCATACTCGTGGTCGGGGTTGGATCCATTGGGGAGCGCCACGTGCGGTGCTTTCTCGCCACCGATCGCGCGGAAATAGGCATCTGCGAACTCAACCCCGACCTCCGGCAGACCATCGCCAAACGTTACAACCTCACCGAAGTCTTCGGGGAGCTTGCGAGCGCCCTGGCGCGCCCCTGGGACGCCGTGCTGATTGCGACGCCGGCGCACACGCACATACCGATAGCAACGCAGGTGGCGGAGGCGGGCATCCACCTCCTCATCGAAAAGCCGCTTTCGACATCCCTGGACGGCGTCGCGGCGCTGGAACGGCTGGTGGCGGAGAAGAAACTGATCGCCGCCGTCAGCTACAACCACCGGGCGCACCCGGGCGCGCGGGCGATGAAAGCGGCCCTGAGCGGCGGGCGCTTCGGGAAGCCGCTTCAGCTTTACATGACGAGCGGACAGCACTTTCCGACGTACCGGCCAGCCTACCGCGATATCTACTTCGCCGATCGAAAGCAGGGCGGCGGGGCGATCCAGGATTCGATTACGCACACGCTGAACCTGGCGGAGTGGCTGTTGGGCCCGATTACGCGCCTGACGGCGGACGCGCAGCACCAGCACCTGGACGGGGTGACGGTGGAGGACACGGTGCACGTGATGGCGCGGCACGGCGACGTGATGGCGAGCTACGCGATGAACATGTACCAGCACCCGAACGAAAGCTGCATCACCGTGGTCTGCGAGAAGGGCACGGTCCGCTTCGAACTGCACGAGAAGCGCCTCCGGATCATGACCGAGGTGGAGGGGCCCTGGGAGGAATCCCTGCATGAACTGCCGGACCGCGACGCGTGGTATATTACGAACGCCAACGTGTTTCTGGACGCCCTCGACGGGACGGGGGCGCCGCTGTGCACGCTGGCCGAGGGCGCGCAGACGCTCCGGGTGAACCTGGCGGCGCTGCGCTCCCTGGAGACCGGGACCTGGCAGGACATTGGAGACAGCGGATCATGAACATTGACGCCCTGGCGACCGAATACGCGTCCGACGGTGTGATCAAGGTGGAAAGCCTGTTCGACGCGGCCGATATCGAGGAAATACGTACCCAGATCCGGCGCTATGCGGCGGAGCTTGTGCCCGGCCTGCCGCCGAACGATGTTGTTTTCGAAGCCGACGGTGTTTCCGTGCGCAATTGCTGGCGCATGGAGGCGCATGATCCCTGGTTTGCGGATCTCGCCCGGCGCGAATCGATCCTCGCGCTGGTGGCGCGGCTGGTGAACGGCGATCCCGTGCTCATGGCGGTGGAATCGTTCAACAAACCCGCGCGCGTGGGCTCCGCCGTGCCGCCGCACCAGGACAACGCCTATTTCTGCCTGGCGCCCCCCGACGCGCTGACCGTCTGGATCGCTGTGGACGCCGTGACGCCGGAGAACGGGCCCGTGTCCTACCTGCGCGGGAGCCATTTGGATGGCGCGCGGCCGCATGCGGCTTCGGGCGTGGCGGGCAACTCGATGGGCCTGGCCGAACCGGTGGATCCCGCGGGGGCGTGGGCCGGGTTGCTTCGTCCGGGCGACGCGCTGGCGCACCACTGCAACACGATCCACTTCAGCGCGCCCAATACGAGCGAGCACCCTCGCCTCGGCCTGCTGATGGTGTTCAAGGGCGCGCACTGCGCCGTGGACGAATCGCTGCGCGCCAACTACGCCCTGGCGGGCTGATCCGCCGGGCCGGAAACGAGGAAAACGAATTCCATGGCCAATGTGCACAAGGATTTTCACGGCGCGTTCAGCTACGGCATCCAGTTCGTCGTCGAGAACTATGGCCTGGACGGGCTCCGCGCGTACCTGGAGCGCCTGGCGGACACGGTTTATGCGCCGCTGGTGAAGGCCCTGGATGTGGAGGGGCTGGTCGCGCTGCGCGATCACTGGGACCGGGTATTCACCGTGGAAGGTGGGAAGTACACGCTGCGAGAGGAGGGGGAGACGCTGGTGCTGGAGGTGCGCGAGTGCCCGGCGATCGCGCACATGAAACAGCAGGGCTACGCGATTGACCCGCATTTCTGCGAGCATACACGGATCCTGAACGAGGCGATCTGTTCGCGCGCGGGCTACCGCAGCGCCGTGGAGTACGACCAGGCCGCCGGGCGGTGTGTGCAGCGGTTCTGGAAGGCGTGATAATGATTGCGATTGCGCCGGCCCGATGCGGCCCGCGTTCCGGAGAAAGGGAAGACCATGGTCTCGTGTACCGAGTTTATCTGGTGTTACAGCGAGCTGTTTCGCTTTCTGGAGGAGAAGGACGGCGAGGCGAAGGTGCATGAATTCTGGAAGGGCATCTCGGACAATTTCCTGGGCAATCTGCGCGAATACATCGAGCAGGACGGCCTGAAGGGCATGCACCGGTACTGGACGCACACGCTCACGGAGGAAGGGGGGCGGCATCAGCTTTCCCTGTATGACGACATGTTCATCATCGACATGCAGGACTGCCCCTCGGCGAAGCTGGTGCACCAGTCGGGGCGCATTGAGCCGTACAAAAAGTATTGCGAGCACTGCCAGGTGCTGTATCCGCCGCTCATCCGCGAGTACGGCTACGAGGTCGACTACGACATCATCAGCTGCGAAAAGGGGCGCTGCCGTATGACCGTCGTAAAGCCGGACGGCGTGGAGAAGTAGGCGACCATGCGCGAAGTCCAGCTCACCGATGACGACCGCCTGATCTACGAAGAAGAGATTCGCCCCTGGCTTCCCGCGCGCATTTTCGACGCGCATACGCACCTGCTCGTGAACGACTGCCATCCGCGGCTTGCCGAGACGATGCCGCTGGCCTTGGATCCCCTGCTCGGGAACGTCGATTTGCCCTGGCTCCAGCAGTGGTGGAAAACGCTGCTCCCAGATGCTGAAGTCCGCGGCATGGTCATGGGCTTTCCCACGATCGACGTGCGGATGGCCGAGGAGAACCGCGCCGTGGCGGCACAGTGCGCGCCCGCCGGCTACCCCTTCGCCTGGCTTGTGCGGCCATCGGACGACCCGGGACGCCTGGAAGCCGATATCCAGCAATACCGGCCGGCTGTGCTTAAGCCGTACATGTGCTTCGTTGAGGGCAAGCCGATGAACGACGCCGGCGTGACCGACCTGATCCCCGAAGCCCAGCTCGCGCTTGCGGATCGCTATGGACTGGCGGTGATGCTGCACGTGGCGAAGCCGCGCGGCATGGGCGATGCGGAGAACCTATCGGAGATCGCGCGCCTCGCGGTGGCCTGGCCCCGATGCCAGTTCATTCTGGCCCATTGCGGGCGCTGCTTCATCCCGCCGAACGCGCAGCGCATGGTCGACACACTGGTGCGCGCCGATAATGTCTGGATGGACACCTCGGCGGTGTGCGACGCGGGCGTGTTCCTGACCGTACTGAAGCACTATGACCGGGCGAAGATCCTCTTCGGAACCGATCTGGTCACGGCGGTGGCGTTTCGCGGCAACTACATTCGCATGGGCATGAGCTGGCACGTGTGCACCGACGAGATGGTGCGGCGGCAGGGCGGCACGGCGCACCGGACGACCTTCGCGGCCTGCGAGAACCTGGCGGCGCTTTGTTTCGCTATGCGCTTTCTGGGGCTGGACGAGACGGAGCGGCGCGCCATCTTTTACGACAACGCCGCGCGCATGTTCGGGGCGGGGTGAAGGGGGCCCTTCGGCGGGCTCAGGGCCAGGTTTCACAGACAAGAATGTCTGTGTCCCTTATTCCCGGGGCCAGAGGGCCTTGAGGGCGGCGACGGTCTCGTCGACGAGCACCTGGCCGCCTTCCGGGCCGACCGCGTTGCTCTGGACCACCGCGCTGTAGCCGCCGCCGGCGGCGGCCTGGGGCGTGGGCACGTAGGTTCCGGGGCCGCAGAGCTGGATGAGGAAGGTGTGCATCGCCGGACTCTTGGCTTTCATCTGGATCCCGAATTGCGCGAAGAGCTCGAAGGTGTTGGTGGCGATGGCGACGTCGCCGAGGCGCAGGGTGTGCACCTGGGTGATGTACGGCTGGATGTTTCCGGCCTGCTGGCGCGCGTAGCGTTCCAGCACCTTTTCATGCCACTTCACGCGGCGGGAGAACTTCGGATCCTGCGACCATTTCTCGATTTCGGCCTTTGCTTCCGCAACCTCGTCCGCAGTCACGATGCGCTCGGGGAGTTCGAGGGTCTTCACGTCGTGCGCCAGGGCGAGATCGGCCTGTTTTTCTCCCGCCGCGCCCGCCAGGGCCTCGTCCCACGCGATCAGGATGCGGCGCGCGATTTCGTCGAGCCGGTCGAGGCCGCGCAGCTTCCGCATGCGGTCTTCGGCGGCCTGCCGGTAGCGGATGTGCGGGGAAATATCGCCCGCCGCGCCGGTCCAGCCGAGGACCACGAGCTCCTGTCCGTGTTTTTCCTTGAGGCCTTCGCGGACGGGATGCCAGAAGTCGGCATTGACCGCGCTGCGGCTCTCCACTTCCTGCGCGGGGCACACCACGTTCACCGCGGTGGCTAAAAGCGCGTCGTTGTCGTCCCAGAAGAACAGCACCTCCACGGCGTGGTCCTCCGGGCCCTCGATGCCGCGAAAGCCATCGACACTCAGGTCGCCATACATCTGCGCGTGGCCATCGGCAAAGTAGGAACGGCGGTTGTAGCCCACCACGGCGTGGCCCTGGCCCCAGGCGGCCCGCGCGGGCCTGCGCGCCTTCCACGCGGCCTCGGCGGCGTCGGCCACGCGCTCGACCAGGAAGGCCACATAGGCGGTCGGCGTCATGACCTCGGGATCGTCCACCGCGTACTTGCCCTCCTCGGTGACCGGGCCGGTGTGCGTGTGGGTGGCGCTGAGGATGAGGCGGGTGTTGTCGAAATCGGGAATGCGATCGGCCAGGAGCGCCTGCACGCCTTCGCGCACGCCCTGGCGGATGGCGACCAGGTCGCAGGCTACGAAGATGGCCTGCGCGATCACAGCGTCGCCCTCGCGCGATTCCAGCGCCAGCGCGTTGGCCTGAAGCTCGCTCTCCACCGTGCGCGCGATGCGCGTGGTCATCTGGCCGTCCAGCGCGACCGGCTGATCCGGCGTGATGCTGGTTGTAAAGGCGCCGGCGTGCAGTGCGGCGGCGTGTGCGGCGGGCGCAATCAGGCAAAGCGACAGCAGAAGCAGCAGGGCGCGGACAGGATTCGAAGGCATGGGTCATCTCCCGGGAACGGTTTGAATTGCGTACCGCGCTACGATACCATCCGGCGGCGGGCAGGTCCAGTGTCGAAAGGCGGTAGCAGGCGCAATGGCGAAGAAAACTTCCGATACGCTGCGGTTGTTTTACGACCGGATGGCGGCCCATTACGGGCCCACACACTGGTGGCCGGGGGACACGCCCTTCGAAATCTGCATCGGGGCCATACTCACGCAGAACACGGCCTGGACCAACGTGGAGAAGGCCATCGCCAACCTGAAGCGGGAGCGGCTACTGACGCCGCGCGCCATCCTCGCGGCGGAACCGGACGCGCTGGAGGCCGCGTTGCGCCCTTCGGGCTATTTCCGGCAGAAGGCGGCGCGCGTTCGCGGCTTTGCGCGGCATCTCGTGGAGCACTACGGCGGGAGCGTGGCGCGGATGGCGAAGCGCCCGCTTGCGGAGCTCCGCCCCGAACTGCTCGCCCTGCACGGCATCGGCCCGGAAACGGCGGACGACATCCTGCTGTACGCCTGCGAAAAGCCCGTGTTCGTGGTGGACGCGTATACCCGGCGGATCCTGAGCCGCCACGGGCTGGCGCCGGGAGACATCCGGTACGAGCCGTTGCGGCGGCTGTTTGAGGAGCACCTGAAAGCCGACGTCGCGTATTTCAAGGAATACCACGGGCTGATTGTGTGGACGGGCAAGGATTTCTGCAACAGCCACCCCAAATGCGCCGGGTGCCCGCTGGAGCCCCTCCTGAAGCGCGGGCAGCCGGTGGTGGGATGAGGCCGGCTGCAGCAGCGTAGAACGCCAGGGTAGCGGCCAACGCTACTTCCGCTTCCGGGCACCGGCTGAAGTTCATGGGTGATTGAATCGCGTTCGAACTTGCTCGATAACAACCTCCCCCGGGATAGCTTCCACCTTCCCCGAGTCCAATTCCTCTAAACGGCGCTGTGCAGCATTGGCCCACGCCTTGTCTACCTCGGGATCCGGGGTGTTCATGGACTTCAACAAGGCGTCGACAATACGCAGGCGCTCCTCGACGGGTAACATGGTGACTTCGTCGATAAGATCTTCCGTGCTCATAGCGGCCCTCACTTTTTCAGCAACTATAGCATACAGATGGAGAATCCCGGTCCACATAAAATGATCTTTGCTTATTGAGCATACTTTCGGGTCGCTACGTTCGTAGCGATTGTGCTGGCGGGAACGGCGACTGTAATGGTTTCCCAGAATGGGTGGGCGGCGCCCGCTGGATCCGCTCCTGATGCGGGAGTAGCCGGGTGGTTGGTATTTGGTCCCAACAGAGTGGCCATTCCCAAGAGTTGTTTGAGGCCAGCACATTGTGGGGCGAATTGACCTAAGACGCTTTCGTATAATCCTCATGGGAAAACAATTAACCGATGAAAATGTGTACGATAAAGGGTTTATACATTGGACGAGCACAGCAAGAGATGCGAAGAAGCAGCCCCGATATCTGGTTCAGGTAACATAACCCTCGGGGGTATCTCAATCAACCGCCGGGATGGCCCGGGTGACCCGGAATTAAGTATGGCGGCGCCGATGTTTCACCGGGCAAAAATGTTCGAACGCGCACTGATTACCCTACATGATAAGCAGCCGGACAATTCAATACCTATCGCTTATATTGCCGCGCTCGCGGTGGAAATCGGGCTAAAGGCTTATTTATTGTGGACCGGGAAGTACAAGGAAAAGGACATCAAGAGTCCCAAGTGCGTCGGGCACGATTTGGTAAAGGCCTGGGAAAAGGCGAATGATAGTGGCCTGGCATTGGACCCCTCCCCTCCGTACTGGTTAGTTCGTCTTAGTGAGCTTAACAACGAGTCTCATCTGCTTCGATATGCGCACACAAACATTTCCGCAATGGTTCTCCCAAATAAAGATAGTTTGCGGGAAGGCGTTGTGGAGCTACTTGCCAAAGTAGAGGGGAGATTGCAGAGTGCAGACCTGCCGCCACGAGGAGGTAAGCAAGAATATAAATAGCGGAGCCGTTCAGTTCGTTTTATTGGTTGACCGATGACACTTAGGGTTCATCCGGTTTGAGCGTACGGGATTATTCATCGGCGTTTCTCCGTGCCCGAATTGTCCGAAACCGCCAATGTGTGCCGGTTGGGGCCTCTGTTGTTGAAATCGTATCGACTGGTCTTTCGGCCCGAAGGGCCAGTGCAGCTTCCAGCCCCGGGCAACGCCCGGGGAATACCGGGACATCGCCTTCCCCGCCCTGAAAGGGCAGCGCAGTGGTAGGCCAGTCCAGCGTTTCTGAAGTTGTAATACGTTAGCCGTATGAAGCAGTGAGCAGGTATAATTCCAAGCGCTCCGGTAATTCTGCGAGGAAGCACGGCTAAAGGATCGCGGGCATTCTTGCCTGCGGCAACGCCTGCGTCGGCTTTCAACGGGCATGGCTGGCCTGGAATAGATTCCCGGCGTCCCCAAAACCGGAATCCAATCGGGACCGGCGTCTATACACAAGCGCAGCAATCACCTGAAGTCTTGCGCACCTCCTGCCGCAGACAGGAGTGTCCGCGATCCTTCGATTCACGCTCTCTTGATCGAGACATGCTCTCCCACCGGGGGTGCTTCATACGGCTAAAGTGTTACCTGAAGTTCAACTGCGCTGCCCTTTCAGGGCGTACAAGAAGCCCACCGCTCAATCCCTGGGCGTTGCCCAGGGCTGAAAACTGCGTTGGCCCTTCGGGCCGAAAGAGTGCGTTGGCATCCAGTTCTGCTGCCGAACACACCGTCTGTACCACAGACAAGGTTCAAGGAATCTCGTATCCGCTCTTAGCATCGTCGCCTGGAAAAGAGAACCGAGCAATCAACTCAAATTTTCGGTCATCGTTGCTGATGCACCTTCAAACCGGATGAGCCATATTTAGTCTTCGCTCGGCGGAGTCCACGTGAAACGGGCTTTTCGCCCATACTCAAACATTCCGCCGGCGAACCTGGGCCGACCGCCCGGTAAAGACGCGCCTTTGGTGCGGTGCAGGCGGGCCGCCTGCGCTCCCATTTGTCGGCATATCCGTTGTGACGCCGGATCGCCTGGAAAAGGCGAGGGTCGTTCTTCACGCGGAAATCGTGCAGATTTGGATGCATCAAAGTCCCGGATTGCGCGCACAGGCATCTTGGCGCTTCGAAGGTTTTACACCAGTTCCTTCACCACCTCTTCCACAACCCCCAGCCCTTCCCGGAGCGCGTCTTCCTTGATGACGAGCGGGGGGCAGATCTTCACGGCGCCGCCGCCGACACCGACGGGGGCGAAGAGCATGACGCCGCGCTTGTAGCTGTTGTAGACGACCCGCCAGGCGAGGTCGGGATCGGGGTCGGTTCCTTCCGTTCCCTGGCGGAATTGCAGGGAGCACACCAGGCCGACGGCGTCGTGCGCGCCGATGCGCCCGTTGGAGGCGGTGGCGATCGCGGCGGCGCCCTCCTTGAGGACGGGCTCCATGGCCGCGGTGTGCTCGATGAGCTTTTCTTTCCGGAGGACTTGGAGGTTCGCCAGGGCGCCGGCCGCGGAGATCGCGTTGGCCGAGTGCGTGCTGGTCATTTCGCCCGGGCCGTACATGGTCATGAGCTCTTCCGTGCCGACGACCGCGGAAAGGGCCGTGCCGCCGGAAATGCCCTTGCCGCAGGCCGCCAGGTCGGGCACCACGCCGAGGTGCTGGAAGCCGAAGGCCTTGCCCGCGCGCCCGAAGCCGGCCTGGACCTCGTCGAAAATGAGCACGGCCTGGTGTTTATCGCACCACGCGCGCAGGGCCTGGGCGTAGGCTGGGGGCATAAGCGTGGCGTTGCAGCCCTGGAAGGTCTCGCTCATCACGCCGCAGACGTTCTCCGGCTTGACGCCCTGCGCGGCGAGGGACTCCTCGAAGACGTGAAAGCCCACGTCCCGCTGGCGGTAGCCGTCGGGGAAGGGCACATTCACGAAGCGGGGGTCGAGATCGCCCATCCAGGCCTTGAGGCCGGGAATGCCGCCCGCGAGCTGGGAGCCCATGGTGCGGCCGTGGAAAGCGTGGGTGAAGGATACGAGGACGGACTTTTCCTTCCCGCCGGCCTGCATGCCCTTCGTGCGGGCGAGCTTAATGCAGCATTCGGTCGCCTCCGCGCCGGTGGTCAAGAGGAAGACGCGCTTGAGGGGCGCGGGCAGGTACGACTGGATTTCTTCGATAAGCCGCGCGCGCACTTCGGTCGGGAATGCGTAGGCGAAATAGAGGCCCTTTTTCGCCATGGCGGCGATCGCCTCGCCGATCTCGGGCCGACCGTGGCCACTGTTGGTGACGAGCACGCCGCTGGAAAAGTCAATCCACTGGTTGCCGTAGGCGTCGCAGATATACTCGCCGTGGCCGTGATCCCAGAGTATGGGCGGCTGGCCGCCCATGCTGCGCGGCTCGATGGCGCGCAGGCGCTCCAGCGTGGGGACCGAATCCGGCGCCGGCAGCGGCGTGACGATCTTGCGGTGGGCGGTATCGACGTGGGGGACCTGCTCGGGCGTCAGGGGAAATTCTTTGGTGGCCATGGGCGCTGCTCTCCTGTGGGGCATGCCGCGGGCCGCGCCGCGGCGGAGTGTTCTGGATTGGCCCGGCAGGGCCGCGGCGCGCAAGGGCGCCGGGCGGGACGATGCGGGGCCGGGAGCGGAACCCTATTGTTTCAAATTCGGCGGGAGGCAGTCCAGTTTTCGCGCTCTCGCGCCGGCTGCGGGGATCACGCGGGCCACCGCCACGGGTTGGCGCGCAAACAGAGTGGAGAATGGCGGGGCAACCGCGCAAGGGGTGTGCGGATACACGCCTGATCGAGGTTGAACAGGGGGGTTCAAAGATGTAACATACAGATACAGGTTTTGTAGTAGTGAGCGCGGGCCATTGGCGTGTACCCGCGCCGTATTCGTCTGACGAAACAGTTAAAGGAGAAGACAATGTTCATTTTTGAGTTTATTGGAAACGTGTTCCGGTGGGTTTTTGAGCTCGTAATCAACATTTTCGGTTTCTTCTTCGGCTGGCTCTTCTAGTCCGGACCGATCAAGACGTACAGTCTTTCGTCGCGAGCGGGCGCCCCGGTCTGGAGCCGGGGCGCCCGTTCCCTGTTTTCGGGACACGCCCTCGCCTTGCAAGAACTATGTGACCGCTTCGAGTTCGCCTGTTACACCTGTGGCCGGACCGCCCCCATAGATGGCCCCGCGCGCTGCCCGGCATGCGCGTCGCCGCTGGCGTTGCGCCCGCGGGTGTACCTGCGCCCAGGCTACCTCGAACGGCCCGCCCGCGGCCTCTGGGACTTCCGGGAGTTGCTTCCGCTGCCCCGGGACCACGCGGCCGTCAGCCTGGGCGAGGGCGCGACGCCGCTCGTGGGCGCAACGGCCCTCGCGGCGGCGATTGGCGCGGGGGAGATCGGGTTGAAGAACGAGATGGCGAATCCCGCCGGATCCTTCAAGGACCGGCAGGTCGCGGTCGGGTTGAACTGGGCGCGCAGCAAGGGAATTCAGACGGTCGCGGCGGTATCGTCCGGAAACGTTGCGGCCGCTGCGGCGGCCTATGCGGCCCGGGCGGGGATGCGCGCGGTGCTGTTTATGCACGGGCAGGCGGCGCCGGCCAAGATGGCCCAGGCGCGGTGTTACGGGGCCACCGTGATCGCGGTCGAGGACCCTTCTCCGGCGGCGGTCTTCCAGCTTTGCATCGGGGCCTGCCAGCGGTACGGGTGGTATCACCTGTCCACCGCCGGGATCTACGAACCGTGGAACGTGGAGGGCGCCAAGACCATCGCCTACGAACTATACCAGCAGTATCGCGGCGATCTGCCCGACTGGATCGTCGCGCCGGTCGGCGGCGGCGGGCTGCTGGGCGGGATATGGCGCGGCCTGCTTGACCTGCGGGCCATGGGGCTCGTGCGCGAGCTGCCGCGCCTGGCCGGGGTTCAGGCGGCGGGTTGCCAGCCGCTGGTGCAGGCGATCGACGCCGGATGGGACTTCAATACCCACCTGGCGCACCCGTGGCCGCATCCGGACACCATCGCCGGGGCCATCGCGGACGACATCCTTTTCGATGGCCACACGGCCCTGCCGGCGATCCGGGAGACCGGCGGCGCGGCGATTGCCGTGACCGACGCGGCAATGGGCGCCGCCCAGACCCAACTCGCGCAGACGGAGGGACTATTCTGCGAAATCGCCTCCGCAAGCGCGATAGCGGCGCCTGGCGCGCTGCCGGGGTTGGACAAGAACACGCGTGTCTGTTGTATAGTGTCGGGCAGCGGCCTGAAGGAGTTGGGCGGCCTGGCGGCCAGCGCGGACGATGTCCCCAGGATCCCCGCGACCCCGGAGGCGCTTGCGTCCGTTCCCGGCCTCCCGATCCCGGCCTGATCCCGCGCCACCTTACCCTGCTGGGAGTCATTTCAATGAAACACGCGATCTGGATGGGCGTCCTGCTCCTGGCGGGATGCGGGCCCTCCAATGTCATCGTCGTCTACAGCCCCCACGGCGCCGAAATGCTGGGGGATTACGAGGTCCTGTTCGAGGCGGCGCACCCCGGCGTTGATGTCCACATGGTCGATATGGGCGCCAAGGAGGTGCACAGCCGGCTCCTGGCCGAGCGCAACCGCCCGCAGTGCGACATCTGGTGGGGCGCGCCCTCGACCATGTTCATGCAGGCCGCGGACGAGGGCCTGCTTGCGCCATACACGCCGGAATGGGCGGATGCGCTGTCGCCGGAATACAAGGATTCCGAGGGACGGTGGCACGCCACGTACCTGTCCCCACTCGCGATCCTCTTTAACGATCGCCACTACACGGCGGCGGACATGCCGCGCACGTGGGACGGGCTGCTCGACGAAGCGTGGCGGGGCAAGATCAGTTTGCGCCGCCCGCTTGAATCGGGCACGATGCGCACCTTTATCTGCGCGATGATCCACCGCGCGGGCGCGGAAGACGCCGGGATTGAATGGCTGCGCGACTTTCACGGGCAGACGGGGCAATACCTGGGCAACCCCGCGCTGCTCTTCGACCATATCAAGAAGAATCCGGGCCAGATCAGCATCTGGCTGATGCCGGATATCGTGATGCAGGCGGTGCGAAACGGGTTTCCCTTCGATTATTACATCCCGCCGGACACGCCCGTGCTGACGGACGGCATCGCGCTGGTCAAGGGTGGCCCGAATCCCGAGTGGGCGCGGAAGTTCTATGACTTCGTGACCACGAAGGAAGCGCTCGTGCATCAGGCCGCGGAATACGCCAAGCTCCCGGCCCGGAACGATATAGACGCCGCGGCGCTGCCGCCGAAGCTCGTGGCGCAGCGGATCGGCGCCATGGAGATCGACTGGGCCGCGTTCGCGGAAAAAGAAAACGCCTGGTGCGAGCGGTGGAAGAGGGAGATCTTTGAGGCCCCATGAGCAGCGTTCGCCTCGAAAGGGTCACGCGGGTCTTCGCCGAGGGCGGCGGCGTGCGGGATTTTTCCTGCGAGATCGCGCAGGGCGAGTTCTTCGCGTTGCTCGGGCCTTCGGGATGCGGGAAAACGACGACCCTGCGGAGCATCGCGGGGCTCGAAGAGCTGGATTCCGGCGCGATTTACTTCGGCGGGCGTGACGTCACCCACGAGCCGCCCGAGCGCCGGAAGGCCGCGATGGTCTTCCAGAGTTACGCGCTTTTTCCCCACATGAACGTGTTTGAGAACGTCGCGTTCGGGCTTCGCGCGCAGCGCATGGACAAGACCCTGATCCCCGAGCGCGTGCGCGCGTCCCTCGCGCTGGTGCAGCTGGAGCGTTTGGAGCGCCGCTGGGTCACGGAGTTAAGCGGCGGCCAACAGCAGCGCGTGGCGCTTGCGCGGGCGCTCGCGGTCCACCCGGAAATCCTGCTGCTCGACGAGCCGCTGAGCAATCTGGACGCGGAACTGCGCTACGCCACGCGCGCGCAACTTGCGGAAATCCAGAAAAAGCTTGGCATCACGGCTATCTATGTTACACACGACCAGGAAGAAGCGATCGAGCTGGCGGACCGCATCGCGGTGATGAAGGATGGCGTCTGCCACCAGATCGGGTCGCCCCGCGAGATTCTGGAGGCGCCCGCCACGGATTTTGTGCGCCAATTCCTCTCGCGGCAGCGGGAATCGGGCGCGTCGGGCGCGTAGCCGGAGCCTCGGGCGCGCGCAGTGGCCTTGAAGCCCGGCGCGTGCGTGGCATACAATACGCGTTGGCCTGGATCGTGCCGGGCCAGCAGCATGATGCGCTTCCCTGCCTGGCGACGCGGGCCGTAGTGTGCCCGCGCGGGCGCGGGCGCATCGAAGCGGAAAGGATAGCCGGCGCCAGTGAGTATGGAACACGGATCTCTGGATGAACAAGTAGCCCAGGAGTGGCTGGACGCCCTGGACGCGCTGTTGGACGAGACCGACGTGCATGTCGGTCGGGAATTGCTCGACAAGCTTTCGGACCGGGCATACGAGCGGGGCGTTCGCCTGCCCTTTACCGCAAATACGCCGTATATAAACACGATTCCGGCCGACGAGGAGCCCGAGTACCCGGGGGATCGGGAACTCGAACGGCTTATCAAATCCACCATCCGGTGGAACGCCATGTCCATGGTTGTTCGCGCGAACCGCGAGAGCGACGGCATCGGGGGGCACATTTCGACGTATGCCTCCTCCGCGTCGCTGTATGAAGTGGGATTCAATCACTTTTTCCACGGGCGCACGGAAGACCACGGGGGCGACCAAATCTATTTTCAGGGACACGCCTCTCCCGGGATGTACGCCCGCGCCTACGTGGAGGGGCGCCTTTCCGAGAAGCATCTGAACAACTTCCGCCGCGAACTGGCCAAGGGCGGCGGCCTTTCCTCCTACCCGCACCCGTGGCTCATGCCGGATTTCTGGCAGTTTCCGACCGTGTCGATGGGGCTGGGCCCGATCATGGCCATCTACCAGGCGCGTTTTAACCGCTACCTCGAGCACCGCGGCCTGAAGCCGGACAACGGCGGGCACGTGTGGGCGTTCCTGGGCGACGGCGAGTGCGACGAGCCCGAGACGCTCGGGGCCATCGGGCTGGCGGTGCGCGAGCAGCTCGATAACCTGATTTTCGTGATCAACTGCAACCTCCAGCGGCTCGACGGGCCGGTGCGCGGCAACGGGAAGATCATCCAGGAGCTGGAGCGCATTTTCCGCGGCGCGGGCTGGAACGTGATCAAGGTGATCTGGGGCAGCGAGTGGGACCCGATTTTTGCGTCGGATCTCGGGGGGCGGCTGATCCAGGTGCTGGAGAACGCGGTCGACGGATCCTACCAGAAATTTACCGTCGAGACCGGCGATTATATTCGCACCTGGTTCCTCGAGCGCGATCCCGAGCTTGAGCCGCTGCTCGACACGCTGACCGATGAACAGCTCCGCCGGATCAAGCGCGGGGGACACGATCCGATTAAGGTGTACGCCGCGTACAAGAAGGCGGTGGAGACCGAAGGCCGCCCGACGGTAATCCTGGCAAAGACCGTGAAGGGCTACGGCCTGGGCGAAGCGGGTGAAGGCAAGAACATCACCCACCAGCAGAAAAAGCTCAACGAGGATGAACTCCGCGAGTTCCGGGGCAACTTCGGCATCCCGATCACGGACGAGGAAATCGCCTACGCGCCGTTTTACAAGCCGGCCGAAGACAGCCCCGAGATGCAGTATCTCCAGGAGCGCCGCCGCGCGCTTGGCGGCTACCTGCCCCGGCGGGACGTGACGGTAAAGCCGCTGAAGGCCCCCTCGGACGACCTGATCAAGGAATTCTTCTCGGGCAACGATCGCGCGGTCTCCACGACGATGGTGTTCGTGCGCATTCTCTCCCAGCTCCTGCGCGACAAGACGCTGGGCAAGCTGATCGTGCCGATCGTCCCGGACGAGGCGCGCACCTTCGGTATGGACGGCCTCTTCCGCCAGGTCGGCATTTACTCCTCCAAGGGGCAGCTGTACGAGCCCGTCGACGCCGACAACCTGCTGTACTACCGCGAGGCGAAGGACGGCCAGATCCTGCAGGAGGGCATCAACGAAGCGGGGTCCATGTGCTCGCTGCTCGCGGCGGGCACGGCGTACGCCACCCACGCGATCAACACGATCCCCTTCTTCATCTACTACTCGATGTTCGGCATGCAGCGCATCGGCGACCTCGTGTGGCTCGCCGGCGACATCCGCGCCAAGGGCTTCCTGGTGGGCGGTACGGCGGGCCGCACAACGCTGAACGGCGAGGGGCTCCAGCACCAGGACGGGCACAGCCTCGTCCTGGGCAGCACGGTGCCCAACATGATCAGCTACGATCCGGCCTTCGCGTTCGAACTGGCGATTATCGTTCAGGACGGCATCCGGCGGATGTACGAGAAGCAGGAAAGCGTGTTCTACTACCTGACGGTGGAGAATGAGCCGTATCCGATGCCGGCGATGCCCAAAGGCAAGGGCGTGCGCGAGGGCATTCTCAAGGGCCTGTACAAGTTCAAGCCCTCCGATCTCAAGGATAAGACCAAACTCCACGCGCAGTTGCTCGGCAGCGGCGCGATCATGAACGAAGTGCTCAAGGCGCAGAAGCTGCTGGAGAAGTACAAGGTTTCGGCGGATGTCTGGAGCGTCACGAGCTACACCGAGTTGCGGCGCGACGGTCTCGCGGCGGAGCGTTGGAACCGGCTGCACCCCGGATCGCGACCGCGCGTGCCCCACATCGCCAAGTGTCTCGCGAATGAGCCGGGCGTGATCGTGGCGGCGTCCGACTATATGAAAATCCTGCCGGACGGCGTGGCCAAGTGGGTGCCGCAGGGCATCGAGAGCCTGGGCACGGATGGTTTCGGTCGCAGCGAATCGCGCGCCGCGCTGCGCGACCACTTTGAGGTGGACGCGCGCCACATTGTGCTGGCGACGCTTTCGGCGCTCGCGCGCGACGGCAAGATTAAGATCGACGTGGTGAAGAAGGCGATGGCCGAACTGAAGATATCCGCGACGAAGCCCGATCCGGCGACGTCGTAGGCGATTCCGGGGCGTAGCCGCCACCGGGCCGCGCGAGGCATATCCAGCACAAAATGAGAGAGCGGGTTGCGAATCGGGCCCGCGAACGATTCTTCCACGCCGCCGGCCGCGCCGCGGAACGGGCCGCCGCCGGGCGTGAAACACGACTCAGGGACAACTATCCATGGCAACAGAGTTCAAACTTCCCGAGCTTGGCGAGGGCGTCACCTCCGGCACCGTGGCCAGCGTGCTGGCTTCCGTGGGGGAATCGGTGTCGGCCAACAGCCCCATCATCGAGATCGAGACCGACAAGGCCGTCGCGGAGATCCCGCTTCCCTTCAGCGGCACAATCAAGGAAATCAAGGTCAAGCCGGGCGACAAGGTGTCCGTCGGCCAGGTGATCCTGATCGCCGACCGGACCGAGGGTGCGGCGGCGAAGGCTCCGGCGGCGGAAAAGAAGGAAGCGCCGAAGGCCGAATCCAAGCCCGCTCCAAAGGAAGAATCGAAGCCCGCGCCGGCCGCGCGCAAAGCCGCCCCGGCGGCGACGCCCGCGGCGAAGCGCTCCTCGGGCAAGGTGCTCGCCTCCCCCTCGGTGCGCAAGCTCGCCCGCGAACTCGGCGTCCAACTGGATGATGTTCCGACCTCGGATCCGTCGGGCCGCGTAAGCGCGCAGGACGTGGAAGCCTATGCGGCGGGCGGGGCGCCTTCCGCCGAAGCCCCGGCGGCAAAATCCGAGCCGGGCGACGCGTCCCGGGCGCCCGTGCCGGTTCGCACGGGCCCGCCGGCGCTTTCCGGCGCGCGCTCGGACGATCGCTGGGGCGCGGTGGTTCGCGAGGCGATGAGCGGGATCCGGAAGAAGACCGCCGAGCACATGGAACACTGCTGGACCACGATCCCGCACGTGACGCATTTTGAGAAGGCGGACATCACGGCGCTGGAGCAGGTCCGCCAGCAGTACGCGCCGGCCATCAAGGCGGAGGGAGGCAGCCTCACGGTGACGGTGTTCCTGATGAAGGTGATCACCGAGGCGCTGCGCCGCTTTCCGAAGTTCAATGCAAGTCTGGATTTTGAAAGCGAAGAGGTGGTGCTGAAGCAGTACTACCACATCGGAATCGCGGTGGATACGCCGGCGGGCCTGCTGGTGCCGGCGGTGCGCGATGTCGACCGGAAGAGCCTCCAGGAACTCGCGCTGGAGCTGCCGGTGCTTGCCAAGAAGGCGCGCGACCGGAAGCTCACGCTGGAGGACATGTCCGGCACGACGTTCACCATCAGCAATCTCGGCGGCATCGGCGGCACGGGATTCACGCCGATCATCAACGCGCCGGAAGTGGCGATTCTCGGGGTGTCTCGCTCCTCGATCGAGGGCGTCTTCCAGAATGGCCAGCTCGTGCCGCGCACCATGCTGCCGCTGAGCCTTTCCTACGACCACCGCCTGATCGACGGCGCGGACGCCGCGCGCTTCATGCGCTGGGTGGCCGAGGCGCTGGAAAACCCCTGGAAACTGATTCTCGAGTCCTGAGACGACGGGAACCCGCGCCGGGTGCGCCGCATCGGGGGCGCGCCGGCGGACCAACACGAAAATGGCCCCGCACGGGGAGAAGGATAGCGTATGAGCAGCAATCAGAGCACACAGGTGGCCGTGCTGGGCGGCGGCCCGGGCGGGTACGCGGCCGCGTTCATGGCGGCAGACCTGGGGCTGGAAGTCACCCTGATCGACGTCGAGGAAAACCCGGGCGGCACCTGCCTGTACCGCGGTTGCATTCCGTCGAAGGCGCTCCTGCACGTCGCACGCGTGATTAACGAGGCCCGCGAATCGGCGCATTTCGGCCTGAAGTTCGCCGAGCCCGAAATCGACCTCGACCGCGTCCGCGCCGCGACCGAGGGCGTGGTGCACCAGATGACCAGCGGCCTGGGGCAGCTCTGCAAAGCGCGCAAGATTAACTACATCCGCGGCCGGGGCACCTTTGCCGGGCCGCGGGAAATCATCGTCACCCTGCAGGACGGAAAGCAAGTCAAGCTGGCCGCGGAATACACGATCATCGCGGCGGGATCGCGCCCGGCGCGTTTCGGCCCGCTCATCGAGTCCGACCGGATCATGAATTCGACGGGCGCCCTTAAGATGAAGGATATCCCGGAGAGCCTGCTCCTCGTGGGCGGCGGTTACATCGGGCTGGAGCTCGGCACGGTGTACACCGCGCTGGGTTCGGAAGTCACGTGCGTGGAGATGATGCCCGGGCTGCTGCCGGGCGCGGACCGCGACCTGGTGAAGCCGCTTCACGATCGCCTGGAGAAGCAGTTCAAGGAAATCCTGCTCAACACCAAGATCGCGGAGATGAAGGAGCAGAAGGCGGGCATCAAGGTCGTGCTCGAAGGCGAGGGCATCAAGAAACCGAACCGGGTGTATGACAAGGTGCTGGTGAGCATCGGGCGCAAGCCGAATTCCAGCGGCCTGGGCCTCAAGAGCACCGGTGTTGTCGTGAACGAACAGGGCTACATCGAGGTCGACGCGCAGATGCGCACCGCCGAGCCGAACATCTTCGCGATCGGCGATATCGTGGGCGGGGCGATGCTCGCGCACAAGGCCTCCGCCGAGGGGCGCGTGGCGGCGGAGGTCATCGCGGGCCACAACGCGGCCTTCGAGCCCCAGGCGATTCCGGCGGTGGTCTTCACCGATCCCGAAATCGCGTGGTGCGGCCTGACCGAGGATGACGCGAAGAAACAGGGCCGCGCCGTGCACGTCTCCCGCTTCCCGTGGGCCGCGTCGGGCCGGGCGACGACCGTGGGCCGGACCGAGGGCCTGACCAAGCTCATCACGGATCCCGAGACGCAGCAGGTGCTCGGCGTGGGCATCGTCGGCGTGGGCGCGGGTGAAATGATCGCGGAAGGCGCGCTGGCGATCGAGATGGGCGCGCTCGCGAGCGATCTCGACCTGACGATCCACCCGCACCCGACACTCAGCGAAACGGTGATGGAGGCCGCCGGCGCCGTCTATGGCACGAGCACGCACATCTACCGCCCGAAGAAGAAGTAGGCGATACCACGAGACAAGGCCACCGGGCCGCCGCGGACATAGGCGCGGCGGCCCGGTTTTTTCGTTGTGTAGTAAGATGCTGGCGCCGTGGCGTGGTTGTACGCCTGGCGGGCTTGCGCCCGATCGGAAGATGGAATCGCGAGACAGACGAGACGCCCGCCTCCGGCGCCTCATGGACCTCTGTCACGTTCTATCCGAGGTAGTATTGGCGGGCGCTTTCCGGGGAATCGAAATCGGCGGAATTCAGGCCCGCGCTACGCCTCCGCCCGCAGGTCGAGACACTTGATCGCCCGCTTGCTCCGCTCGTTCCGCACATAGAGCCGCCCCCGCGCCAGTATAGGCGGCGTCCACACCGGGTAATACAGCACCTTCACCCGCGCCTTCTCCCGGTAGCCCTCCGGACTCGCCTCGATCAGCGCGATATCGCCCCGCTCGCCCACCGCAATCAGATGCCCCTCCACCATGATGAACGACGCGCGGCCCAGCCCCTTTTCCGCCGTCCAAACCACCTTTCCCGTCGCAAACTCAATGCAGCGCAGGTTCGATCCCCGCTCGTGGCGCCCGTCCATGCCGTAGAGATACCCCTCGTGGTAAATGCTCGTCGCCCAGTGATTCTGCATCGCGAATTCGTCGCGCCAGACCACCTCCAGGCCGCCCGGCGCAAGCTTCAGGGCCACCGCCCCGATATGGTACGCGCCCGAGAGAAACACCACATCGCCCACGAGCACCGGCGTCGCCGCGATCGCCGACTCGTACAGTTCGGAGCGGAACGGATAGCGGTAGCGCTCCATCCCCGTTTTCGCCTCCACGACCAGCAGGCCGTCGCCCGTGTGGAAAATGGCCAGCCGCTCGCCGTGGAGCGCCGCCACAATGGGCGTGGAGTAGCTCGCGGTGTCGTTGCTCGCTGTCCACGCCGTCTCCCCCGTATCCGCGTCAAACGCCGCCACGCCCGCGCCGTCGGGGCCGCCGGTATTCAGGAACACCAGGCCGCCGTCGACCACCGGCGCGCTGCCCGCGCCGAAGAAGCCCTGGGGCGCGTTAAACTCGCGGTTCACCGGGCGCTGCCAGCGCAGCGCGCCCGTCGCAAAATCCACGCACGTCAGAACCCCCTCCGCGCCATACGTGTACACGCGCCCGCCCGCGATCGCGGGGGAGGAACGCGGCCCGCCGTTGTAACCGTACTGATCCACGTACCGCGTCGGGTAGCCGTATTGCCAAAGCGACTTGGCCCCATCCAGCGCATCCACGCACTCGACGATTTCCTCGTCGCCGATCCGGTGGAAGTTCACCAGCCGCCCCTCCGCCACCACCGGCGCGCCATAGCCTTCGCCAATATCCCGCTGCCATACCACCGGCGGCCCTTCCTCCGGCCAGGTCTTCAGCAGCCCCGTCTCCGCCGAAACCCCGGTCCGCGCGGGCCCGAGGAAATGAGGCCAGTCCGCGCGAACGGGCGCGGATTGCGCCGCGCCGTCCGATGGTGAAGCGGCCGCGGCCAATCCGGCGGCGCCCGCGGCGGCAAGAAAAGTACGGCGGTTCATCGTATGAGATTTCATGGCGGGATGGTCTCCGTGCTGCCTCAACCAGGCGACTATCGTAACGCCATGGCGTTCGGTGCGCAAACTATCCCATCACTGGCTACATCCAGCCCCCGCCCGGAAATCAGGGCAATCGCATTTAAACTTCCAACTCGATCCGAGCGCCACATGAGCCGCTTTCAATGTTAAAAAGGGCGCGTGTTGGGGCGCTGGCATTTCGCCTGCGGCGAATCCCCGACCTTGCCGGCACAGATGTCGGCGCTCCAAAACGCTCACTGTCGTTAGTTCGTAACACTTTAGCGGTCTGAAGTAGCGCCAGCCCATTCTTGTCATGCCGCGATAC